>NZ_KI912433.1:0-1370 GCF_000518425.1 Pseudoalteromonas sp. 23_GOM-1509m
TCCCCAAGGGGATTCGAACCCCTGTTACCGCCGTGAAAGGGCGGTGTCCTAGGCCTCTAGACGATGGGGACACAGAATATGTGTCACTAGGACAATCGATTAGTTTAACTCACATCCTGAGCTTTTAAGGTAATGGCGTATAGTACAAATAAAGACTCGAGCTTTATGTGTTACGCTATTTTCTCGGTAAAACCGCCTTTAACTAAAAGTTAAATGGCGTCCCCAAGGGGATTCGAACCCCTGTTACCGCCGTGAAAGGGCGGTGTCCTAGGCCTCTAGACGATGGGGACACAGAAAACTGTACCCTAGGACAAACACTAAAATTGGTGGAGCTATGCGGGATCGAACCGCAGACCTCTTCGCTGCCAGCGAAGCGCTCTCCCAGCTGAGCTATAGCCCCAACTTATTCAATACGCTCGGTGATAATCACGTCGTGTATCGCTTAGTGCGGGGCGCATTCTATGCACCCCCCAAAATAAAGTCAACAGTTTTTTATGCGACATTATTTAAATGGTTTAAATTTCAACAAACTGGCTATCATACGTGCTAAAAAACAGATTTTCATACTAATTTAGATGTCACGTTGCGCTTTACGTTGTTGTACTCGCCACATGTATACGACTGAGTACCCTATTCAACCGATAATATGAGTTTGAATATAATTTAAAAGGTATACATTTATATGCAAATTAGCTTGGTGCTGTTTTACTACTAAAAAAGCGCTGTTCATTGGCATGTTAAACTTTAAATAACTTTTATTACCCGCTAATTTGTATCACGCAATACAATTATTGAAAGTTAGCCTTTTATTACATAAATATTTTATTGTTTATCCGACCACTAATGACATCTATTTAGTCTACGCCGCCGACTTTAAATAAACATTAAGCTTAACAATTGTTCGTTTAATATTAGTTTGTTGATAAAGTGAACACCGTTCGCACTGTATTGTTTATAAAAGCTTCATTCAGCACATTTTTATCATTCAAGTGTTGACACATTTGCAACTCTATCTATAATAGCGCCCCACAACAACGCAGCAATGTGGTGTTGTTTAGATGCGGGTGATTAGCTCAGTTGGGAGAGCATCGCCCTTACAAGGCGAGGGTCACTGGTTCAAGTCCAGTATCACCCACCACATTTTAATGTGTCGTATCTAATATTCTATATGGGCGTTAGCTCACTTAGAAAAAAGAGAGCCTACTGCTATTTACAAGTAACGGCAAGGTTCACTGGTTAAAGTCCAGTACTATTAAACTTTAATAGTAGCGTTTGAATTTATATGTGGGTGATTAGCTCAGTTGGGAGAGCATCGCCCTTACAAGGCGAGGGTCACTGGTTCAAGTCCAGTATCACCCACCACATATAAA
>NZ_KI912433.1:2075-43706 GCF_000518425.1 Pseudoalteromonas sp. 23_GOM-1509m
TTAGCTCAGTTGGGAGAGCATCGCCCTTACAAGGCGAGGGTCACTGGTTCAAGTCCAGTACGACCCACCATTCTTTGAATGGTGCATATTACAAAAATCTAAATCCTCCAGTATCACCTTCCATTTTAATATTCATTATCCTCCACTCCTTTAGTTCACGTTCAGTATTAATTGCCATTTAGAAATTCGTTATCAAGCAATTCTTCGGTTTCAAAAAATCAGTATTACCAATCACATGCTAAAAACCTATCTTCCGAGTTTTATTATCTCCAAAATCATTTTGTTTAAACTTACTTTATTACGCGTGCTATCCATTTACTTTAAATGGGTTTTTAGCTCTTTTAAGATAAAAATATAAACCTTTAGAATTAATTTGCTTAATAAGCTCTCATCTTCGAAGCGAATCTTTAAATTACCTTGTAAGCGTCTAAACTGTTGATTATAGTCTGTGTTAAATTCAATTACGCTTAAGCCAATGTCTAAAAATATTTTTAATGAAGCAAAAATACTGATTGTAGAGGAGCAGCCACTTGCTCAAAGCTACATGAAACAGTCGCTCGAAAAAATTGGCTTTGGACATATGCGTTTTGCAGATCATGCTCTAGCGGCAAAAGAACAATGCTTACATGAAGAATTTGACTTGGTAATTTGCTCTTTTAATCTAAGCAAACGCCAAGATGGCTACCAGCTTTATGAAGAATTACGCGCTAAAGCATTAATAAAACACTCTACTGGGTTTATTTTTACATCTGCGGAAACTAGCGGAGAGTTAGTTCACAGTGTGTTAGAACTTCAACCCGATGACTTTTTAGTAAAACCTTTCTCTGTACAAGAGCTAAGAGTGCGCATAGAGCGTATTCTCAAACGCAAAAGCGACTTAAAAGCTATATACACTTTAATTGATGACGATAACCAGTCTAAAGCATTAAAACAAATTAATGCTCAGCTTGATAAAAGTAATAAATACAGCCCTATTCTGCTTAGATTAAAAGGTAATATTTTACTGGCGCTAAAACAAAACCAAGAAGCGAAAGACTTTTTTAAATCAGTTTTGAATATTCAAAAGTTTGCATGGGCAAAAGTAGGATTGGTAGAAGCCTTAATTGCTAACAATGAGCATATTTTGGCTCAACGCATGCTTAAAACTATGCTTGAACGTAATGAAACACGACTAGTTGCATTAGACTTATTAGGCCGTTTAGAAATAAAACTAAACCAGTTTGACTTAGCTCAAGAGTTTTTAAGTCAAGCAGCCCATATTGCCCCGCGTAATATAGACCGTCAAAAATCACTGAACAGCGTATCGCTCATTAATAGAGATTATGAAACCAGCTACTTAACTCAAAAAGATATTGCCACTTATGCTAAGTACTCTATGCATGATAGCCCAGACATTTATTTAAATGCGGCTCGTGCTGGGATTGATTTTGCACTAACCACAGATCAAAGTGACCAAATAAACAGAATTTCCCGTCAAACAAATAAATATATTAATGAGCTAAAAACACAATTCCCAACCAGTAATGCACAAACTCAAATCGATGTGCTCAATGCACGCCTTTATTATTTAAAAGATGAACATAAAAAAGCGAAACAGTTGATTGAACAACTTGATGACAGCGATACTCAAATACGTTCAGTCGATGGTGCCCTAGATAAAGCAAAAGCATTACATGAATTAGGTTTTCATCAGAAGGCGCAAGCGCTATTTAGCCAAATTATTGATCATTGCGAACGCCACCCAAGTAGGAGCGACGCGACGTACTTGCGTTATATACAGCAACAGCAAAGTGAAAGACGTGATATTAAAATGGGGCCGAAGGAACTTAACAATCATGCAGTTAAACAGTTTGAGCGTGGCCAGTTAAATGTTGCTTTAGAAGCATTCAGCCAAGCCTTTAGGGTCATGCCACACAATCCAAGTATTGCGCTTAACTTATTACAGTGTTTAGTGGATAAATCAAAAAAACAGGGTGGCTCTTTTAATAGTCTATTGGCTCAAAAGTGCTTTAAACTATTAAAAAAATCACCCTTAGCAGAAGAGCAATCAGAGCGGTTCGATAAACTACTTCAGATTGCTAAAGAAATGAAACTAGAGATTAGCTAGGGCCTGTTGACATTTGCGGATTAAAATTTGTTCAAGCAAGGGACGATTTAATCGCGGCGTGAGGTTTGTAACCTAGTGGGCTCGATAACTGCTCCTGCGTTATTCTACTGGCTTACATCCATGTAAGAATAAGTAAAAGCCGAGCAAAGCTTCCGCGTCCTGCTCACGCCCCTTACCTACATCCATGTAGGCAACAAAGAGTTAATCGTCCCTTGGCAGAACCCTTTGGGCAGCGCCTGTTTGGAATTGATGCTACGTTATCGCCCATTTATGGGGAATAACCACACCACATAGGCTCTGCCTTGCCTAAATACCAAACAGACTGCTGCAAATTTAACCTTGAAAGGCCAACAGGCCCTAGAGCTTTTTCATTGCCAGTGCGTTTACACAGTAGCGCAAGCCGGAAGGAAGTGGGCCATCAGGGAAAATATGCCCTAAGTGCGCATCACACACATTACAAACAACTTCAACTCGCTCCATGCCATGGCTGTTATCCATTACATACCCTATCGCATCAACCGTTGCAGGTTGTGTAAATGAAGGCCATCCTGTGCCACTATCAAACTTTTCATCCGCATCAAACAGTAGGTTGTCACAACACACACATACGTACTTTCCCGGTTCTAATAGTGTGCAACTAGTTGAACTATTTGGTCGCTCTGTGCCTTTTTTACGGGTCACGTAATATTGCTCTTCGTTTAACAGTTCACGCCATTGCTGTTCTGTTTTAACTACTTTTTGAACCGGTGTCGGATTGCCATGGTTGGCAAAATTAACAATATCGTTCCATTTCAACATAACAACCTCATTGCGTTATAAATTTGCTTCATACTGAGCCAAAAGCATTGGCTGACAGCCTATCATTACGTCCGTGGCTAATACCACGATCAACGCTATTTAAACACTATACGGTGCTTCTCTGTTGCTGTAAGTATACAGCTTATATAAGCGTGTAATTGAGCTTGACTACCAGGAATACTCACGCTTAATTGCCTGTCATTATTACTATGCACTATTAGCTCATCGTCTTTTATCTCTATTGACTCAATATTGCTGATGACTAACCAATGCGGGCCATTCTTTTTATCAAACAACCCGGTTAAACTAAAAACAAACAAATGCTGCGCATCACGCTGAATAAAGTTACGCAGCGGGTTACGCATTTTAAATAACGGCGTTAACCGGTAACAGCACGAACAAAATACCACTATCCACAATAGCAATATCCCTTTAAACCAAATATGTTCGCCTAATGATAAAAAATAGCCAACGCAGATAATAATCAGCCCTATAAAGGCCACTACTTGCGCTATTTTTTTATTAATAGTGTGCATAATCTCTTACTTTTTATCGGTTGCTTTTTCTGTCGGCTCGGGCCAATCACTAAAAAAAACACTTAAATAACGACTTTTTGCCAAATACCACAATACCCACAATACAATCACCATTTGTATGGCTAAAAACAGTGAAAAGCGATAATGACTATGGGCCGCCTGGATACTTAACCACGACAAGTCTATTAGCGCGCAAGCAATAAGCGGCCAACGCATGTATCGCCAAATACGCGCTAACCGTTTCGTAGCTTGATGCGAGTCTCTGGGTCTGCGTAAACAAAACAAAATAGTGGGTACAATTGCCACAGCACCAATCGCTATGGCAATAAAAAAATCATTTTTTGATTTAAAAAACAATGACATTAGATCAAGTTCAGGACGACGGCTCAGCGCGGCAATCACCCAAATAAAATAGGCCCGCAGTAACACTAAAATACTCAAATGAAACGCTATTGGTGTACGATAGCTACCATATTTATCCCAGTATTCAGGTCCATAACGGCTCACAACTGGTTTTTCCTATCGGCAATAGTGCCCAAAATAAAAAATGCAGCTAATAATGTGAGCCCTAACCACTTAGTACCAAAAAACAGTAAGGCTTTAGTTAGCAGTGGGCTTAACCACACCACTAATAAACCAAACCCAAACGCGGTGATCAACACAAAACATGCCACTCTTATAATAAAGTGACGCCTAGCTACCACGCCTTTGGTGAGCTTTAAAATGTCATCCGCATAAAGCGACACTAAGCACACCATCAAAAGCAATGATAAATGCGACAAATAGCCTTGCAGCCACTGGCCTAGGTCAATTAACAAGGTATTAAGTATATTTGTAAAACTAGCCATTATGAGTCTCTAACAAAGTAATTAAATCATCCTCTGTCAGTATTTCTATACCGAGTTCTTGCGCTTTAGTTAGTTTAGAGCCGGCTTTTTCGCCCGCCACTAGCGCATCCGTTTTGGCTGAAACACTGCCAGATACCTTGGCACCTAATTGTTGTAGGCGCGCTTTCGCATCATTGCGATTAAGCGTATTAAGCGTCCCAGTTAGCACATAAGTTAAATCCGCTAGCGGTTGTTCTTGCTCTGATGGCGCTGTTAACTGTGGCCAGTTAATGCCTTGGGCTATTAATTCGTTCACCACGGTTAAATTATGCTCTTCAGTAAAAAAGCCACGCACGTGCTTTGCCACTATTTCACCTACATCGCTTACTTCAATCAGCTGTTCAATGCTGGCATCGATTACGTTTTCAAGCGTTAAAAAATGATTAGCTAAGTTTTGCGCGGTTGCCTCACCGACTTCACGAATACCCAGTGAATATAAAAACTTTGCTAAGGTAGTCGTTTTTGCATCATCAAGCGCGGCAACTAAATTTTTAGCTGATTTAGGCCCCATTCGTTCAAGTGATTCAAAATGTCCCTGCTTTAAAATAAATAAATCAGCCGGGGTTTTGATCAGCTCTCGGTCAACTAATTGATCAACAATTTTGTCGCCCAAGCCGTCAATATCTAATGCCTTACGCGATGCAAAATGCTTAATCGCTTGTTTACGCTGTGCTTGGCATACTAAGCCACCGGTACAACGTGCAACGGCTTCACCTTCAACCCGTTCAATATGCGAGTCACAAATTGGGCACATAGTTGGAAAGACAATCTCTTTTGCATCGCTTGGGCGTTGCTCAAGTACCACTTGAGTAATTTGCGGGATAACATCCCCTGCGCGGCGAATAATCACAGTATCGCCCACTTTAACGCCTAAACGAGCTATTTCGTCGGCATTATGCAGCGTTGCATTTGATACCGTAACACCCCCAACAAATACCGGCTCTAGTCGTGCTACGGGAGTAATTGCCCCTGTGCGCCCTACTTGAAATTCAACATCTAATAATTGCGTTATTTCTTCTTGCGCCGGAAATTTATAAGCGATTGCCCAACGCGGTGCACGAGCTACAAAGCCTAAGCGCTCTTGTAAGGCTTTTTTATTTACCTTTATTACTACGCCATCTATTTCATATTTTAGCTCGCTACGACGCGTTAAAATATCATTGTAATAGGCAAGCGCAGCCTTTGGGCCTTCAACTAATTTGGTTTCTGGACACAGTGGTAATCCCCAATCGGTAAGCTTAGCAAGTTGCTGATAGTGATCTTCAGGTAAGGTGCCATCGGCAACTAATCCGGTGCTGTAGGCATAAAACATCAATGGCCGTTTTGCGGTAATTTTTGAGTCGAGCTGGCGTAAACTTCCTGCCGCCGCATTACGTGGATTAACAAAGACTTTATCGCCACGTTTTTCTGCCTCTGCATTTAATTTTTCAAAGCCCGCGCTATCCATAAATACCTCACCGCGCACTTCAAGTTCACGAGGGTAATCATCACCGCGCAATTTTAATGGCACATTGCGGATTGTTTTTACATTTTGAGTAATATTTTCGCCAGTAAAACCATCGCCACGGGTCGCCGCTTGAACCAGAACTCCATCGCGATAAATAATCGATACCGCTAAACCATCCAGTTTAGGCTCACAGCAAAATGTAAGCTCCTCAGTGCTCATTAACCGCTCTTTAATACGACGATTAAAACCACTAAATTCGTCTTCACCAAAGGCGTTATCTAGCGATAGCATTGGCACTTGGTGTGCTACTTGCTCAAACTTGGCAAGCGCCGCTCCTCCAACTTTTTGAGTGGGTGAATCGGCTGTTAAAAACTCAGGGTGCTGGGTTTCTAATTCACTTAGTGTCCGTAACAAGCGGTCATATTCGGCATCAGGTATGCTGGGTGTATCAAGCACATAATAACTATAATTGTGTTGCTCAAGCGTGGTACGAAGATGATTAATTTGCTCACTAATGCTGCTTGTCATGTAGACCTCAAAAAACATAAAAAAAGCCACTTTGACGAGTGAACGCCCAGTGGCTTACAAAATTTAACTTATGCGTATGTTACGCAGAAAATGCGCGAACCTGTTCAACATATTGACGAATACGCTCTACCGTCATTACATTTCGCTCTGCATCTAAAATATCGGCACCAAATTCATCCGCTATTTTTTTAGCGGCGCTGTGCAGCATGTTAAACGCGGCTAAACCGTCGCCATCGCATGGCAGAGTCATAAATAAGCTCACCCCAGCGGTGCTAAATTGTTCCATATTATCAATATCGAACGTGCCTGGGTTATACATATTCACCAGCCTAAATAACACCGGCCCTTGGCCTGCTGGGTCTAGGTGGCGATTAAAAAAGCCTTCTTCTGAATATTTAAAACCTAGCGTGTTAACAGCAGGCAGTAATTTACTGCCTTGCATAGTGAGCCCTTCTGGCATTTGAATATGCACAATGACAAAGTCTGCAACGTCTTTAGGGACATCTTGTTGTGTGTCTGCGGCCTCTTCTGTTACCACTTCAAGGTCATCCTCGATAGGTGTATTTACTGGGCTTTCGTCTATCTGTGGTTCATCAGCGCTGAAGTTTAACTCGCTCATTTGTGGCTCTTCTCGTTGCGCTAACGTTGGCTCTTGTGGCTCAGTATGTACAGATGAAGGCTGCTGTTCTTGAACAGGCTCGACTCGCTCATTTGCAGGGAGTTCAGCATTCTCTTTTTTTCTTACTGACCACAAACCGTGTATTAATAAGCCACCAATGACAAATACACTGATCACAATTAAAACCCATCTTAATTCTTCGGCCATCCCCTCACCTTTTATTATTAATATGCCTAACAGCCATCATTTTACCTAAAATAACCAGCAAATGACTATAAAATTATGCATGTGCAAGTTGCACCGCTTGTTCAATATCCACAGCAACCATGCGCGACACGCCGGGCTCTGCCATGGTTACACCCGTTAATCTACCCGCCATTTCCATTGCAATTTTATTATGACTAATATAAATAAACTGCACAGATTGTGACATTTCTTCAACCAAACGGCAAAAACGAACCACATTGGCATCATCTAATGGAGCATCTACCTCGTCCAGCATACAGAATGGAGCTGGATTGAGCCTGAATATAGAAAACACCAATGATAATGCGCTCAGCGCTTTTTCTCCACCACTTAACAAATGAATTGTCGAATTTTTTTTACCTGGTGGCCTTGCCATTATACTAACACCACTTTCGAGTAAATCGTCACTAGTTAATTCTAAGTAAGCACTGCCGCCGCCAAACACTTTGGGGAAAAGCTGGCCAAAATCGTGATTTACCTGATCAAACGTAGACTTAAAGCGCGTTTTTGTTTCACGATCTATTTTATGAATAGCGCCTTCTAAAGCTGTTAATGCTTGGGTTAAATCGTCCAGCTGATTATTTAAATAATCACTTCTTTGCTTCGCTTGTTCAAATTCATCAATGGCTGCAAGGTTAACGGCTCCTAATTGCTCTAGCTGATTACTTACTCCAGCAAGTTGATTTTGCGCCGCATTTAATGACAACTCTGCAGGAAGCTCTGCTAATACCTGTTTTAAATTTTGATTAAGCTCACTAAGTGGCTCTAGTACCGCTTGCGCTTTTATTAGTAAGCTTTGCTCTTCAATACTCAGCTTTTGATGCTGATCTTGCAATGCCACCAGCTCAGCTTGTGACGTTTTTAAACTCGCTTGTTTGTTTTGTAATTCTTGTTTTGCTTGAGCTAACTGCTGCTGAATATCCACAAGGGTTTGTTCGCCTTGTTGGTGCTGTACTAATAATTGCTCAATACTTAGTGCAAGCTCTTGCTCAGGAATAAGTAACGCTTCAATCTGCTCTATTATCTCTTGCGCACCCTCTTCGGCACTAGTAAACGCCTGTACAGCATGACTCAGTTTTGTTTGACTGAGCTGCCATTCACTTCGTGCTTTTTGCTCATTAAGGTTTGCCTGATGCGCTAGTGTTTTATATTGTTCAGCATTATTCAAAGCTTGTTTGTAACGCTCATCACTATTTATTCGTGTGCTATCGGCTTGGTTAAGCTCTTCAGCTAAGGCCTGTAACTGCTGTGCAAGCTGTTCATTTTTATCGAGCTCTTCGCTCAATAATTCGCTTAACTGCTGTTGTTGCTCTAGCAGAGGCAGACGCTGTTGTTGTAATTTTGTTAGCTGCTGCAGATGCTGATCAGCTTGCGCTTTAAGCATATCGCCACGCGTTGTTGCTACAGCAAGTTGTTGTGCTAATTGGTGAATAGTGTCTTTGCGCTCATTTTGCTGCTCGGTTATTAATGCAGCTTGCGCTTGATGATCTTCAAGTGTGGAGTGTGCGTTCGTCAATGCCTGTTGTTGTTGCTCAAGTAAGGTTTCTTGCTGCTTGAGTTTTTTGTGCATTAATAATAAGGAATTTTCTGCATTTTTATCGCCACTTACATGCCAGTTTCGACCGTGTAATGCCCCTTGCTTATCTATAACCGCAATATAACTATTGTCGTTAAGTGCGCTTATATCGCCGGCTTCATCATAAGAAATATGATTTAATAACTCAGGATACACGCCTGAGGTAATAAACGCGGCAATACTGTGCTTAGCTGCAGACTGCGATGAAATTTCCCACGTGCTATTTTCTGCTTTACCTTGTGATATATGAATATGCTCAAGTGATGACAGCGCCTGCTCGACTAAAAACTCATAACCCGACTGAACAGTTAACTGCTTAAATAAGGTTAAACTTTCATCGCTGCTTTTTTCAAGCCCAAGAGTAGTTTGTAGCCCCGCTATACCGGCTTTTAATTCATTTACTTGCTGAGATAAATGCTGCCAATCTTGCTGTGCATCATCTAGCTGTTGCTGCTGAGCAGTTTGCGCAGTTTGGCCTTTACTGTGAGCCGTTTGCGCTTTCGCTAGCTGCTCAGTCAGGGCTTGTCTGTGCTGTTGTTGCTGAGTTAATTGCTGCTCTATCTCACTGCGTTTTAACTCATCTATTTGCTCATCAAGCTGCATTAGTTGTTGCTTAACATAACTGATTTTCTGTTCTGTATGTTTTACTGCGTTGGTATGCGCTAACTGCTGATTATGCAATTGTTGATAATCTTCTGTTAGTGATTGCCAGTGTGATGTGTCAGCATTTTTAATCTCCAGCAGCCGATTAACCTCATCGCTAAGCTCTATAACCTGCTCGCTACACATTAAGTTATGCTCTACAGCCTGTTGTAAGCTGTCATCTAACTCTTGGCAGAGACTTTGTTGCTGCGTTTTTACTTCTTCACTTTGATTTTTTTGTTGCTCTAACTTGGCTAAATTTTGTTTCAGTGACAGCGTTTGTTGTTTAATACTAATTGCCTGCTGTTCACTGCGAGTCAATTCGGTATGTGTATGGTGCTGCTGTTGCTGTGCATCATTAAGTTTATCTTGCTGAACTTGTACTTGAGCTTCAAGACTTGCCAGAACATCATCATGGCCTGAATGCGCCGTTTTAAAAAAGCTGATTTGTTCATCCAGTTTTTTTATTTGTGCGCTTTTATCAACTTGTTGCTGATGCAGCTTTTGCCATTTTAATACCGCTATTTGCCCCTTTAAAGTGCGTTCTTGGGTTTTAAATTCGCGATATTTTTTAGCATCAACCGACTGTACTGCAAGTTTATCAAGCTGGTTTTGTAACTCTTGGCGAACATCGAGGAGTCGCTCTAGGTTTTCTCGGGTGCTCTTTATGCGGGTTTGTGTTTCACGGCGGCGCTCTTTGTATTTAGAGACCCCAGCCGCTTCTTCTAAAAAAACACGCAGCTCTTGCGGTTTGCTCTCAATTAAACGCGAGATCATGCCTTGTTCTATAATGGCGTAACTACGCGGCCCAAGCCCAGTGCCTAAAAATATATCGGTAATATCACGTTTGCGGCATTTGCTACCATTTAAAAAGTACAGCGATTGGCCATCGCGAGTTACCAAACGCTTAATAGCCACTTGGTTACGATCAGCAAAGGTATTGGGTAATTTACCTTGGGTATTATCAAATATGAGTTCAACAGAAGCTTGTGAGATGGGCTTGCGGTTAGTGGAGCCATTAAAAATAACATCCGTCATGGCATCGCCACGTAAATTTTTAGCTGAGCTTTCACCAAGCACCCATCGCACCGCATCAATGACATTTGATTTGCCACAGCCGTTAGGGCCGACAACACACGTCATTTGATCCGGAAATGGAATTTTAGTGGGCTCTACAAAGGATTTAAAGCCCGCTAATTTTATAGTGCTTAAGCGCATCTGTTTGTTTTACCAATTTTTATTATTTTTGTTAGTTGTTACAATTTAACCTATTTTTAGGCAAAAGGTTAAGCTTGGCGTTTAAAGTTATCTAAAATAATGCCCGTTGCCATTGCCACGTTAAGCGATTCAGCACCACCAAAGGCAGGGATGGTAATTTTATTTGTTACCAGCGCTGCGCACTGCTGACGTATACCATGTGACTCGCTGCCCATCAATAACACCCCTTTCCCAGCAAACTGGCAGTGATGAACATTCTTGCCCTCTAAAAATGCACCATAGATAGGCACATCCAAAGATGTTAAATAGCCAGGTAAATCAACTTGGCTTACCGATACACGAACAAATGACCCCATAGTGGCGCTAATTGTTTTTGGGTTATACGGATCGGCACTGTCAGTGCTGGCAACAATGTGTTTTATACCGTACCAATCAGCCACGCGAATGATGGTACCTAAATTACCCGGATCAGACACTCCATCTAAGGCCAATATTAAGCTGCTTTCATCAGGTAATGTGGTGCTTGGCATATCAACAATTGCAATCGCCGCATTATTACTTACCAAAGTACTGGCCTTTGTTAGCTGCTCTTCATCAGCAACAATAAAATGCGTATTGGGGTATGCCGCTTGGTTAGTATCAATAAAGTTTTGCGTTGCAAACACATCGGTTACTTTTAATGGGCTATTTAATAACTCCAATACGTTTTTTTCGCCTTGTACAAGATATTGATTAAGTTGCTTGCGGTACTTCTTTTGGCCAAGCTGGCGAATTAGTTTAAGTTGGTTTTTTGAAATCATGTCAGCCCCGTTAAATTATCTGCACAGTATACCAGAGGTGACTTAAAGTGCAGCCCCATAAACAGTAAAAGCAATAAAATTAGCCTACTTACAATAAGCTAGCTAATCATAAAGATTGTTTTTATTCTCTAAAAAGGGTAAATTTACAAAAAATTACAAGGACTTTTTTTAAATGGAATCAATACACCCAACTTCAAATGAAACAAATCCCTCTACACCACCAACTGCCTCTCCCATTTTTAGTGGCATAGTAAATTTTAGCGGCAGAGGCGGTGAATTTTTTGGTATTTGGATAGTCAATATACTATTGAGCGTACTTACGCTTGGAATTTACTCGGCATGGGCAAAAGTGCGCACCTACCGTTATTTTTACGGTCATACGCGTATCGACGGTCATAGCTTTGACTACCTAGCCACTCCTATACAAATTCTAAAAGGCCGCATTTTAGCGGTAATCGTGTTTTTAATTTACACCTTACTTAGCAGCCTCGCACCGGCGATAGGCCTTTTATTTGCTATTGGCTTTTTATTTTTATTGCCGTGGATCATCAACCAAGGTCTGCGTTTTAATATGCGTATGACTCGCCATCGTAATGTGCGCTTTGCCTTTTCAGGTAATTACGGCGATGCATTTATTAACTTTGTTTTATTGCCTATTGCAAGTGTATTCACATTACACCTATTGCTGCCGTATGTATTAAAGCGAATTGATCAATATATGCATGAAAACATCAGCTATGGAAATAAACCACTTACAGTAAATCTTCAGGGCGAACGCTATTATATCGCAGCACTTATTACCCTAGGAGTTGCAATAGGTGGCTTAGTTATTTTTGGCTTCTTTGCTGGTGCAAGTGCCTTAACTATCGATAACTTAAACACACAAAACTTTAGCCTTTCGACAATTGTAGTGCCGCTATTAATTGCTGTGTTGTATGTTGCGTTTTTAACACTGGTAGGCGCTGTTTATCATTCGCTTATTCGAAATCATATTTTTAATAACAGTGAATTTTCAGAAGTCGCTACCTTTGATTCGAACTTAAAAGCCATTGACTATGCCATCTTACTATTTACCAATGTATTGGCAATTATGTTTACCTTAGGACTTGCCTACCCTTGGGCTAAAATACGCAGAGCAAAGCTGTTAGCATCGGTTACTGAAGTCACTATTTATAGCGGTGCGCTTTCGTTGATTGATGTTGCACAAAATGAGCAGTCATCATTTGCTGAAGAAGCTGCTAATGTGTTTGATATTGATATTTCACTCACCTAATGAGTAATTATCCTATTTTTGGCTGTTATTATTACCCTAATAGCAGCCAATATATTAAAAGCTACGCACACCTTTCCCATGAGCAAATAACGCTTGTTGACTCTGAGAATACGACGTTACTTTCATCAACTTTAGACGATTGCCAACTTGATAGCCCGTTACCTGGCATGGCGTCTGAGTTAATTTTTGCTAACGGTGGTCGATTTATTCCTCAAGATGTAGAATTTAGGTGGCCATTCGCGCTTAAAAAGCATGGGCTGAGTGAACGCTTAGAAAAAAATAAAGTCCTTATTGTTGCATCTGTGCTGCTAATTCCCCTATTGCTTTGGTTAATTTTGTACCGCTTAATACCGTCAGCAGCCGTTTATAACGTTAACTTAGCACCTGCCTCGACAATTGAAACGATGGGAGAGCAAACGCTCAGTGTGATAGAAAAAGTCGCATTAGCACCTTCTCAACTTTCTACTAATAAGCAATCAGAAATACAGCAACAATGGCGTTTAATGCTTAACTCACTCAATTTAGACAGTGCAAAATTTAGACTCTCTTTTTATCAGTCAGATTATTTTTCAGCTAATGCGTTTGCTCTTCCTAATGGGCGGGTTGTTGTGACTGACGAACTTGTTGAGCTATTAAAGAATGAACCTGATGCCCTGCGTGCTATTTTACTTCATGAAATTGGTCATGTTCAGCACCATCACAGCATTCGCCTTGCAGCACAAGCTGCAGCGAGCACCGTTGTATTTGCAGTTATTTTTGGTGATTTAGAAGGGATATTAGAGGTCGTGCTTGGCTCTGGTTCATCTTTTTTACAACAAGCGTTTTCACGAGATATGGAACAAGAGGCCGATGAATATGCTATTAAAAATCTTTTAAAATTAGGATATTCTAACCACGACTTTGCTGATGCAATTGAAGCACTGGAAAATAATTTAAAAGCACAAGAGGCGACCCTTGATGATACTTGGTTAAAGTATTTATCAACGCACCCAAGCTCTCAAGAGCGAATAGAATATGCGAGGCAATATAAACCACTATGACCCCTGAACTGAATTTATTGTTATTAGTCATCATTATGATAACGCTTGGCTACGGGTTTATTTATCCGCGCTTTGCAGGCAGCAGCTTTAAAAAGGTATCGGTACAAGATTTATTTGCAACAGGCATTACGCTATTAATTGCATCTCGCCTTTATTACAACTCGGGCGTGCAATTTAGCTGGTTACTATTTGAAGTTAATTGGTTTTGGTTTACTTTTTTAACTTACGTAATAATCGAAATTCCGGTGTTTTTTATTTATGCTAAAAAGCACAATATGCAGTTTTCATAGTACTCTTATTTTTATACAAAAAAAGCGCCAAATTGGCGCTTTTTTGAGCTGCATTAAAACATGCTAATATTTATGCTTAAGTGCCCACAAATGCAATAATTCACTGGCAATCGTTGCTGCGGCAATGGCGGTGAGCTCACTTTGGTCATAAGAAGGCGATACTTCAACTACATCCATACCCACCATATTAATGCCTTTGAGTGCACGTAAAATTTTCAGCACTTTATCAGAAGTTAAACCACCACATACTGGTGTACCTGTACCTGGCGCAAAGGCAGGGTCTAAACAATCTATATCAAAGGTTAAGTAAACCGGTAAATCGCCCACTCGCTCAATAATCTGCGCTGCAATATCATTCGCATGAAGATCATTGGCTTGCATAGCATCAATCACTGCAAACTCATGCTTGCTTTGATCAAAATCGGTACGAATGCCGAGCTGAATACTGTGATTAACATCAATCAACCCTTCCATTGGCGCATGATAAAACATAGTACCGTGATCAAAACGCGACCCATTACTGTAGGTGTCGGTATGCGCATCGAAATGCACTAACGCCATTTTTCCATGAATTTTTGCATGTGCGCGCAACAGCGGTAACGTTACGAAATGATCGCCACCTAAGCCTAATAATGTTTTACCTTGGCGAAGTATTTGCTCTGCCGCCATTTCTAGCTGGGCAGTAAAATACTCAGGATCGCCTACCGGATAGGTAAAATCGCCAGCATCCGCTACTTTTAGCCGTTCAAACAAAGGAAACGTCCACGGATATTTAGTATCTTCCCATGCTAAATGCACCGACGCTCTGCGAATTGCATCTGGCCCCAAGCGGGCACCAGGGCGCCCAGAGGTGGCTAAATCAAACGGTAAGCCTAGTACTACTACATCGGCTTCAATCGCGTTAATATTTTGTACCATAGGACGACGTAAAAACGTCATCCCATTTGAGTATAATGAGTGGTCAACATGACCAAACAAGCTAGACATTGCTTATAACTCTTCTAAATAAGTGTAGCCGTCAAGGCCGCTTTGCAATTCGTCGAGGACGCTTTGCTGTTCATCTACTGTAATTTTTGCGCTTACTAACTGCGCATAAGACTGCTGAAAACCTTCAACATCTAAATGTACATAACGCATCATGTCAGCGACAGTATCACCGTGGTTAATTTCTGTAATGCTGGCAACACCTTGCTCATCCATATTGACAATAGCACTGTGCGTATCACCAAATAAGTTATGCATATCGCCTAAAATCTCTTGATAGGCACCCACCAAGAAAAATCCCATTAAATAGGGTTTATCGGCTGAGTATTCAGGTACTGGTAACGTACTTTCAATACCTTGGCCATCTACATAATGCTCTAAAGCGCCATCTGAGTCACAAGTAATATCCAATAACACCGCACGCTTTTGCGGTGCTTGCGTTAAACCACTTAATGGCAATACTGGAAACACTTGATCAATTCCCCACGCGTCTGGCAATGACTGAAACAATGAGAAATTTACAAAAAACTTGTCCGCTAAACGCGCATTAAGGTCATCTATAATCGGTCGATGAAAACGGTTTTTGTTATCCATTAATTTATTGAGTTCATAACAAACGCGTAAGTTGATTTGCTCTGCCCATGCACGCTGGGTTAAATCTAATAATCCCATCGCAAACTGACTATGCGCTTCGGCTAAATCACCTTGGCTGTCGTGAAAAATTTCAATTAATGCACGGTCATCAGTAAGCACATGCAGTTGTTGCCATGACGTCCACATGTTTTTAAGTAGCTGCGGCGCTTCATCTGCTGGTGCTTCTATTTCTTCTGGTGTATACGTTTCGGTGCCAATTACATTGGAAATAAGCACTGCATGATGCGCCGTTAATGCTCTTCCCGACTCTGAAATAATGGTAGGGAAAGGCTGCTCATACTGCTTACAAATATCACCGATGGTGTACACAATATTATTTGCGTATTCAGCTAAACTGTAATTCATTGAGTTGTGTGATTGACTGCGCGTGCCGTCGTAATCAACCGCTAAACCGCCGCCTACATCAAGGCACTCTATGTGTGCACCCAACTTACGTAATTCACAATAAAAACGCGCAGCCTCGCTTACACCTAAGCGCACATCACGAATGTTGGCCATTTGCGAACCTAAGTGAAAATGCACCAGTTGGACTAAATCTAGCTGATCTGTTTCTTTTAAACGGTTTACTACATACAGCACTTGAGAAGCAGATAAACCAAACTTAGATTTTTCTCCGCCACTGGCTTGCCACTTACCTTTGCCTTGCGATGCTAAACGCACACGAATACCAATGCGTGGTTTTACATTTAATTCTTTAGCTTGGCTAAGTACCATATCCAGCTCAGACAGTTTCTCAAGTACGATATACACTTTATGGCCCAGCTTTTCGCCAATCAACGCTAAACGCACATATTCTTTATCTTTGTAGCCATTACAAACAATCACCGCACTGGTTTTTTCAGCCAGCGCTAATACGGTTAATAACTCTGGCTTGCTGCCTGCTTCTAAACCCAGCTGTTTTTTTTCTACTTGTGCTTGGCTGGCAACAATTTCTTCAACTACTTCGCGTTGTTGGTTAACTTTAATTGGGTAAACTAATAAATAGTCTTTTGGGTAACCATAGCTTTCTATTGCAGTATTAAATGCACCACATAAGCTATGCACGCGATGGTGTAAAATTTGTGGAAAGCGAACTAACGCCGGCAAACTTAAGCCTTTTTCTTCAAGCTGCTTAGCAATGTCTGTTAATGCAATGGTTTGCTGTGGGGCATCAGCCTTAGGCGCAACATACACATCACCTTGATCATTAATACCAAAAAAACCTTGGCTCCAATGACGAACGTTGTAGCTCGTACGAGCTTGTTCAAGTGATGTTGTCTCTTTCATTTATCTTTCTCTTTTATTTATGAATGCCAAACCGGCTAGTTGCGCGCATTAAAAGAAAAATAGCGATTCATGTCCAACAAGTATTTCTACTCGTAACGAGTGAGGATTAAAATTGATAAAGAAAAACAGTAAATAGCGTATTATTAGCTGAGCGCAAGCTCCATAAATAGGCTGTTCGGGTTTTCTGTGTATTCACCAAAAGGGGCACATTGTACAAACCCTAAATTCTCGTAAAGATGGATTGATTGTCTTTGCTTTGGCCCTGTTTCTAGCTTTATGATTGGGATTTCTTCTTCGCCAGCATGGTGTAATAATATTTGCATAATACGGCGCGATAAGCCTTTTCCGCGATAACTAGGTTTGACATATAAACGGCGTATCTCACCATAGGGCTGGGTATCAAACTGCATAACAATCGCCCCACAAGCAATAATCCCCTCTTCATTTTTCAAGCCTATTGCATAGACATTGGGTTGGCCCAATTGACTAACAGACAATGACTGTGCTGTCGCTACTGGATATAAAGAATTAATAAGTCTGTCGATATCAGAAAAAACATTAATCACATCGGGATCATCAGGGGTTAAATCTATTAACTGCATAGGTTATCTCTAATTTATTTTCTTATTTGTTAGCAAACTATAACGCATTGTAACAAATGAACAATAACTATGTTTTATGTCATTACTCTTAAAAAATACCGACACAAAATTATTATTGCAAAATAAAAAACAATAGTTTGACCTACATGTACTATGACGGGCGTATAATGCAATCAATTAGAGTGTAAATTAGGAATAAATAATGTGGTTTAGCCCAAAAAAAAGAAAACAGGCGTTTGCAAAACAGCTAGTTAGTACACACGAAGCAGCTGCGATTATCGCTAACAACGACAACACTGTTATTGCAGTGAATGACGAGTTTAAATCGCTAAGTAAGACACTTAACCAAACTAATGACACTAATACATTAACTTATTTAAATAAACGTTATAATCCAACAAGCAAAACCATTGCTTGTGGAAATAACTTGTTTTTAACCCAACACATTAGCCCGCTTACATTAAAAGAGCTTGATACATGCTCGCTTCATGTATTTAAACCTGAGCCTGTGAGAGTGTTAGATGAGCAAGCTTGGCAAACACTTCTGAGTTTAGGTGAAGATATCTATGCAGTCTTCGATGATAACTCAAAGCTTGTTGCGAATAATTTAGATACGTCGAACAGTGCCGACGCTGCACTACTGCCCAAAGAAAACACTAAATTGCTAAACGTTTTACAAGATGCTTTAAATAGCGAACACGGTTCACTGTGTTTATCTGTAAAAGACAATATTTATTATAATGTTGCCCACACTACTTTTAACTTTAATAATACCTTGTTGTCTGCATTTGTATTATCAAAACAATCACAAGTTGAAGACTATAAGCAATTTGAACTGTTATCTAAAGTGGTCAGCAATACCAGTACTAGTGTACTTATTACCAATAAAGATGGCTTAGTAGAATATGTTAACCCTGGCTTTGAAGTACTTTCAGGTTATACACTTGCAGAAGTAAAAGGCAAAAAACCAGGCAATTTCTTGCAGGGAGAACAAACAGACAAAGAAACCGTTAAGCGGATTTCAAAAAACCTTAAAAACAAACAACCATTTTATGAAGAAATACTAAATTTTGATAAAAATGGTGTGCCATATTGGATTGTTCTGTCGGTAAACCCAACATTTGATGATAATGGCCAGCACACAGGGTTTGTGGGCGTAAGTTCAGATATTCGCGAAATTAAGCGCCAAGTACTTGAACAAATAAACCAAAAAGATGCAATAAGTAGCCACTCGGCTGTGATTGAGTTTAATGAAGATGGCCAGTTCCTATCTGCCAATGAGTATACCAAAAAGCAATTAAACATATCTGAGGGCTCAAACATAGCGAGTGTGTTTGGTAATTTAAGGGATCATTTAGATGCTTCACGTATTCAAATACTCAACCAAGGCAAGCCGACTGAAGTAATGATGTCATTGACGCATCAAAATGAAGACGTAACGCTAGATTGCATTATTTCTTCTATTACCGATTTAAACGGTAAGGTTTCTAAATACGTTGTATTTGGTAGTAATGTCTCTTCTAGAAACAAATTAGTTACTGGAACGCATCAATCAATGTCAACCGTATTAGGGAAAATTCAAACTACGGTCACCACCATCAATGCCGTGGCAGATCAAACTAATTTACTTGCTCTTAATGCGGCCATTGAAGCAGCGAGAGCCGGTGAAGCTGGACGAGGTTTTGCCGTGGTTGCTGACGAAGTACGTAACCTTGCCAAAACGTCAAACGAAGCAGCGGCACAAATTGGACTTTTAATAAATGAAACTCAAACGCACGTTGACGAGCTGGCCTCATTTTTAAAATAATTAAATAGTTTGGGGAAAATTAACAAACTTGCTCAATCAACAAATTAAATTGTTTGTTAGTGAATTATTTTAATCCGGTAGAGTTGATATAGCCTGAAGAAATGTGGCTGTTTTTTGTTAAAATTTAAGTGATGTATAAAATAGAAAAAGGCGCTAACGAGCGCCTTTTTTATGTGCTATTAGAGCCCTTGCTCATCTGCCATTTTTTTAACTATTTGTGGTGCTGTCCACAGTGACGGAAGTAACACAAAAGAAACTGGCACCGCGGTCACCACAATAAAGGACTGTAGCGCTGAAATTCCGCCCTCGCCAATTGAGATGAGTAATGCAGCCATTACCCCCATCATAACTCCCCAAAACACACGAATTGATGTTTGCGGATGATCGGTACCGGTCATCACCATAGATACCGAGTACGTCATTGAGTCACCGGTTGTTGCCACAAAAATAGTGGTCAGTACTAAAAATAATACAGACACAACAAACCCCATGGGTAACTGCTCAGTAATGGCTAACAATGCCGCAGGTAAATTAAGCCCTGCGAAAGGTTCTGATATAACACCTGGATTATTTAACTCAAAAAATATGCCTGAGCCACCCACAATGGTAAACCAAAAGCAGGTGATCACTGGCGCAACCACAGAGATGAGTAAAATCATTTCACGGATAGTTCGGCCACGCGATATACGCGCAACAAACATCGCCATTAAAGGGCCATAACCTAAAAACCAGCCCCAAAAGAATACGGTCCACCAGTCTAACCATGGTTTATCGGCACGAAACGTAGCCATAGGTATAAAGTTATCTAAGTACAAGCCAAACGATTGAATGTAGCTATCAATAATAAACGCAGTGGGCCCCATCAGGAATATAAACAACATCAGCACTACAGCCAATACAACATTAAAACGACTTAACAGCTGAATACCTTTAGTAACGCCACTTACCGCTGAAAGTGTGTAAATGCCAATTAAACTAAATAAAATAACTACTTGTGTGGTGTAGGTGTCAGGAATACCAAACAATTTATCTAGGCCAAAACTCACCTGTAAGCCTAAAAAACCAATTGGACCTACAGTGCCAGCAACCACAGCGAGTACACAACATGCATCAACAATTGTACCAAGCGCCCCTTTCATAACACGATCGCCAAATACGGGATAAAGCAAAGTACGAGGTTTAAGCTGTAAGCCTTTTTCGTAATGAAGATGCATATAAACAATGCCCGTTAAGCTGCCTAATATAGCCCAGGCTAAAAATCCCCAGTGCATAAAGCTTTGTGCAAGTGCGTTATAAGCGGCATCGTTAGTGCCTGTTTCACCACCAAATAGCGGTGGCGGAGAAATAAAATGTGCCATTGGCTCTGCTGCGGCCCAAAATACGCCGCCACCAGCAAGCAAAGTACACATAATAATACTTATCCACTTAAAGGTAGAAATTTCAGGGGTTTTTAAGCCACCCAGTACCACTGAGCCAGTGCGGCCGATAGCTAAGAAAATGCCAATCAAAAAGGTTAATAAAAGTAGGACTTGCCAAAAGGCGCCAAATATTTTGGTTGAGAAGGCAAAGGCCGTATTTATCCAATCAGACATCAGTTTAATGTCGTAAAGGGCCAGCGCGGCAAATAAAACTAATATACCGCCACTGATTAAAAATACGGGTATATCAACCCCATCCAGAAACTTAACTCGGGAAGAATGTGTTTCACCCGACTTTAAAGTTGCTTTAGTGGTATTCATTTATCGCTCCTAATGGTTCTTTAAAGTTACCGACATAGCGACACACCATGACATCACACTAAACCCTAGTTTCAACAAACGACAAAGCAACTCAAAAGCGAGTTTTAAGTACTTGTCATGTTCACGTCTAGGTAATGTCACAACAAGTAGACTTATTGCCAATTCCTGACTAGTTTAACGCGTTAAAAACGCTAAACCAATGCCTCAGGAATGATTTGTGTAGTAGTTACACAATAATAAAAGATAAATTACATCACGGTATCAAACAAACAAAAAATATACATTTTTGCTTTAGCAAAAGCGCGGTACGTTATTAAACGTTGCTGCGCAGTGGGTACGCAAACAACGCGACTTATCGATTAGGGCAACTAAACCTGTCGCTCTGTTAGTGATAAATACAGGGTTATTGATGCTGTTTATGCCATGTTAAATAGTTGCTGTGGGTTAATGGTTTTGCAAATAAATAACCTTGCACTGCATTCACGCCCATCGACTTTAATATTGTTAGTTGCTCAGCACTTTCGACCCCTTCGG
Source organism: Pseudoalteromonas sp. 23_GOM-1509m (assembly GCF_000518425.1). Classification (NCBI taxonomy): domain Bacteria; kingdom Pseudomonadati; phylum Pseudomonadota; class Gammaproteobacteria; order Alteromonadales; family Pseudoalteromonadaceae; genus Pseudoalteromonas; species Pseudoalteromonas sp. 23_GOM-1509m. Next base: position 23,669 of record NZ_KI912433.1, read on the forward strand.
CCACAATGTTAATATTTAAGCTATGACCTAAGCCAATAATAGATTGCACAATACTTTGACCCGATGCGCTATTGAGCACTTTATCAATAAAGCTTTTATCAATTTTTAACTCATCAATAGGAAACACGCTTAAATGTTTTAAACACGAGTAGCCCGTACCAAAGTCATCAATTGAAAACACAAATCCCTGCGATTTTAATTCTTCCATTTGCTTTACGGTCCCCATCAAGTCACCCGCTAACATTGATTCAGTGATCTCTAATTTAATTCGAGTTGGCGAGACGTCAAACGCTTCAATTGCTTTAAATAGCTCACCTTTTAAAGTGGAAGAATTAAACTGACACTGGCTAATGTTAATTGATACGCTAAAACTGTCATCGAGTAAGTTATTATCTCGAAGTGTTTCAAGTAAAATACAAATATCTCTTAATACAATATTTTGTAACTTTTGAATTAAGCCAAATTGCTCGGCAATTGGAATAAATGCATTAGGGGGGATAAGTCCTTTGGTTGGATGATTCCACCTTATTAATGCCTCAGCACCCACAAGGGTTCCATCAATTGCTAATTGTGGCTGAAAATAAGCACAAAACTCATCGCACGCGATAGCCCTAACAATGTCAGTTTCAAGCTCAGTTTGATTTTCCAGTAAGGTTTGCAGTGCGGGGTCGTAAAAGCTACTACTATTACCGCCTTTCATTTTAGAGCGATACATAGCGGTATCTGCAAATTTTAAAATATTAGCGGTTATGGCATTGCTCGTGTTAATCAAACAAATACCAATACTACAACTGACCTGAAACGCTAAATCGCCCACTTCAAATTTTTCATAAAAGACACTTTGTACTTTTTTAGCAATCAACTCAGATTCACTATTAGCTTGCATGTGGCTATCACCGACATGCTCGATAAGAATAATAAATTCATCACCACCGACTCGTGCGAGGGTATCTGCCGGGTTCAAAATAGCTGTTAATCGTTGTGATAACTCAACCAGTATTTCATCGCCTGCATTATGACCTAGTGAGTCATTTATGCGTTTAAAATTATCTAAATCTAAAAATAAGAGTGCGCCAGAATGATCAGACTGCTTAATTCGCTCCACATACATACTGAGCCTATCATTGAGCATTCTGCGATTAGGAAGGTTAGTGAGCGGATCGAAAAATGCTAACCGTTGTACTTCTTCTTCGGCAGCTTTGCGATTAGAGATATCTCTGGCCATCCACACCACATGTCTCAGTGACGGGTTATTAGGCTGGTAACTTTCAAGGGGAGCTGTTCGCCCTTCAAATGTAAGCTGCTTACCTTTTATATTGAGCTGATATTCAAACACTTGAACTTCATTAGTTTGCAACGTTTTGTCAATCACCGCCAGAATAGGATTTGCATCTTCAGGAGGCATAATATCTCTGACATTTTGATTAATAACGTGCTCTTGGCTTAAATATAAACTTTCATTAGCTGTGCCGTAAACATTGGTATACTCCCCCTCTTCACTCAAAATGAGGGTTAGATCAGGAAGCACTTTTGTAAAGGCTTTAAACTTTTCATTACTTTGCTGTAATTCAAAAAGCAACGCGTTTAATCTTAGTGACTCGGTGTGCTTTTCAAGAGCAATACTGGTGAAATCAACAAAAAAATCTATTAATTCTAAATCTTGTGGTGTCGGTGACTTTGCGCTGTCATGATAAATTGCAAAAGTGCCTAAAATGTCTGATTTTGTTGAAATAATGGGGGTAGACCAACATGACCTTAAACCATAACTTAACGCCAATGCTCTATAATCATCCCATAATGGCGATGTTGAAATATCTGCGGCAATAATGCGTTTTTTTTCATAGGCTGCAGTACCGCATGAACCGACAGTTGGCCCTATTTTCACACCATTAATTGCTTGGCAATAACCCTGTGCAATATTAGGTGCCGCGCTATGAAATAGCTGCTCTCCTTTGAGCGTTAATATAGAGCACTTTGCAGAAGAGTCTTCAATAAGCTCCTCAATAGATAAACAAATATTTTCCAGTACCTCATCAAGTGGCGCACCGAGTGCTATTTTCGATAATATACTTTGTTGCTGAGAAAGCAGCTTTCTGACTCTCATTATTTCAATCAAATTATATTCCTCAACAATCACTAACGCTAAATGCGTCGCTCTATTTTAGGGCCTGTTTATAATAATTTATTATAGTCTTTTGACTATACATAATATTGAAATCAGCATCTATGCTATTTTCGTCTATTTCACGAGCGTTTGCCATTCAATACAAGGTGGCGATTTGAAATGTACTTATCAACAAATCATTTATTTACATACCATCTGTAAATACCCTTTATTAAATACTTTGTTACTTAAAAGTACTGTTTAAAATCATCAAGCTATTTATAATAGCTAAAATAGTAATAATCGATGAGGTTAGTGTGCAAATAACACAAGGTATGGAATATTTTTTTTCAGGGTTTAAGTTAATTAGTCAAAAAGGGCTAAAACGCTTTGTACTTATACCCCTACTTATTAATATTTTATTATTTGGTAGCTCCTTATTCTTTTTATTTGGCTGGCTTAGTGATGGCTTTAATGCCGTAAACGCCATGCTCCCAGAATGGCTAAGTTGGCTCGAATGGTTAATGTGGCCAATTGCTGTGCTGGTGGTGCTGTTTAGTTACAGTATGTTATTTACCGTTATTACTAACTTTATCGCCGCACCTTTTAATGGCTTACTAAGTGAAAAGGTAGAGCTTTACTTAACTGGTCAAAAAATTAACGACGACGGATTAGCTGATTTAGTTAAAGATGTTCCGCGAATGCTGGGCCGGGAATGGACTAAGCTTTGCTACTACCTCCCACGCGCTATTGGCTTTTTTATTTTATTGTGGGTACTACCTGTAATAGGCCAAGTGCTATGGGTGCTTTTTACCTGCTGGATGTATGCGGTGCAATATAAAGATTATGCTTTTGATAATCACAAAATTAGCTTTACACAAATGAAAAATGACTTAAAAAGCAAACAAGGGTTATCTTATGGGTTTGGCTTTGCCGTGTTGCTGCTAACCGCTATCCCATTTGTAAATTTAATTGTTATGCCTGTGGCGGTATGTGGTGCCACACGATTATGGGTTGAAAATTACCGACCACAATACCGTAGTTAAAATAAAAAATGGGCCACTTGGCCCATTTTTTATACTCGCTAATAGATTAACTATATAAGCTCTGTGGCACTTTAGTGACATTTAAGTGCACCGTTATTTCTTCACGATCATGGTATAAATGCTTAGCTTGAAGTTCATAGCTTATGCCGTACTTCGCCATTTCTTCTCTGATCATTTTTAAACATTCATACACACTATCAAAGCGTTTTTTCATCGGTAATTTCAGATTAAAAATAAGCTCTTTTGCATAAGCATTTACTGCCCAATCAATCATCAAGTTAGTCACTTTAGTCGGCTTTTCTACCATATCGCAAACCAACCAAGTGATGTTTCTTTTTTCTGGACGGTATTTAAAACCATCTTCTCTAAAATGCTTTACCTGACCCGTTTCCATTAAACTTTCGTTCATTGGGCCGTTATCTATCGCGCTAACAAACATACCACGGCGAACTAACTGATAAGTCCAGCCACCTGGGCATGCACCTAAATCAACGCTGCGCATCCCAGCTTGTACGCGTGACTCACGCTGTTGCTCAGGAATAAACACATTAAACGCTTCATCTAACTTAAGCGTTGAACGACTTGGGCCATCGCTTGGCATACGTAAACGTAAGATCCCCATAAAAAAAGGAGAGTTGTTATAACTATATGAGTAACCCACATACGCAGTATTATTAGCTAAAAACAGCACATGCATTACTGGGCGATTTGCTTTTGGCTCACGCAATACAGTGTTTTGTTTCTCGAGGGCTTTTTTAAGCGGAGTTGATATTTTTTTACAAAAAGTCAGTAACTCTTTGCCCTCGTTGGTATCGGGTGTTTCGACACGAAGCTCAGAACACAAAGTAAAATCTTTTGCGGCATCTACAATAGCGCCTACTCTATCTTCTACGGGCATATTTTCAATTAGGTTACCGGCAAACCATTGGCGTGCAAACACCATATTTTTAAAATCAACTTTTTTGATTATTTCGTCGCTGTGCTGCGCTTCAAAACATTCATAAATAACATAACCGGTATTTGGTTTTGCTTTTACATACCCAGCAAATCCTTGTTCGGCAGCGTGAAACGTTATTTCAGCAGCGGCATCGTTTTCAAAACCACTACGACAGTAAATCACAACACTAGACATATTAACCCTTAAACTCTTTAAAACTTAAATCGTGCAACTTGCACTAAAATAACTATCCAACCAATAATAAAGCACAGCCCACCCAATGGGGTAATTGGGCCCAGCCACTTCAACCCTGTTAAAGCCAATAAGTATAAGCTGCCACTAAATAACAATGTACCGGCAATAAAAAAACCACCCGCCATACTGAGGTGCATACCCCACTTAATTAAAATAGCCACTGCAATTAACGCCAGCCCATGCACCATTTGATACTCAGCGGCGGTTTTAAAAATACCAATGGAGTACTCTGATAAACGACTTTTCAGACCATGAGCAGCAAATGCGCCCAGTATCACTGAAAGCATGCAAAAAAAGCTGCCTGCTAATAAAAATAGTTTAATCATGTTTATCCTCTTTTAAATTTTCAAGCGTATTCTTTATAAAGCTTGCTGCCTGTATTGCCGCAGCATTCAGGTTTTGTTGCTCAGTCACGCCACTTTTTTTACGCGGTTTTAGTGAGTGGTCACCATCCGTTAACCATACATACTTTGGCTGCTTTGGCATGGCCATTGTGGCAAGCTCTTCGCGGGTGCCAAAGGTATCCCTTTCCCCCTGTAATACTAAAAAAGGACACGGTATGTCTGCAAAATGATCTGTACGCAGTTTTTCTGGCTTGCCCGGAGGATGAAACGGATAACCAAACGCAAGCACACCTAAAACAGGATGAGAGGTCGAACAGGCAAGCATCGATGCCATGCGCCCGCCCATTGATTTACCCCCTATAAATAGCGGTAAATTTGCATCAGCTTGAGTCACTATATGTTCAAAATAAGTAAGTAGTTTAGGCGCTCGCTCTGGTGGGCGACGTTTGTTAGTTTGTTTAGCAATTTGCATATATTCAAAATCAAACAAGCCAACGTCAATACCGTACTCACTGAGTTGTTTAGCCATGATTTGCATAAACTCAGAATCACTGCCAGCCCCTGCGCCATGAGCAAATATAAACTGTGCGATTGCCGGTTGCTGACTACTTCTAACCCATTCGATGCTCATTAATATTCTTGCTCCTGCTCAACTAAACTTAACATCCAGTCTTTAAACGATACAATTTTGCCTAACTCATTTTGTGACTCACGGATCACTAAGTAATAGGCATTTTTACTCTCTAAACTGTGATTGAACGGGATCACTAAACGTCCTGCATCAATATCTGGTTTTGCTAGTACGCTGTTACCAATTGCAACACCTTGGCCATGTACCGCAGCTTGTAACACCATAGAAGAATGACTAAATATAGGTCCTTGGTTAACTTGTACATTACGTACGCCGGCGGTTTTCATCCAGGTTTTCCAGTTTTTACGGGTGGTGTCATGTAGCAAGGTATGGTTTGCTAAATCACTGGGTTGGTTAAGCGCTCTGGGGCCATTTAACAGTAACGGGCTACATAACGGCACTAAATACTCAGTGTGCAGTTTATAGGCTTGCACCCCACTCCAATGACCGCGACCATAATAAATTGAGATATCAACATCGTCTGTTAACGAGTTTTCATCCTGATCTTGGGCTTTAATTCGCACATCAATTTCTGGGTGTAATTCGTTAAATAAGCTCAATCGAGGAATGAGCCATTGAATCGCAAAACTGGGGGTTAAACTTACGGTTAACGAGCCTTTGGCACCACGAGCTAATAGCTTTTCAGTTGCATCTATTAGCTGAGTAAAAATCTCTTTAATATCTAAAAAGTAACCTTGGCCTTCTTCGGTTAATAATAACGAGCGATTTTTACGTAAAAACAGCTTTAAGCCTAAATGCTCTTCAAGCGTTTTTATTTGATGACTCACCGCAGCTTGCGTGACATACAACTCTTCTGCGGCTTTAGTAAAGCTTAAATGACGTGCTGCAGCTTCAAAAGCTTTCAGCGCGTTTAATGGAGGAACTCGTCTTGACATGGCAACCAAGCTTAGAATTAGTTTTTCTTATGCGGTGAATTATATACCTATGCTAGGAAAGAGTATATTCAAGCCATAAAAAAAGCGACCTAAGTCGCTTTTTAAAGTGCTAATCAACTTTATAAATCGCTAGCACTGGTATCAAGAGGGGCAAAGCTCTTGATTAAATCATCCACCGCTTTCATTTGCGATAAGTACCCTTCTAACTTGCTCAATGCTAATGCACAGGGGCCATCACATTTTGCTTCATTTGGATTGGGGTGCGCTTCAATAAATAAGCCTGCAATACCCAATGCCATACCGCTACGGGCAAGTTCAGCAGCTTGAGCACGACGACCATCGGCTGAGTCAGCTCGACCGCCAGGACGCTGCAGCGCATGAGTTGCATCAAATATAACGGGAGCCATGGTTTTCATATCATCCATACCTAGCATATCAACCACTAGGTTGTTATAGCCAAAGCTTGAACCACGTTCACATAAGGCCACATTATTATTTCCGGCTTCATTAAATTTAGTAATGATATGACGCATTTCATGCGGAGCTAAAAACTGTGGCTTTTTCACATTAATAATCGCGCCTGTTTTAGCCATTGCAACCACCAAGTCTGTTTGACGAGCCAAAAACGCCGGTAGCTGAATAACATCAACAACCTCTGCAACCGGTGCTGCTTGATGAGGTTCATGCACATCGGTGATAAGCGGAATATTAAAGGTATTTTTAATCTCTTCAAATATCTTTAAGCCTTCTTCCATGCCTGGACCACGGTAAGAATTAATTGAGGATCGATTGGCTTTATCAAATGACGCCTTAAATACATAAGGAATATTTAATTTAGTGGTCACTTCAACATAATGCTCGGCAATACGCATCGCTAAGTCGCGTGATTCAAGCACATTCATGCCACCAAATAAAACAAAAGGTTTATTATTTGCCAGTTCTATTTCATTGATATTAATAACTTGGTTGTTCATTTTAATTCCTTATGGTGCAACTGCTTGCATCATTAATCCACAAATATACGCCATATATGTACCTACACCATAGCCAAGTACAGCTAATAATACGCCGACCGGTGCCAGTGACGGATGAAACGCAGCGGCCACAACAGGGGCAGAAGCTGCGCCACCTACATTGGCCTGTGAGCCAACAGCCATATAAAATAACGGCGCTTTAATTAATTTAGCCACAATGAGCATTAAGCTTGCGTGAGTTAACATCCAAATTGCACCAATAACAAAATACATCGGTGAATCAAAAATCGCCATTACATTCATATGCAGGCCAATCGATGCCACTAAAATATACAAAAAGGCTGACGCCACTTTCGATGAACCAAACGCCTCAATATGGCGTACTTTGGTAAACGATAAGCAAATACCTATCGTCGTTGATATAACAATAAGCCAAAAGAACTTACTGTTTAAACTGTATTCTTTTGCCCACGCATAATTATTGGCAAAGAAGGGCCCTAAAATATCTGCACAAAAGTGCGCTAAACCGGTAATACCAAAGGCAATAGCAATAATCATCATGTAATCATTTAGCGTTGGCATACGCGCATGCTCTGCATGGTATTTTTCAACACGTTGCTTTAAGTCTTCAATCGCGGTGGTATCTGCACCGGCTTTAGCGTCAATCGCTTTATGATTAGCTGCCATTAATAATAATACTGCCATCCATAAATTAGCCACTATCACATCCACGGTGACCATGGCTGAGAAAATATCGCCACCCACTTCAAACATTTCTTTCATAGATGCTTGGTTTGCACCGCCACCAATCCAGCTACCTGCAATGGTTGTCATACCACGCCAAACAGCGTCAGGGCCATGTCCCCCTACCGCTTCTGGATAAACAGCACTCATTATTAAAATAGCTAATGGGCCACCAATCACAATACCTACGGTGCCGGTTAAAAACATAATTAATGCTTTAGGACCTAAATTAATAATCGCTTTTAAATCAATACTGATGGTAAGCAAAATTAAACACGCAGGCAGTAAATATCGCGAAGCGACGTAATACACGTTAGATTGAGAACCATCAACAATACCAAAAGTATTTAACAATGACGGCAAAAAATAACACAGCAATAATGCCGGTACATATTTATAAAATGCCACAAGACCTGGGCGTTGACTATTTGAGGTTTTGAAAATAAACCCTAAAATAATCGCCAATAAACCAAGTACAACGGCATCATTGGTAATTAATGCAGTTTGGGGATCAGCCATAACATTTCCTATTTTTTATTCTTAGTGGTGAGTTTTATGATTGTCTTCAAGTTCTTCAATTTGATGTAGAATGATTTCAATAGCAGGATCATCAGGACATTCATCAACAAAAAACTGTAAATCATCTCGTGCCATTTTAGGGCAGCCAAGCTGATTTAGTAAATAACCTCTGTCGCGTCGCTCATAGGGATCATCACCTAACATTTCCATTAATAAATCGACGCAAGTTAATGCATGACCAAATTTATTTTCACTAATGAAAGACCATTTTTGCTGCGCTAAAAATAATTTATACACTTCGTCTTCAAAAATAAGCTCTAAAGGCTCTTGTTCTTGAGGGTTTTCTTCATCAATATTCTCAGGAATGATGTACCAACTTTGTTGGCCACTGCTAGGGTCGACAAGATAACCCTCTTCATCACTCATTGCGACGTGAATGCCCACTTCGCCTTGAGTTATGCTTACACTGGCATCGAGTTTAGCATGCTGTAAAAAGTGGCATAACAAAATAGCTAAGGTTGTCGGTGTGCCACTGCGCATAGACAAGGTGTAGCTGATGCTATTTAACTTATACTCAGGAACTTTCAAGCTTGATGCACTAAATAGCCACTCACTATAAAAGCTATCAAGTAGTTTATCTAGGCGATCATGTTCGTCCGGCATCTGCTGACAAATAGACTCTATTTGCTGCTCAAACGCAGTGAGTATTTCAAGACTTGGTGTTAAGTCTATTTGAGGGTCCCATTTAGCTTCAGCTTTGATACAACGATATATAGCCGGCGGCAAAAAATCATCGTAAGCATCTTCTATATAAGATTCATCGTGTTCATCAAACCCGAGGGTGGTCATTCATACTACAACATTCTAGAAAACGAGGACGTAGTTTACCTAATTTTAAAGCTAGATACCAATAATCAGAAATGAATTGAAGAGGTAAGCTTTACACCTTTGGTGTGCAAAGCTTAAATAGGCATTGTTAATTATAACAACAGCGGTGCTTTCGCTGTTGCTAAGTAACCAATAGCTAAAATAACAGCGGTGTTAAGTACTAAAAATACGACTTTTGGAACGGTTGTCGTTTGTTTAGCGCTAATAATACCCACAACAATATAAACGATAACTAGAATAATTTTTTCTAATAACCAAAGCTGCTCTAATGGGTTTATTTTAGCCATTGCCATTAAGCCGATGGCTGAGACAATTAATAAAGTGTCTATACTGTGGCTACCAATAAAAACCAATTTATTTTTGGCAAGGCTGCCACTGCCCATACGAGAAAAAGAACGTACGTAAAATAAAATAATACTCACTAGCGCAATGGCCATGTGTGAGTGTTTTAATGCTAAATAATCCATATGTATTGTTACTTCTGTTTAGTTATGTGTTTTGTCAGGAAAGCGTAAAAGTACCGCTTCGAGGTCTTCAAGTTTATCATTAAATACATCAACAAGTTTAGGATCAAAATGCGTTCCTTTATTTGCGTTTATCTCCGCAACCGCTTCTTCAAGTGTCCACGCACCTTTATAACAACGTTTATGGCGCAGTGCATCATACACATCAGCCAATGCCACTATTCTGGCAAAAATATCAATACGCTCCCCCTTTAATCCACTAGGGTAACCAGAACCATCCCACTTTTCGTGGTGCTGCTGTGCGATTAATGCCCCTGCGCTGACTATTTTACGCGGTGAATCTTTCAAAATAGCATAGCCTTTGCCAGCATGAGTTTTCATAACTTCCCACTCTTCGCTATTTAACTTGCCAGGCTTATTTAAAATTGCATCCGGAATACCTATTTTACCCACATCATGTAAAGGCGATGCAAAGCGAATTAAATTCGCTTGCTCTTCAGATAACCCGTAGGCTAATGCTAATTCATAGCAAATATAAGCAACCCGTTTTACATGATTACCCGTTTCGCACGAGCGCTGTTCAACGGCTTCACTTAAACGATAAACAAGCTCTTGTTGTGTGGCTTCAACTTCAGTATGTAACTGCACATTTTCAAATGCCAACTGCACATTTTGAGAAAAGATTTCAATTAGGTTTCGTTGTGTATCCGTCAACTTTGACGGCACACCTGATACAAACAACATTGAATTATGGTTAAATTTACTGCTGCAATAAGCAAACAAATAATCATCTTTGTACACAATTGCTTTGTTAGCAAGGGCCTCTTGGCACGCTTGTAATTGATCTTCTGCTAGTACGGTTTCTAGCTCTTCTCCCTCGCGCTTAGCAAAATCGCCGGTACCAGAGCAAACAATCAGTTTTTTATTCATCTCCTCTGACGGATTTTGTGCAACTAAGGTGGTGGCATACATGGCTTCATCAGCAACGTTTAGTAAAGAAGTAAGCTGCTGCATCACGCCTTCAATAAAGTTATCCATTGAATGGGTTGCAAAAATATTGCGCGAAGCGGTGATTATTTTTTCTAGCCCTTCACGCGATTGCTCAATCGAAATAATATCGCGATACGAGCGAAGACTTGCCATCATAACGGTGAATAATTTTTGTGCGGTAAGTTCTGTTTTAGATTTATAGTCATTAATATCGTAATTTACGATTACTTGGCGCTCGGGTGCTTGGCCTGGCTGCCCGGTTCGTAGAATAATGCGAATATAATTATTTTTAACGGTATCACGAATGTATTTTGCTACTTGCAAACCCGCATCGTCTGTTTCCATAACAACATCGAGCAGGATGATGGCCGCATCAGGATGATCATCAATCAACTTTTTCGCTTCTGCGCCGGAATAAGCACTAATAAACTCCAAGCGTCTATCTTGAAACTTAAAATCACTCAACGCTAAACGCGTAACAGCATGAACCTCGGGTTCATCATCAACAATTAGAACTTTCCATGTTCCTTGCTCTTCACTTACTACTTCAGGTGGTTGTTCATTTGAAAATAAAAAATCTTCCATCACAAAGAGTTCCTTAAAACATATGCAAACAAACAACGGGGCTATTTTTAATAAGTTAAGGCCATTGTCCGAAAGTTACGCGGTCGTTATTACCAAGATCTTTCACTGTGCTTACATTTATAAACGCCATTTGGTTGAATATATGGCGAACAGCTGCACTTTGCTCAAATCCGTGTTCAATTAAAAGATAGCCATTAGAATGTAAATAGTCACGTGATTGTGTAATTATTTGTTTAATATCAGCTAATCCAGCATCATCTGCAACCAATGCAGACAAAGGCTCAAAGCGCACATCACCTTGGTGCAAGTGTTTATCGTTATATTCTATATAGGGAGGGTTGGTTACAATTAGATCAAATTTTTTATTATTTAACGCGCTAAACCAATTGCTTTGTTCAACACACACATTATTTATCGCTAATCGTTTTTGATTACGTTTGGCCAGTGCCACCGCATCATCAATACGATCAACGGCAATAATATCCCATGTAGGCATTTCACTACCAAGCGCAAGTGCAATTGCTCCAGTGCCTGTGCCCAAATCGAGCACTTTAGCGTCATTTGGTACATTACATGAAAGCGCAAGCTCAACTAAGGTTTCTGTATCAGGGCGAGGAATGAGTGTTGTTGGATTTACTTCAAGCTGTAAACTCCAAAACTCACGATACCCTGTAATGTGCGAAACAGGCTCGCCGTTTAAACGACGCTCACATGCACGCTCAAACGCTTGTGATTGCTCATCCGTTAATTGTTTTTCTGGCCAAGTAAATAAATAACTACGTGGCTTTTGTAAAATATTAAGCAGTAGTACTTGAGCATCTAACTTTGCGCTATCACTACTTGATGCTAATAAATTAGCACCGGTAGTAATAGCGTTTTCAACAGTGAGGTTCACGATTAATCGTCGCCCATCGCTGCTAATAAGTCGGCCTGATGCTCTTGCATTAGCGGCTCAACCACAGCGCCTAAATCACCCGCTACCACTTCGTTTAAACGATAAAGCGTTAAGTTAATACGGTGATCGGTAATACGCCCCTGCGGATAGTTGTATGTGCGAATACGCTCAGAACGATCGCCACTGCCCACTAAATTACGACGTTCAGACGCCTCAGCAGCATGACGTTTTTCATCTTCAGCCTGTTGCAAACGCGCTGCCAATACCGACATCGCTTTTGCACGGTTTTTATGTTGAGAACGCTCATCTTGACACTCAACCACAACACCGGTTGGTAAATGAGTAATACGAATGGCAGAGTCGGTTTTATTAACGTGCTGACCACCCGCGCCCGATGCTCTAAAGGTATCAACTTTAATATCGGCGGTATTAATTTCTATGGCTTCGGCTTCTGGCACTTCAGCCATTACAGCAACAGTACAGGCTGAGGTATGTACGCGCCCTTGTGACTCAGTTTCTGGGACGCGCTGTACACGGTGCACGCCTGATTCAAATTTTAATTGCCCATACACACCTTCACCGCTGATGTTAGCAATTACTTCTTTGTAGCCGCCATGTTCACCTTCGTTGGTCGTCACAACTTCTACTTTCCATTTTTTTGTTTCTGCGTAGCGGCTGTACATTCTAAACAAGTCGCCAGCAAAAATAGCGGCCTCGTCGCCCCCTGTTCCGGCGCGAACTTCTAAAAACACGTTGTTATTGTCTTTCGGATCTTTAGGCAACATAAGCACTTGAATGTCGTCTTCTAAAGTCGAAATTTGTGCTTTTGCTTCTTTATATTCTTCTTGTGCCATTTCGCGCATTTCAGGATCTGAATCTTTTAGCATTTCTTCAGCGCTACTCAAGTCTTCTTGTGCTTGCTGGTATGCTAAAAACGTTTTCACCACTTCTTCAAGCTCAGAGTATTCTTTTGAAAGAGTACGAAAGCGGTTTTGATCACTAATGACCGATGGGTCACTTAGTAGCGCTTGAACTTCTTCATAGCGCTCAACTAAGGTTTCTAATTTACGATAAACGGACTCTTTCATTTAACTGTTATTCCTGATCTATACCTAACATTTTTTTCAATTGGTTTAACTGAGCCACTTCACCTTTTTTCGCTGCATCTTGGATGGCACGGGTAGGCGCGTGCATTAAGCGATTGGTTAATTTATTGGCCAGCTCTAAAATTACTTTTTCTGCGTCTTTACCTGTATTTAGCTGACTAAGCGCCCTATCTACAAGTTCTGCTTTTGTTGTTTGTACATCATTACGGTAGTGGCGAATTAAATCCACTGAATCAAGCGAGCGCAACCACATAAAAAACTCTTTGGTGCGCTCACTAATAATAATTTGTGCTTGCTCTGCCGCTTGCTCACGAGCAGCCATGTTTTCACTAACAATGGCTTGTAAGTCATCGACCGAGTACAAGTAGGCGTCGTCGAGCTCACCGACTTGGCTTTCAATATCGCGTGGTACAGCTATATCAATAAACAGCATCGGCTTATAGCGGCGTTGTTTCAGTGCTTGCTCAACTACACCTTTACCAATAATGGGCAAAGTGCTGGCGGTGGAGCTAATCACAATATCAGCTTGATGCAAACGTTCAGGCAATTGTGCCAACGCAATAACATCGGCTGATACTTCATCGGCTAAACTGCGCGCTCTTTCTATTGTTCTGTTGGCAACAGTAATTTTTTGCGGCTCATTTTGGTATAAATGTTTTGCTACCAGCTCTATGGTTTCACCGGCACCAATGAGTAACACCTTGGTTTTATCCAGCTTTCCATAAATATGCTTTGCTAAATTAACTGCCGCAAAGGCAACCGATACAGCACTGGCACCAATGTTGGTTTCGGTACGGACTTCTTTTGCCACCGAAAACGTTTTTTGAAACAAACGGTCAAACGTAACGCCCACCGCATCATGGGTTTTGGCACTATTATAGGCTTGTTTTATTTGCCCTAAAATTTGTGGTTCGCCTAACACCAGCGAGTCAAGCCCACAGGCTACACGCATCAAATGATTTATTGCAGCGCTGTCTTCATGACAGTAGATATTTTTACTCAGTTCATGTTCATCTAAACCATGGAAACTGGCCAACCATTGCAACAATGTTTGGGAATTTTGCTGTGCAAGGCTACAATACACCTCAGTGCGATTACAGGTAGAGACAATAACCGCTTCATTAAAGTCGGCATGGCCACTTAATTGTTGTAGCGCCTCTGAAATTTGCTCAGGCGAAAAGGCCACTTTTTCTCGTAATTCTACGGATGCGGTTTTGTGATTAATACCAAGTGCTATTATGGTCATATCTGCCAAATATTGCTGAGCCCTACTACATAGGCGGCAATTTTATCAAAAATCTCAGGAATATGGAAAGTAAGGAACAACATTTGACTCGACAATATTTGATTTTAACACTGCTATTTGTATTTTTAACCGGCTGCGCAAGTAAAAACAATTATAAAACAGAGCTTTACGAAGACTGGAAGTTACGCCTTGGCGAGCAAAAAACTTGGCAAGTAGACGGTAAACTTGCGTTTATTAGCCCAGATGAGCGCCAATCTGCCAACTTAAATTGGCAACAAACACAAAATAGTAATTATTTAGTGTTAACCACGTTTATTGGCACACGGATTTTATCGCTTAAACAAACCGCAGTCGGCGCCGAATTAATCTTTGATGACCAACCGTATTTTGATAGTAACGCCAGTGCACTTTTACAACGTTTAACAGGGTTTACTTTACCAGTTAATAACGCAGGCCCATGGTTAAAAGCTACCATTGACGATCACACCTTAGAAATTGATCAATTAGGGCGTGCTAAAAGCGTGTTATGGTTTGATGATAATGGTAAAAAGTGGCAAATAAGTTACACAAGTTACGTCCAAAAATACGGTTTTTGGTTACCGAATGCTTTAACCTTAACCCATGAAAAGATTAAAATTAAAATCAAACTCTATGACTGGCAGTTTAACTAACTATGTATACTCACTCTGAATTTTCGCTGATTGCCCCAGCTAAGCTTAATTTATTTTTACACATTAATGGCCGCCGTGATGATGGCTACCATGAATTAGAAACTTTATTTACGTTTTTAAATTATGGTGACGAGCTCCATTTTAAACTAAGCACGGATACTCTTATAAGTATTAGCGGCGACACCAATGGCATTGCGCTAACCGATAATTTGATTTACAAAGCGGCGTTATTATTACAAACCCACTGTAAAGTGGATATGGGTGCAAAAATAAATTTAACTAAACGCTTACCCATGGGGGGAGGTGTTGGAGGCGGTTCATCCGATGCTGCATCAACGCTTTTAGCTCTTAATACGCTTTGGAATACAGCCCTATCTTTAGATGAACTGGCTGATTTAGGCCTGAAACTCGGTGCTGATGTGCCTGTGTTCATTAAAGGTAAAAGTGCCATAGCACATGGCATTGGCGAGCAATTAGAGTGCCTAGAACTGCCGCCGAAGTGGTATTGTGTTGTCTTCCCAAATCAACATGTCAGCACAGCACAAATATTTACTCACCCAGATTTAAAACGTGATACACCAAAACTTTCTGGCGACTGGCAACAGCAAATTTTAACCAACGATTGTGAGCCTTTAGTGAAAAAGCTGTGCCCCGAGGTTGAAAAAACCCTGCAGTGGTTGCTAAAATACGCTCCATCAAAGATGACCGGAACAGGTTCATGTTGTTTTGTTGAATTTGCTAGCCAAGTTCAAGCACAAGATGTACTTGCTAACCTCCCCCATACTTGGCAGGGTTTTATCGCATCAAGCGTTAATACCTCTCCTGCTCATACGGAGTTAGCCGCCATCATTGATAAATGAAGTAACGTACAAGTAATCATAAGTTAACCTACTTTGTTCACTCAATGTAAGTTAGTCCAAAAATTCAGTGCCTGAGGAACCCTACCGTGCCTGACATGAAGCTCTTCGCTGGTAACGCAACACCTGACCTAGCTCAAAAAGTTGCAAAACGTTTATATATTGAATTAGGCGATGCTGTTGTTGGCCGTTTTAGTGACGGTGAGATCAGTGTTCAAATTAATGAAAATGTTCGTGGCTCGGATGTTTTTATCTTGCAATCAACCTGTGCCCCTACTAACGATAACCTGATGGAACTTATCGTTATGGTTGATGCGTTACGCCGTGCATCTGCCGGTCGTATCACTGCTGTTATCCCTTATTTTGGTTATGCTCGTCAAGATCGTCGCGTACGTTCTGCCCGTGTACCAATTACAGCTAAAGTGGTTGCGGATTTCTTATCAAGTGTAGGTGTTGACCGCGTTCTTACGGTTGATTTACACGCTGAGCAAATCCAAGGCTTCTTTGATGTACCAGTGGATAACGTATTTGGTAGCCCTGTACTATTAGAAGATATGAAAAACCGCGACTTTGATGACGTGGTTGTTGTATCACCTGATATTGGTGGCGTGGTGCGTGCCCGTGCAATTGCAAAACTATTAAACGATACCGACTTAGCAATTATCGATAAACGTCGCCCTCAAGCTAACGTTTCTCAAGTAATGCACATTATTGGTGACGTTGAAGGCCGCGATTGTATTATTGTTGATGACATGATTGATACCGGTGGTACATTGTGTAAAGCCGCTGAAGCCCTTAAAGAGCATGGTGCTAAACGTGTATTTGCTTACGCTACTCACCCTATTCTTTCTGGTACAGCTGCAGAAAACTTACGTAACTCTGTGATTGACGAAGTGATTGTAACTGACTCAATTCCACTGTCTGACGAACTAAAAGCGCTTGATATTGTTAAAGTATTAACGCTTGCAGATATGTTAGCAGAGACTATTCGTCGCATTAGCAACGAAGAATCTATCTCGGCAATGTTTGAACACTAAAGTTAAACATTAATGAGTATAAAAGCGCCTTTTGGCGCTTTTTTTGTAAGCGATGTTTATTTTATAAACCCGCAGTGGTATGATAGCGCGCCTTTTGGCTAGGGACCTTGGTCGCAAAGGCCCTAACACTTTTAATTATTGGAGACATCATGTCTAACACAACTTATACTTATGACGCTGAACTTCGCGTAGAAACTGGTACTGGTGCGAGCCGCCGCCTACGTCGCGAAGACAAAGTGCCGGCAATCCTTTATGGAGCTGATAAAGAAGCGGTATCGCTTACTTTTGCTCATAAAGATATGATCAAAGCACAAGAAGACGAAGGCTTTTACACTCACATCCTTACATTAAATGTAGGTGGCGAGAAAGTTGAAGCAATCTTAAAAGATATCCAACGTCACCCTTTCAAGCCTAAGCTTACTCACCTTGATTTCCAACGTGTAGACGCAACTCATAAACTAGTAACTAAGGTTCCTTTACACTTCATCGGTGAAGAGAAAGTAACTAAGTTAGGTGCAACTGTTGTTCACCAGTTAACTGAAGTTGAGATTTCTTGTCTTCCTAAGTCACTTCCAGAATTCATCGAAGTAGACGTATCTGATCTTGTTGCTGGTGATTCAATCCACCTTACAGATCTTGCGTTCCCTAAAGGTGTTCAATCTGTTGAGCTTGGTAAAGGCGAAGGCCACGATCAGTCTATCGTTACTATCAAAGCTAACAAAGCAGCTCCAACTGAAGACGACGCTTCAGACGCTGCAGAATAATATTTAAGGTCTCGCACCTTGAATTCTATTCAAATGCTTGTGGGCCTGGCTAATCCAGGCCCCGAATACGCAAATACACGCCACAACGCAGGTGCTTGGTTCATTCAAGAACTCGCTGCACGCTACAACTGCACGCTAAAACACGACCCTAAATATCACGGCCTTACTGGCAAAGTGATTATTCAAGGCAAAGAATTCAAATTACTGATCCCCACCACTTACATGAACTTAAGTGGCAAAGCGGTGAGTAGTTTAGCCAATTTTTTTAAAATCCCCGTGGAAGACATACTTGTTGCCCATGATGAATTGGATTTAGACCCGGGCGTTGCTAAATTAAAAAAAGGCGGCGGACATGGCGGTCATAATGGCTTAAAAGACATTATTGCAAAAATGGCAAATCAAAAAGACTTTATGCGCTTACGCATAGGTGTAGGTCATCCAGGACATCGCGAAATGGTCACCGGTTGGGTGCTTGGTAAAGCAGCCAAGGACGATCAAGAAAAAATGGATGCCGCAGTTGATGAAGCAGTTCGTTGTATGGAAATACTTGCTAAAGACGGTGTGTTAAAAGCACAAAACAGACTACATTCGTTTAAACCCTAATTTTTGGGTATACGGTCGCACGTATTAAACGAATCTAAACAAGGTATCTTACTATGGGTTTTAAATGTGGCATCGTTGGCTTGCCTAATGTTGGTAAATCAACACTTTTCAATGCATTGACTAAAGCGGGTATTGAAGCCGCTAACTTTCCTTTTTGTACCATTGAACCTAATACAGGTGTGGTACCGGTGCCAGATCCTCGCCTAGACGAACTTGCTAAAATTGTTAACCCACAACGTATTCTTACAACCAGTATGGAATTTGTGGATATTGCAGGTTTAGTTAAAGGTGCATCAAAAGGTGAAGGCCTAGGCAATCAGTTTTTAGCAAATATCCGTGAAACAGATGCGATTGGCCATGTAGTTCGTTGTTTTGAAGATGAAAACGTTATTCACGTTGCTGGTACTATCGACCCTGCTGACGATATTGACGTGATCAACACCGAGCTAGTACTTGCTGATATGGACAGTGCCGATAAAGCAATGTTCCGTAATGCAAAAAAAGCAAAAGGTGGCGATAAAGACGCTAAAGAGCAAAATGCGGTACTTGAAAAAGTAAAAGTGCATCTTGATGAAGGCTTAACTTTACGTTCTTTAGCGCTAACAAAAGAAGAAAAAGCAGCCATTGCGCCTATTAACTTCTTAACTATTAAGCCAACTATGTATATTGCTAACGTGGCTGAAGACGGATTTGAAAATAATCCACTACTTGATCGTGTCCGTGAAATAGCCGCCGCTGAAGATGCGGTTGTTGTGCCTGTGTGTGCAGCTATCGAATCTGAGCTATCTGAGCTTGACGAAGAAGACAAATTAGAGTTTATGGCTGACCTTGGTCTTGAAGAGCCAGGACTTAACCTTGTTATTCGTGGTGGCTATGAGCTACTACATTTGCAAACTTACTTTACTGCGGGTGTAAAAGAAGTACGTGCATGGACTATCCCTGTGGGTGCAACAGCGCCACAAGCAGCGGGTAAAATTCATACCGACTTTGAACGTGGCTTTATCCGCGCACAAACAATTGCTTTTGATGACTTTATTGCATTTAAAGGTGAAAGCGGTGCAAAAGAAGCAGGTAAAATGCGTCAAGAAGGTAAAGAATACATTGTTAAAGATGGCGATGTAATGAACTTCTTGTTCAATGTATAATTAAACACTGCACCACCTTGAGTGGCTCATTGTTTTAAAAGGCTCGTTTTTACGGGCCTTTTTTATTTTCAGCCGAATATTAGTCTACCCTAGTAATAAGCTTTCAAACGTAAAGCAAAGCTAAAATTATAATACTCAGCTCATAAGGAGTGTTAAAAAAGCAACGTTTTAATTAAAAAGTAGCCGGTTAGCCTATTTTTCCTGCAAACAAACCAACTTAAGTGTTTTTTTGCAAAAAAGGTGTTGACGAATTTGGGGCATATCAGCATAATACGCCCCGCACTCAGCGATGAAGTGTTAACAAAAAAGATGGCTAAGTAGCTCAGCTGGTTAGAGC
>NZ_KI912433.1:44570-440671 GCF_000518425.1 Pseudoalteromonas sp. 23_GOM-1509m
AGTTGGGATATCGCCAAGCGGTAAGGCACCAGGTTTTGATCCTGGCATTCCCAGGTTCAAATCCTGGTATCCCAGCCAATTTGCACACTTTTTTGATTGCCCCCCACACTAGCTTCAAAATCACTAATATTTTTACTTTTATAATCCAATACCACATTTTTTCAGATATAAAAAAAGACCCAAATTTGAGCCTTTTCATCAACTAACTAAGCTCACCACTTATTGCGTATTTTAATACCCAGTTTTTTACCGGCCCTGTATTATTAGCTAACTTTAAAAATGTGCTGCGCGCCCATTTTAATGGGGCTATTTGGTTTGAGAAACCAAAGTAGCAAGCATCCATCATACTCATCATTAATAAATTAGCGTTACGACGACTACGTTCGTACTCTTTAAGCATTAGCGGGCAACCTACATCATCAGCTGTACGCAACACTTCAGCTAAGGCAGCCACATCTTGAAAGCCTAAATTAACGCCCTGTCCTGCCAGAGGATTAATGGTGTGCGCCGCATCACCCACTAAAACGAGTCGCCCTTGTGAATA
Source organism: Pseudoalteromonas sp. 23_GOM-1509m (assembly GCF_000518425.1). Taxonomy (NCBI): domain Bacteria; kingdom Pseudomonadati; phylum Pseudomonadota; class Gammaproteobacteria; order Alteromonadales; family Pseudoalteromonadaceae; genus Pseudoalteromonas; species Pseudoalteromonas sp. 23_GOM-1509m. Next base: position 45,115 of record NZ_KI912433.1, read on the forward strand.
ATTATTAGCATGCTGCCTTGCTAGAGGAAATATAGCATGGCTTTGTACTTCAAAATCACCAGCGAGCTTTGGAAACTTTTCAATAATATGAGCTTTTAATGCGCTAGGTTGTAGGGCTTTAAATGCTTTGAGGGTATTTGCATCGTCATACCAAATTAAATTTGCATAAGGTGCTTGCATAGGTAAAAACGCAACAGGCCCTGTAGGTGTAAACTGCTGCCATGTTTTAACTTGTTGTGGTGCATCGAGCTTTATTAGCACGCCCATACAATGCTGCTGATATTGCCACCCAGTTATACCAATATTGGCTTTGCTACGTAATTGTGATTGCCCACCATCGGCTGCAATGACTAAATCAGCAGTATAGCTTTGTTCGTTATAGTGCAAGGTAATGCTATCAGGGTTTTGCTCTATTGCAGTTAAAGCCGATGAAGGATTAATCATTTCAATATTATGCTGCCCGAATTGCTGCCATAAGCTTGCTTGAATTAACTTATTCTCGATTAAATGACCTAAATGCGTGGTATTGATGGCATGGCAATCAAATAATAAATGATCGTTACCACGCTCAAAAGCTTCTAATTGCTCATAGGGAGCGAGTCTATTTTCGCGCAGCAATGGCATAGCACCAAGCTGATCAAGCAGTTTTTCCGAAAAGCGGTTAATAGCTGATACACGTATATCAACTGCATCACTACTAAGCACTAGTGATGCATCTATTGGGTGTTTTTCAATAACACGTACGGCTTTACCTTGTTGCGCTAATTTAATAGCCATAGCGGCACCAACCATGCCGCCGCCTACTACAATTACATTATTTTTAGCCATGTTTTTCATCATTTTACTTCTGACTTAACTCTACTTTGATTGTATCGTAATTAGTTTGCTCTGTGTGAGCGCTTCGCTTAATTCTCTTATTAAACCCATACTATATTGATTTCAGATCACAAACATGAAATCTATACTTGGTTTTGAGCGTGTATCCAGCTAAAATACGCGTCCTTTAAGTCGAGCAAAATTTAATAATTGCGCCACTTATACCTGTTTCTAGCACATGTTTGTGCCACTATCGAATTGAACACGAGGCTATATTTCAATGAGCAAAAAGCTGCATATTAAAACCTGGGGTTGTCAGATGAACGAATACGACTCTCAGAAAATGGCTGATCTTCTAGATGCGACCAACGGCTATCAGCTAACTGAAGAAGCTGCTGATGCTGATGTTATATTACTTAACACCTGTTCAATTCGTGAAAAAGCGCAAGAAAAAGTATTCCACCAATTAGGTCGTTGGAAGTTATTAAAAGATGACAAACCAGACCTGATTATTGGTGTTGGCGGCTGTGTAGCATCGCAAGAAGGCGATTCAATTCGTCAACGCGCGCCGTTTGTCGATGTTATTTTTGGCCCACAAACATTGCACCGTTTACCTGAAATGATCAAACAAGTGCAAGGTAACAAAGGGTCATCAGTGGTTGATATTTCATTCCCAGAGATTGAAAAATTTGACCGTCTTCCTGAGCCAAAAGCAGAAGGTCCTTCTGCGTTTGTATCAATTATGGAAGGGTGTTCTAAATACTGTACTTTCTGTGTTGTACCTTACACGCGTGGTGAAGAAGTAAGTCGCCCTGTTGATGACGTGTTATTAGAGGTTGCACAGTTAGCCGAGCAAGGCGTACGTGAAGTTAACTTACTAGGTCAAAACGTAAATGCGTACCGTGGTGATACACACGATGGTGAAATTTGCTATTTCTCAGACCTTATCCGTTTAGTAGCCGCAATTGACGGGATTGACCGTATTCGTTACACCACTTCACACCCCGTTGAGTTTACGCCTGACATTATTGACGCTTATGCCGATGTGCCTGAGCTGGTTGATCACTTACACCTTCCAGTACAGAGTGGCTCAGATCGTGTTTTAAACTTAATGAAACGCGGCCATACTGCACTTGAGTACAAATCAACTATTCGTAAGCTACGTAAAATTCGCCCTAACTTAAGTATGTCGTCAGATTTCATCATAGGTTTCCCAGGTGAAAGCAAGGCCGATTTTGAAGCGACCATGAACCTTATCAACGATATTGGTTTTGATATGAGCTTTAGCTTTATTTACAGTGCACGCCCAGGTACGCCAGCGGCCGATTTGCCAGATGACGTAACCGAGCAAGAGAAAAAAGAGCGCCTGTACTTATTACAAAACCGTATTACACAAATGGCACAGCAAATTAGCCGCCAAATGTTTGATACCGAACAACGTATTTTAGTTGAAGGTCCTTCTAAGAAGAACCCAATGGAATTACGTGGCCGAACTGAAAACAACCGTGTAGTTAACTTTGTTGGCCCACACACAGTGATCGGTCAGTTTGTTGATGTACGTATTACCGAGGCACTACCAAACTCTTTACGTGGCGATTTAATTCGTACAGAATCAGAAATGAACTTACGCCGCGAAATTGCCCCTTCAGCTATTTTAACCAAAGCAGCGAGTGAGCAAAAAACCGAGACAGCTAACGAAATTGGCGTTGCTACTTTCGTACCTTAGTTGCAAAAATTCATTGCGCCAGTTAACGCTGGCGCACTGTAATAGGAAGTAATTTTGAGTAATCAGTTAAAAACATTAGAGATTTATTTAGAACCTGCCGACAACAAACGCCTTTCTTCATTATGTGGCCCGTTTGACGAAAACATCAAACAAATTGAACGCCGTCTAGGTGTTGAAATTATTCATCGTGATAACTTTTTTAAAGTAACCGGTAAACTACACAGTAGCGCCGGCGCGGTAGAGATCTTAAAAAACCTTTATATTGATACTCAGCCTGTCCGTGGGGAAATTGGCGAAATTGAGCCTGACAACGTCCATTTAGCCATCACTGAGTCTAAAGCGCTTGAGCAAGACACCTCAAGTAGCGCCTACGGCAAAGAAATGATGATTAAAACCCGTCGTGGCGTTATTAAACCGCGTAACGATAACCAAGGCTTGTATGTTGCTAATATTTTGCACCACGACATTACCTTTGGTATTGGCCCTGCGGGTACAGGTAAAACCTATCTTGCCGTTGCGGCGGCAGTTGATGCACTAGAGCGCCAAGAAATACGTCGTATATTGCTCACTCGCCCTGCGGTTGAAGCGGGTGAAAAACTTGGCTTTTTACCCGGTGATTTAAGCCAAAAAATAGACCCTTACTTACGCCCACTTTACGATGCCTTATTTGAAATGCTTGGCTTTGAGCGTGTTGAAAAGCTGATTGAAAAAAACATCATCGAAATTGCGCCACTGGCTTATATGCGCGGACGCACACTTAATGATGCGTTTATTATTTTAGATGAAAGCCAAAATACCACCACAGAGCAAATGAAAATGTTCTTAACCCGTATTGGCTTTAATTCTAAAGCGGTGATCACCGGCGACATAACCCAAGTTGATTTACCTCGGGGAGCGCGCTCTGGCCTTCGTCATGCTATTGAGGTGTTAGATGGCGTTGATGAAATTAGCTTTAACTTTTTCAAATCGCACGATGTAGTACGCCACCCTGTGGTAGCACGCATTGTTGAAGCCTATGAGCGCAACGATGAACGTGAGCGCCTAAAGCGATTAGAGAAACAACAAGCTAAAGAATCGCTTGCCGCTCATGAGCAACCTGCGACTAAAGAGTAATACCGTGAAAACAGAACTTGATTTACAAATAGCGTGTGAGTTTGACAACTTACCCAGCCTTGAGCAGTTTGCAATGTGGGCCGATAAAGTACTTAGCCAATACCGCGATGAGTCTGAGCTGACCATTGTCATTAGCGATGAAGCACAGTCGCAACAGCTCAATAATGACTACCGTGGTAAAAATAAGCCTACCAACGTATTATCGTTTGAATTTGAAGCGCCACCGGGCATTGATATCCCACTTGTAGGTGACTTAATTATTTGTCCAGCCATCGTTTTGGCTGAGGCGCAAGAGCAAGAAAAGTCATTTCATGACCACTTTGCCCATATGGTTATTCATGGATGCTTGCATTTACTTGGATTTGACCATATAAAGAGTGAAGATGCGTTAGAGATGGAAAGTATAGAAAAGCAATTACTTGCTGAACTAAACATAGCAGACCCATACCGGGACGATATTTAAATAAACGGAGCAATTAGACGTAATGAGCGACGATAACTCGCAATCTAGCCAGGGTTCTTCTGGCAGGACTTGGCTGGGCCGTATAACCCACATGTTGCAAGGGGAACCCCAGAATAGAGAAGAGCTGGTTGAGGTGATTGCCGATGCCCAAGAGCGGGATGTAATCGATCCTGAAACCAAAGAAATGATTGAAGGTGTGCTTGGTGTGTCTGAGCTTAAAGTGCGAGATATTATGATACCGCGCTCACAAATGGTCACTTTGGAAATTGATAGCCCGCTTGAAGAGCATATACCTATGATGGTTGACTCTACCCACTCTCGTTTTCCGGTTGTGTGTGAAGATAAAGACCATGTAGAAGGGATTTTACTCGCAAAAGATTTATTACCTCTCATTTTAAACAAAGATGAGCATTTGCCATCGCTTCGTGACTATTTACGTCCTGCTATGGTGGTGCCTGAAAGTAAACGGGTTGATACCCTGCTTAACGAGTTTCGTCAGCAACGCTACCATATGGCGATTGTGATTGATGAATACGGCGGCGTATCTGGTTTGGTCACCATTGAAGATATTCTTGAGATCATTGTTGGCGAAATCGAAGATGAGCACGATGAAGAAGAAGAACAACAAGATATTCGTCAACTAGCTAAACATGTTTACGTTGTGCAAGCACTAACCCCTGTAGATGACTTTAACGAGCATTTTAAATCAGGCTATAGCTCGCAAGACGCCGATACTATTGGTGGTACCGTATTACATGCCTTTGGCCATATGCCTAGTCGTGGCGAAACCATTGATATAGACGGATTTCAGTTTAAAGTAACTAATTCTGATAACCGTCGTATATTACAACTGCAAGTCACCATTCCTAAGGCTGATGATAACGACAGTGAAGAAACTGCTAACTAGCCTCACCCTACTAGCAAAAGATAAAAAAGCATGGCTCGCACTGGTTGCGGGCCTTGTTTTGACTTTTAGCTACGCGCCTTTTGGTCTTTGGCCAATTGTATTTTTTAGCTTGGCCGCATTATTTTATTGTATCCCTGCAAACCTCACCGGAAAAAACCACGCTAAAACGGCGGCTAAATATGGCTTTATATTTGGTCTAGGCTGGTTTGGTGCAGGCATTAGCTGGGTGCATGTATCTATTGCCACCTTTGGTGGTATGCCACTTATCGCTTCCATTTCGTTAATGGTATTACTGTGCAGCTACCTTGCATTATTTCCTGCGTTGGCGCTGTGGGCAACCACTCGTTTTTCAAACGGCTCTATAAGTTTTGCAGCGCTACTACTCCCTTGTTTTGCGATTAGTGAGTATTTGCGAGCCAAGCTGTTAACCGGTTTTCCTTGGTTAAGCTTTGGCTATACACAAACCGACAGTCCACTGAATGCCCTTGCTCCTTTTATTGGTGAATTTGGACTCACGCTATTATGTATTGCCATTGGTTTTGCATTGTACAGCTTAACCCAAAAACAATATAAAGTGCCTGCTATTACCGCTGCTGTGGTTGTTTTAGCTTTTGCAGGTGCACATTTTACAAAGGCACCCCATTACTCCAATAAAGACCTTTCTGTGCTGCTTGTACAAGGTAATATAAAACAACACTTGCGCTTTGACCCCAGTGAGTTTTGGACCACCATGAGTAAGTATCAGGATATGACGCGCCGTCACTGGGATGCTGATTTAATTGTGTGGCCTGAAGCCGCAGTCCCTGAAATAGAAGCCCTCGCTGATTCATATTTAGCAGGCTTAGACAGTGCCGCCTCATTTAATAAAACCGCGCTAGTAACGGGTATTGTCGATTACCAACGCGATACAAGAACCATTTTTAATACGCTGATTGTGGTCGGTAACAAAGAGCAAAATGATGAACACGGCCACTACCGTTACTTAGATAGTAACCGCTATCAAAAGCATCAGTTATTGCCTATTGGAGAATTTGTTCCTTTTGAAGACATACTACGCCCCATAGCTCCGTTATTTGATTTGCCTATGTCGTCGTTCTCTCGCGGTGATAAAGTGCAAAATAACTTACGCGCGAATGGCTTTAATCTACTGCCCGCTATTTGCTATGAAATAGTCTTTGCCGATTTAGTGCGGGGTAACTACAAAAGCGACTCTGATTTACTATTTACCGTAAGCAACGATGCCTGGTTTGGTGATTCAATCGGCCCCCACCAGCATATGCAAATTGCCCGCATGCGCGCCCTTGAACTACAGCGCCCATTGGTACGTGTTACCAACAACGGCATAAGCGGTGTATATGACCCCATAAGCCAAACACGCCAAACTATGCCACAGTTTGAAGCAACAACACTTAAAGCCAATATAAAGCTCATACAAGGCGACAGCGTATATAGCCAATACGGCAATGGGTTTGTATGGGGGTTTATATTGTTATTGGGTATGATTGGATTTGGGGTTAGGTTTAGAAGTTAATCTCGCTATTTAAGATGTAGAGCCTACATATTTAGCCCTACATTTTTAAATGTATTTATTTGGCTTCTAAAATTACTTATTCTAAAGACAACCTGAATAAGTAACTATATCACTCCCTCAAATTTAGCAGACTAACTTGATAGTACTCTTTAGCGTTACTCATTATATTGCCATCTAGTAGTGGTATCGCAATTCAAAATAAATATACTTATAGCTTTATGAAGTTATGTTAACCAAAACTAATCTTTAACTGCACTTTCTACGGTTTGGGCATTCACAACTTGGTTCACATTCCCTTGAATAACTACCGTGGCTGATATTTTATCTTGAATGGCTTGTCTGTTTGGATCCCAGTACACTTGTAAAAAGCCTAACAAGCCGGTGGCAAAACCTGCGCCGTAACCACCGTAGCGGCCAAAACAATCAAGTAAACCCAGCGGTTCACCACTTAATGCAACCACTCGGGTGTTACAGAGCTTTTTACCAGGGGTTTGACCGCGCCATAATAAAGAAAACAGTGTGAAGTACACAGCCGCCCAGCCAAAACCCAAACCTAAATCTTGAATAATACCTTTACCCCACTGCAAAATACTGTGCGTGGTTGTTTGTGCGGATTTATCTTCTATTAACTGCGCAAGCTTTAATTCATTATTTTCACCAAACACTAATAATTGTAAAAATGCTTTTGCAAGTTGTGGGTTTTGTAAGTCGTCCATTTCGGCTAATTTGGGTACTTGCCCTATCAAATTATCAAGCGCATTTTGTTGGCAAAGTTGCTCACAGCTTTCGTCGGCTGTTTGCACTAAGTAGGCATTTACCTGCTTTTTTTCTGTGGAGGTAAGCTGAATGTCATCCTGTATTTTTAAGCCTTGAACAGGGTCATCGCCTTCTAAGTAATCTATGCCAATTGAAAGCACAGCAAGAGCGCTTACAAATAAAATACTTGCTGCTACTATTTTTAATATTCTTCGCCACACACTCGACATTTTAGGAAGGTATTGCTGCGCCGTTCCTTTGTAAAAAGCCATCGCAGCAACGAATGCAATAATAGTCGCACTGAGCTTTGCAGCTATGAATATTAATGCAACATCAATAATCATAGCTAATGCGCGCCGAGTCGGCGAAGCCAAAGGCAAGCCAAGTAAAGCATTATCAACCTCAAAGGCATATGGCGTGATCACTTCTCGAGTTTCGGCTTTAGATAACGCTAATTGTTCTAATTCTTGTGCTTTCATTATTATACTTGTTATTAAAATAGGTAACGCGATTAAATTACGCGCTTTTTAATTTTTGCTCAAGCGAACTCATCTTTATTTAAAATAAAAACACCTCAAAACAAAAAATATCAAATACAAAAGTTACAACCATTTACAAATATAAAGTTAACATTATTTACAATGCAACTACAAAACATATATTATCGATGAAACTGCTTTTTCTTTAAAAATTAAATATATGGAGTATATTTTGAAGTTATTAACTAACATGTTTTTCTTGTTTTCGGTACTTGTTTTAAGTGGCTGTGCCCACCAGATAAGTTTAAATCCAGACACTGAAAAACTTCAGCTTTCAGAAAATAAATCAATATCCGTTGTAGGTTATTATATTTCTGAAGATGATATTAAAAAACAAGTAAAAACACTTGGTGGTGGTGGCGATAATGTTAGTTACAAACCTTATAAAGACACAGAAGCTGCATTATATACTGTACTTTCTAATAAATTTGAAAACGTTTATAAGCTTGAATCATTAACTGATAATACATTTTTACAAGACAATAAAATTGAATATGTATTTATACCTACAATAACAACTGAATCTAGTTCAGATAGTTTATTTACATGGCCACCTACAGAGTTTACTTTCACGTTAAACTGTAAAACTTTAAATAGCAATGGCGATATAGCATGGAATACTGAAGTTAAAGGTTTTGGCAAAGCTGAATTTGATGAGTTTAAAAACGACTTTTCTTTATCAGCAAAGCGTGCAACAGAAGAAGCATTTAACAAACTAGTTGTAGAGTTAGAGCAGTCAAAACTATGAGTAAGGAAAGAATTAAAATGAAGTATAGAAGTTTAATAGGATTAATCGGGGTTTTATTCTTAAGTGCATGTACAATTCAAGTGCCTCCTTATAGTGCAGACATTGGTAACGTTTCAAAATTAAAGCAAGAAACGGTTTCCCCTTTATCTGTTGGCACAATTAAGTCTGAAAAGAAACTAAATAAAATTTCACTTAGAGGCTCACCTCTTATTTCATCTGTAGGCAACAGTTATGGTAAATATATTGAAAATGCTTTGTTGCAAGAGCTTAAGTTAGCCAAGCTTTGGTCTGGTGTTGCTAAAAAGCAAGTAACTGGCAAAGTAATTGACCAAGATATTGATGTTACGGGTTTCTCCGAGGGAAGTTCATTTATAAAAGTAAATTTTATCGTTTCAGAAGAGAATATTATCTTATTCGAAAAAGAAATCATGGCCGAACACACTTTTGACTCTTCATTTATGGGAGCGATCGCGATCCCTAATGGTCAAAAAAGCTACGTAGAGTTAGTTCAAAAATTACTAACAAACCTATATGCAGATGAAGAGTTTATTGCCTCAATAAAATAACTCTATTACATCTATTTCAAATAAAAAAGAGCCATACGAAGTATGGCTCTTTTTATTTAAACTTACCCTAAAACCACTTAATTTTAAGCTTTGTCGAGTGAACTTTACTTGCTTGTGATCTAAATAAATTGCATTTAATGTCAACATAGCTAACTTCGCTAGGTTCTAGAAAGCTGTCTGTGCTTTTACCTACACAGTTACCAATAAACTTACCACTTTCGTCAAATGTAGAAGCAATAACGGTTCCCGTATAAATGCTCTCGTTAGTAATATTTTTTAATTCAGCCGCGATTCTTACTTGACCATTTTCTTTATATATTTCAGAAAGAGTTAGTTTATAATCATTATTAATTTCATCACTTGTTTCTAATGCTTTATTAGAAACCATTGTTTTAAATCCACTGTCAACATCAGCGGCGATTGTAAGGGCGAACGCACTAATGCCGCCAAGCATTGCTATTACAAACCCAACTCCCCAAAAAAAGCCTTTTATACTCTCGTTAAAATTATTACTTTTCATTTAATTCCCTTTCGTTTTTACCATTGTATTTCGTTAACAAGATAGCCAAAGTAACTTTTTTCGCCGACTAAGTTCACTTTTGTATTTTTAAGTTTTAAAAGCTTGTGCTTATCTAAATACCACCTGATGTTATGCTGTTTGTTTGTAGATATATCTGCAAAGAGTAAACGAACGCAATTCGGCTCATAATCGCTATAACAAGCCTCAGACTCAACTAAGATATATTCTTCAGACCAATAATCGCCTAAATGATAATGCGCCCATAGTTGAATCGGCGCACAAATGACAGCCCAAAGATATGCATACAGCAAAATAGGTATCATCATGATACTTAAATATTTAAGGATAACCCCTTCTTGATCAAAGTGAGTATTAAACTCTTCTTTTGCATTTGGCGTTTTTATTAAATGAAATAGAAAGGCACACACTAAAGAAATAGTAATAAAGCCTAAAACCCAAAAACTTAAAAAGTCATAAAAACGGTTAGGGATAAAGGAGGGGTCGATTGAAGTGTACCACTCATATAGGCCAACAGGCGCGATCATCATAACAATAAATGCTATGATAACGAGAATCACAGGCTTTTTTGTCATATAAATTAATATCCTTATATTTTATGACGTCTTTAATTTGGTCAGTATTTTAATCAAGGATTGCCTTATCCCAGTATTAAAATAATTATGTGAACAATTATTACATCAAAACGTATTATTGTTAATAATGGTTTTAAGGAATTACTCATGACCGCCAAACAACTCTCATCACTTTTTGTTTTTAACTTACTGTTTGCCACAACCGAGGCAAACGCCAATGCTCGCTGGTATGTAGTGAATGATTCGGTGATGGGTGGCATTTCTAATAGTCAGGTTTTGTATGAAAACGACAATTTAATGTTTACAGGCAATGTATCGCTTGCAAACAATGGAGGGTTTGCTTCTATCCGAACGCTATTGGATGTACAAAGCCAAGACATCACTAAAATTATGCTACGTGTTAAGGGCGATGGTCAAACCTATCAATTACGTTTAAGAACCAATGAGTACATGGATGGTGCGGCTTATACCCGCTCGTTTAGTACCACAAAGAGCGAGTGGCTTAATATTGAGTTTTTACCTGAGGATTTTCAGCTTACTTATCGCGGCCGCTTACTTGAACAACAACCTACAATTAACTTTAAAGATATAAAGCAGCTTGGGTTTATGATTGCAGGTAAACAAGCGGGAGAATTTAGGCTTGAGGTTGGAAAAATTGAGTTTAAAAACTAACTTTTCTGCGTACATTACAAGGTTAAATAACCTGAACTAATACAGTTAGACTTTGGTTAAATAGTAAAGTCGTCGCCTCGCCTTTTCATTTCGTTGATTACTAGCTCAATAATTTGTTGTTTTATTGCTGCCTGCTGTGACTTTACCTCACTAAGTTGCAGCTCCAATCTATTTATCTCTTCTTGTTGTTGCTCGGTTTTATACTTTTTAGCTCCCATATGCTCAGCATCCATAGTTAAGCGACTATCGCCTTCAGCTGGCCCATATTGGCTATTATCTATGGTTAAACTGCGTTGTACCGTACTCTGCTTAAGCTTATTTACTTGTTCTTGCAATGCAACTACTTGCTGGGTGAAATATTTATATGCCTTTTCTAAATTTTGATATTGCTCAGCAAATGTTGCGTTATCTTCGCTGTATTTTTGAACCTTTGCATCTAAAAACTCTGATAAAACATAGTCAGGTTCTTCCTCTGATTTATCATCAATGCGTTGCTGTTCTGATTCTATTAAAGGCTGGTTGTTGTAATTAGATGCTTGATATTGGATTGAGCTGGTTGAAATCTTCATTATTTTATCCCTAAAATGAATTTGTCACTATTTTAGGTATCGACTGACGATTTAAATTCTTGAGTAGGATTGACTGATAAGAGCAAATAAAAAAGCCCTACTTGATTAAAGCAGGGCTTAAAGTATTTTTTACCTTAAAATTACGACTCAATAGCCAGTAATTCCACCTCAAAAATAAGCAATGACGCAGGAGGTATACTCCCTACCCGCTTTTCACCATAGGCAAGCTGGTGCGGTATATAAAACTGAAATTTATCGCCCGGGCTCATCAGTTGCAGACCCTCAGTCCAGCCTTTTATAACTTGGTGCAAGCCAAAGCTAATCGGAGTTTTACGCTCCACTGAGCTGTCAAATACAGTGCCGTCGATTAAAGTGCCGTGATAATGCACTTTCACCATACTCGTTGGGCTAGGTGTATTTTCGCTATCCCCTTTATGGATTATTTTATATTGCAAGCCAGACGCGGTTTCTTGAACGCCTTCTACCTTTGCATTGGCAATTAAGTAATCACTTTCAATTTGCGCATTAGCGATTGCTTGCTGCTTGGCTTTTTTACTGTTTTTAAAAATCAAAACGCAAAAAATAGCGATAACAATCAGTAAAATAATATTGATCATAACTCCCCTTTTTCATCTTCTGAGTCGTCTTTATCGTCGCTGTTATCGCCGTTAACAATATCAGCAATATCTTTTAATCGTGCTAATGCAATGCCATTCACTGAATCTTCTGGGTACTGCTCATCAATCATGTCACCCGCGTCAATATCCATTAGTAAGTTTAGCGCTTGGTCAACTGTTTCAACGGCGAAAATATTAAATTTACCCAGTTCAACCGCATTCAGTATTTCATCATCAAGTACTAAGTTAACTTGGTTTGATTTTGGAATAATAACGCCTTGCTCACCCGTTAAACCACGCATTTTACATAGCTTAAAGAAGCCTTCTATTTTTTCATTTACGCCACCGATTGCTTGCACATCACCATGCTGATTAATAGAGCCGGTTAGTGCAATAGATTGGCTTATTGGTAAACTGGTGATCGCCGATATTAGCGCACAAAGTTCAGCTAATGAGGCGCTATCACCATCTATATAGCCATAGCTTTGTTCAATGGCAATATTCGCACTGAGTGTTAAGCTAAAGTGTTGCGCATATTTGTTACCTAAATAACCGGTAAGCAACATTACCCCTTTTGAGTGAATTGCTTTACCCAGCTCAGCTTCGCGTTCCACATCAATAACGCCATCAGCACCCGCATAAACAGTGGCGGTAATGCGTGCAGGTGTACCAAACGAAGTATCACCAATGTGCAGTACCGTTAAACCGTTTACTTTACCTACGGCTTGCCCGTCGGTCGCAATTAAGGTGTGGCCTTCTTTTATATCGCTGAGCATATTTTCACTAATTTGCCCTGTACGGTATTGTTTGCCTTCAATCGCTTCGTCAATATGGCGAGCATCAATCACCGTCAGCTTATCTTGCTTAGCGTAAAAACTAGCCTCAGCCACAAGCTCTAGTACATCAGCAAAACGGGCTGAGAGTTTATTATGGTGCTCAGCTTGGCGATAACTAAACTTAAGCAATCGCACCATTGCTGATTCGTTTAACGTGCACTTTAATGTTTGCTCGCAGTAATCACTGACTTTAGTAATAAACTGATACTGCAGCTTATCGCTGCTTGGTAAGTAATAATCAAAATCGGCAAGTACTCTAAATAACTCGGCAAATTCTTCGTCGTATTCACCGATGGTGTAATAGAGTTCACGTGAGCCGAGTAAAATAATTTTCACATCAAGCGGTATTAACTGCGGGCGAAGCGTAAAGCTACTGCCAACTACACTGTCTTGATAAGGTAAATCATTTTTTATTTGATGCGTTTTTAGCGACAGCTTTAGCCCATCCCACACTTGGGGTTGAGCCATTACTTTTTCAGCATCCATAATTAAATAGCCGCCATTCGCGCGGTGCAATGCACCTGGTTGAATTGATCGATAGCTGGTAATTAACGACCCTTGCGATGTTGCGTATTCAATTTTGCCAAAAATATTACCAAAAGTGGGGTTCGGCTCGTAAACAACCGGTGCCGCATCGCCTTCTTTATATTCGACCAAAATATTAGGCGCAAAAAAGTCGGTAAGCATGCCTTTACGATCAAAGTCTTCTTTGTTTTCTTCGCTTTCGCCTTCATCGTCGAGCCATTCAAGGACGGCATCAATAATTTCTACACGTATATCTTTTAAATAACGCAGTACACCAATATGGCTGGCATATTTATGTTCTAAATCTTTTAATAACGGTTTAGTGGCTTGCTCAGCAGTAGACTTTTTAAGGTTGCGGAGCTTTTCTTTCGACTCGCGTTTCCAGCGCGGTAACTCAATAAGCGCCTCAATGAGGGCATCTTCTAATTTTTCTATACGCTCAAAAAACATCTCGCGTAAGTCATCTTCAAGATCAGAAAACTCATTATCGGTAAGTTGTTTACCATCAATCAGCGGTGCAAAGCCGACTACGCCTTTTTCTTCAATTAGTGCCACACTTTGTTCAAGTGCTGCTATTTCTACTGCGGTAATTGCGCCGTCGTAAGCATCGTTAAATTCACGGTCTATCGATTTTTTCTTGCGCTGATAGGCTGGGTTATCAAATGCAGCAGGAAAAGTGTCGAGTACTTCATCAATAAATGAGTCAATATCATCGGCTAATTGTTTGCTTTGCCCTGCATGCATAAATAACGCAATAGGCTCACGGTGATCGTCGTAGTTATTAACATATAACCATTCATGCGGTGTTGTGCGCTCTTTAGCGTGTTGTTTTAATTTGTCTTTTACTAAAGTAAAACGCCCGTGTGCCGCCTCTCCCATTACATAAACATTATAACCGGGTAGGTCCATTCCTAAAGAAAAGTCCAATGCACTTTGCGCACGTTGTTGGCCTATAAAGGTAAGTTGCTCAGGGTATGGATTACTCATGCAAGTGTTTACATGGCTCGATGAAATACTCGGTGCAAGATTTGATACGGGTAGTGGCAGCAATTTTTTCGTCATTCTAACTTCTTTTTTTACCAGCATATTCGCTAGGTTTTGGACGTATTGAGTGGCTATATAAGCCACTCAATATTCATATTTAAGGTTGTAAAGCCTGGCGGCTAAAATAGATGCCATCACACTGTGTACACGGAATAATTTGCGTTGCATGATAAACATCGTAACTATGGTTGCAATTCTTACATACTAATGTGCCCATGGCTATCCATTCACCTGCGTGATAAACACCATTATGCTTAAAATCTTCACTTAATGACTGCCATTCAAGCTGTGTTTTGTCTTCAATATGAGAAAGCTCAAACCACAATGACTCTTTAAGCTCCTGCCATGCAAGCGAATTATAGTAGTTGTTATTTTCTTGTAGATGAGAAATGTCACGCATTAGGTAATTACGATAAAGATAATATTTTTCTTCACCTAAATCTTTAAGTGCCTGCTCGGATTCAATAAATCGCTTTACTGCTGCTTTAACTTCATGCTCTTTTACATCTTTTAACCAATCGGTTAAATCGCTTAGCCATGCTCTGTAATCTGCCATTTTTTACTCCTTCAAAATTGTGAGGGGACTGATATTTATACGGCGCTATTAGCTGTTGATAAAAACAACACCATACAGGCTTTGCCTAGCTTAAACCTCAAATACTTGCGTGTAAACTCAACTAAAAAGATTAACAAACGCTAAGTTAAAACTGACTCCTAACATAGATAAGTATAGGTTAACCTGCACTGAAAACTAATTTAGCGGCAAATTTGTAAAAAGCGCCGCTTTGGCGCTGTGAATAACGCTTTATTTGGGGTATCCTATCGACAATTTTTTATTAGTATGCAAGAAGTTTGGAAACGTAAATGCAAGAGCAATATAACCCACAAGACATAGAGTCAAAAGTCCAACGCTACTGGGAAGAAAACCAAGTATTTAAAGTCACTGAAGACGAGAGCAAAGAAAAGTACTACTGCCTCTCAATGTTTCCTTACCCAAGTGGTCGACTGCATATGGGTCATGTGCGTAACTACACCATTGGTGACGTGGTTTCTCGCTTTCAGCGCTTGCAAGGCAAAAACGTAATGCAACCTATGGGTTGGGATGCGTTTGGTTTACCTGCAGAAAACGCGGCTATTAAAAATAAAACAGCCCCTGCAAAGTGGACTTACGAAAATATTGATTACATGCGTAACCAGCTTAAGCAATTAGGGTTTGGCTACGACTGGGATCGCGAAATTGCGACATGCCACCCAGAATATTATAAATGGGAACAATGGTTCTTCACTAAGCTTTACGAAAAAGGCCTAGTGTACAAAAAAATGTCAACGGTTAACTGGGATCCTGTGGATCAAACAGTATTAGCTAACGAACAAGTAATTGATGGTCGTGGTTGGCGTTCAGGTGCGGTAGTAGAACAAAAAGAAATTCCACAGTGGTTTATAAAAATTACCGACTATGCTCAAGAGCTATTAGACGACTTAGACAAACTAGAAGATTGGCCTGAGCAAGTTAAAACCATGCAGCGCAACTGGATTGGTCGCTCTGAAGGGTTAGATATCGAGTTTACGCGTACCGACAATAACGAAAAATTTAGTGTATACACCACTCGTCCAGATACGTTTATGGGCGTGACATACCTAGCCGTTGCCGGTGGCCACCCAATCGCGCAAGAAGCGGCTAAAAACAACGACGCGATTGCGATGTTTGTTGAAGAGTGTAAAAACACTAAAGTTGCCGAAGCGGATATGGCAACCATGGAGAAAAAAGGCATTGCAACGGGCTTTTACGCCACGCATCCATTAACGGGCGAGCAAGTGCCTATTTGGGTTGCAAACTTTGTATTGATGCATTACGGCTCAGGCGCGGTAATGGCAGTACCAGCGCACGACCAACGTGACTTTGAATTTGCCACCGCTTATGGCCTCGATATTAAACAAGTTATTGCCCCTGCTGAAGGTTCAGAGCTTGAAGTAAACCTAAGCAAAGAAGCATTCACCGAAAAAGGCGTACTGGTTAACTCAGGTGAATTTGATGGCCTTGATTTTGAAAACGCCTTTAACGCTGTTGCCGACAAATTAGAAGCATTAGGTGTAGGTGAGCGTAAAGTAAACTTCCGTCTTCGCGATTGGGGCGTAAGCCGCCAACGTTACTGGGGCTCTCCAATCCCAATGCTGAGCGATGAAAACGGGAACGAGCTTGCTGCCACTGAAGATATGCTCCCTGTGCGTTTACCAGAAGATGTGGTAATGAATGGTGTTACATCGCCAATTAAAGCCGATCCAAATTGGGCTAAAACAACTGTAAACGGTGTACCCGCTACTCACGAAACAGATACTTTTGACACCTTTATGGAATCATCGTGGTATTACGCTCGCTACTGTAGCCCACGCCATGACGAAGGCATGTTAGACCCTGCAGCAGCTAACTACTGGTTACCAGTAAACCAATACATTGGTGGTATTGAGCACGCTATATTGCACTTATTATATTCGCGCTTTTTCCACAAATTATTACGTGACTTTGGTTTAGTTAATTCAGATGAACCATTCGACCGCTTACTTTGTCAAGGTATGGTACTTGCTGAAACATTTTATCGTAAAGATGAAAAAGGTGGCGACATTTGGATTTCGCCAAGTGATGTAAACACCGAAACCGACGACAAAGGTCGCGTAACTAAAGCATGGCATAAAAAAGATGGTGAACCGGTGTTCTCATCTGGCATGAGCAAAATGTCTAAGTCGAAAAACAACGGTATAGACCCACAAGAAGTTATTGCCCAATACGGTGCAGATACAGTGCGTTTATTTATGATGTTTACAGCACCACCAGAGCAAACACTTGAATGGTCAGATTCAGGCGTTGAAGGCGCACATCGTTTCTTAAAGCGTGTGTGGAAATATGCGGTAGATGTTAAAACAGTAGGTTACCAAGCACTTGATAAATCGGCGCTTACTAACCCGCAAAAAGTACTACGTCGTGAGCTACACAAAGCAATCGCAAAAGTGAGCGATGATGTAGAACGTCGTCAAACCTTTAACACCGCTATTGCCGCAATTATGGAGCTTTCTAACAAGCTATTAAAAGCGCCATTAAGTGACACACAAGATGTTGCCATTGCTAACGAGGCACTGGAAGCATTAATAATTATGCTGGCACCTATTACACCGCATTTATCGCATCAATTATGGCAAGACCTAGGTAAAGAAGGTGATATTTTAGATGCGGCATGGCCAAAAGTTGACGAATCTGCTCTTGTTGAAGATGAAAAACTAATCATCGTACAAGTAAACGGTAAGCTGCGTGCAAAACTAACAGTGGCTGCTGATGCTACGCAAGAGCAAGTAGAAGCTTTGGCATTTGCAGAGTCTAACGTGACTAAATTTACTGATGGTGCAACGATACGCAAAGTCATTTATGTACCCGGTAAATTACTTAACGTGGTAGCTAACTAATATGGCTGCTTTAAACGCCATTAAAAACGGACTAGCCTTAGTGCTAGTCTGTTTTTTGTTATCGAGCTGTGGCTTTCATCTTAAAAAAGCATCAAGCCTACCCGATGATTTAAAACAGCTAACGCTTGTGGGGGATGATCAAAAATCTGCTTTATTTAGCTATTTGCAAAGCGAACTGGCTATGAGCGATGTCACTTTAGTGCCTGCAAGTAAACAATCAGCGCAGCTTTATTTATTTAAAGAACAACTAGAGCGTCAAACCTTATCGTTGTTCCAAAACGGACAAGTAGCTGAGTACGAACTGGCATACAGCGTAAGTTATGTAGTAAAACGCCCGAAACAAAAAGCCATCGAAAAACGCTTTGAGTTATACCGTAACTACCAAGACGATCCAGATAACGCACTAGCAAAAGCAAAAGAGCTTGAGCTGCTAATTAGCGAAATTCGCCAACAAGCGAGTCGTCGTATTGTTAGAGAGTTGTCGCAACTATAATGCGTTGTTATGCAAATCAGCTACCGAGTGAATTAAAAAAAGGCTTAAAACCTTTTTATTTGGTTTTTGGCGAAGAGCCTTTTCAAGAAGCGCAATGTGTACAGCTCATTCGCGACACGGCAAAGGCACAAGGATTTGATGAAGTAATTAAATTCACTTTAGCTCAGGGCTTTGATTGGCAAGAAATAATCGCGCAATACCAAAGTATGTCGTTGTTTAGCGCGCGCACTATTATTGAGCTTGATTTAAACCAGCAAAAACCGGGGACACCCGGCGCAAACACCTTTAAAAAAATAGTAGAGCTTGAAAACCCTGATACGATCTTAATCGTGAAAGGCGCTAAGGCCAGTCAAGATGTTCAGCGCGGCGCGTGGTTTAAAGCACTTGATAAGCATGGGTTATTTGTACCCTGTTACCCACTTAGCGGAAATCACTTAAAGCGTTGGCTTGATGAGCAGTGCCAACGCTTGTCACTAAATATTCAAAACGAGGCCAAACTCAGTTTAATTAATGCCACTGAAGGCAACTTACTTGCGTGTTACCAAGAGCTTGAAAAACTAGCATTAATACACGGTGACGCTCTGATAACGCAACAACTGGTGATGCAAGGACTACTAAACCAAGCTAAGTTTGATATTTTTGATTTAAGTGATGCGCTTTTAAACGGCCACACCGCTCAGGCTATAAAAGTACTTAACAAACTTGCCAGTGATAACACTGAGGTTGTGAGTATCTTATGGGCCATCAATAAAGACCTTAATACATTATTGAGTGTGCAGCAGGGATTATTGCAAGGTGAGTCATTAGCAACCTTATTTAAACAAAAAGCGATTTGGAAAAATCAACAAGCGCCAGTACAAACAGCCATTAACAGGCTAAACATTCATACCCTAGAGAATATTAGCAGTGAACTGGCATTGTTTGATGCAAGTTACAAGCAAGGCGCATTGATTGCCCCTTATCAAGCATTGGCGCATATTTGCATTAAGTTCTGCCAACCGCTCGATATTCCACTTCCCTGCCATAGTAACCGTCAATAAAGGGAAATACATGATTGCAATTTTTGGTGGTACTTTTGATCCCGTTCATTTGGGACACCTTAATATGGCGCAGCAATGCGTTGCGACCTTTAAATTACACTCACTCTATTTTATGCCCTGTGCAATACCCGCGCACAAAGCGGCACCGGGGATCAGCACCGAGCATCGTATAGCAATGCTTAAAGCCGCAATTACACCTTATGCGCCGTTCAAACTTGATTTACGAGAACTGCAACGCAGCGGTCCGTCGTATTCTTTATTAAGTTTGCAAGAGCTAAGAGCAGAAAACCCCGATACCCCTATTTTATTTTTAATTGGCATGGACTCATTCAACAATTTCGATAAATGGTATCAATGGCAAACAATAACTAGCCTTTGTCATCTGGTGGTGTATCAACGCCCTGGCCAAATTTGTGATACACAGGGTGAACTTAAATGCTATCAACATAACGCTGTTACCACTGATATTGCCTTGCTGCAAAAAACAAATGCCGGACACCTTTACTTTTTAGAGGGGGAACAGCTGGATGCCGCATCCAGCGAGATCCGTCAAGCCCTTAAAAAAAGTACTAAAAAGAGTGAACTATTACCCGACGCCGTGAGTCACTATATTAAGCAGCACCAGCTTTATCAAGAGTGATTGGTATAAACCCCTCAGCGTGTTAAAATAACCGCTATTAAATTTTAAATTGAGACAAAACCTTGGATTCGAAACAACTACTCGCTTTTGCACTAGACAAAATTGACGATATGAAAGCACGCGATGTGATTCAACTTGACGTAACTGGCAGCTCAGACGTAACCGATTACATGATTGTATGTTCAGGCACATCAAGACGTCATGTATTGTCAATTGCTGATAACTTAGCAAAAGAAGCTCGCCACGCTGGTGAAGAGCCATTAGGGTATGAAGGCCAAAGCGATGGTGAATGGGCACTCGTTGATTTAGGTGATGTGATTGTTCACGTTATGCAAGATCAAGCACGTAGCTATTACGATCTAGAAAAGCTTTGGGGCTAATTGCTCCCTATTTTAGACAACGCTCGGAAGTAACGTCGTGAAAATACAAATGATTGCTGTTGGTACAAAAATGCCAGCATGGGTAGAGACAGGTTTTGCAGAGTATCAACGCCGCTTTCCCAAAGATATGGCATTGGAACTCATTGAGATCCCTGCTGGTAAACGTGGAAAAAATGCCGATATAAAGCGTATTTTGCACATTGAAGGTGAAAAAACCTTAGCCGCCATACCTAAAGGCAATCGTATTGTCACACTAGAAGTAACCGGTAAAGCACTGGATACTCATCAACTAGCGAAAAACATGGAAAAGTGGCAACTAGATGGTCGCGATGTCAGTTTATTAATTGGCGGACCTGAAGGCTTAGCCCCAGAGTGTATTGCTGCCTCTGAGCAAAAATGGTCGTTATCAAATTTAACGCTCCCACACCCTTTAGTACGCATTATTGTTGCTGAAAGCCTCTACAGAGGCTGGAGCTTAAATAACAACCATCCTTATCATCGCGAGTAGTTTCTTGCTATGCTAAAACGAAGACCCACCATTCGCGACCACTCAGCAGAAGCTAATTTATTTGCTCGGCGTGCATTCGTGGGTTTTATTTTTATATTAGTCCTTGTAGCAATATTGCTGTCTAACTTGTATAAAATCCAGGTTGATGATCATCAAGATTATCAAACTCGTTCTAATGATAACCGTATAAAAGTTATACCTATAGCCCCCAATCGCGGTTTAATTTACGACCGCAACGGTGTTTTGCTGGCCGAAAATAAGCCCGTTTATAACCTTGAGGTGATCCCCGAAGAAGTTGATGATTTAACCGCCTCTTTGAAGTCTATCAGCAAAATCATTGAAATAACCGAGCAACAACAAGCTGATTTTCTTGATGATATAAAACATACTCGACGTTTTAAAAGTCAAGTCCTCAAAGCCCGTTTAAATGAAAACGAAGTAGCGATGTTTTCAGTAAACCAACATAAGTTCCCAGGCTTTAGTATTGAGGCACGCCTAGCGAGATATTACCCCTTTGGCGATACTTTAACCCATGCATTAGGCTATGTCGCAAAGCTCAATAGAAAAGAATTAAACAAGCTTGAACAACAAGATGAAGCCACAAACTACCGAGCCACGCATGATATTGGTAAACTGGGTATCGAAAAATACTACGAGCCGTTATTACATGGCCAAGTTGGCTCACAACGAGTTGAAGTTAATAACCGCGGCCGAATTATCCGCACTTTAAGTATGGATCCACCGCAAGCGGGTGACGACTTAGTACTTACTCTCGACATTGGTTTACAACAAATAGCCCAACATGCACTTAAAGATATGCGCGGCGCTATTGTGGTAATGGATGCAAAAGATGGCGGCGTTTTAGCACTGTATTCAAACCCAAGTTATGATCCCAATTTATTTGTGCACGGTATTAGCAGTAAAGACTACAAAGCCTTACTCAACCCTGATCGTCCACTGATCAATCGCACGACTCAAGGTCGCTACGCACCAGCATCTACTGTTAAACCACACATGGCTATTTTGGCATTAGAAGAAAATATAGTGCAAGAAACCACCAGCATGTGGGATCCGGGCTTTTTTCAAATTCCCAACGTAGAGCATAGATGGCGTGATTGGCGACGTTGGGGCCATGGCCATGTTGATGTTTATAAAGCAATAGAAGAGTCATGCGATACCTACTTTTATGACGCAGCCTATCGAATGGGGATCACAAAAATAAGTAACTTTATGGCTCGCTTTGGCTTTGGTGAATTATCCGGTATTGATATTCATGAAGAAACAACCGCTATTTTACCCTCAAAAGAGTGGAAAGAAGCCCGTTTTAAAGAGTCTTGGTGGCCTGGAGATACTATTTCTGTAGGAATTGGCCAAGGTTATTGGACTGCCACCCCCATTCAAATAGCGAATGCCACTAATATTTTAGTTAACAGAGGGATAAATCACCCTCCTCATTTAGTGCAAGTTGCTAAAAAAGAAGATCAAATTACTCAGCTCAATAATGAAGAAAAACCGCCGGTTGTACTCAATAACGAAGATAACTGGCGCATCGCGATTGATGCCATGCATAACACCGTTAAAAAAACTACCGGAACTGCCCATCGTGCATTTAAAGGGGCTACTTATGACCCTGCAGGTAAAACCGGTACTGCCCAAGTGGTGAGTATTGCTCAGGGCGAGCGTTACGACGCCGATGCACTCAAAGAGCGCCAACGCGACAACGCCATTTATATAGGTTTTGCCCCGTTTAATAACCCACAAATTGTTGTCTCTATTGTGGTAGAAAATACCGGTGGGGGAAGCTCAGTAGGTGCGCCCATTGCGCGCCAATTAATGGATTACTATTTTGCAGCTAACCCAATCCAATCTTCAGGGGACAAAGCACCATGACAGCTTTACATGATAAGCGCTCTATTTGGCTGCGACTGCATATTGATTTGCCACTTTTTATTGCGTTATTGTTGATGATGGCCGGTAGTATCACCATTGTATACAGCGCCTCAGGGCAAGACTCTGCCATGATGGTTCGCCATATTACGCGAATGGCTGGCGCCATTATAGGTATGTTTGTACTTGCTCAAATTCCACCAGCGACTTTAAAACGTTTAGTTATTCCCATGTATTGCCTAGGATTACTCATGCTGGTTGGGGTACTGCTATTTGGTGTAAGTTCTAAGGGAGCTCAACGCTGGTTAGATTTAGGCATTACTCGCTTTCAACCCTCAGAGCTAATGAAACTAGCGGTTCCGATGATGGTTGCTTGGTATATTGGCCGCCACCATTTGCCGCCGCGTCCGTTACATTTAGTCATTGGCTTTGCCATTGTTATGCTGCCTACCCTACTAATTAAAGAACAACCTGATTTGGGCACCTCAATTTTGATTGCCAGTTCCGGTGTATTTGTATTGTTTTTATCAGGCTTGAGCTGGCGTTTAATCGGCTTTTTAAGCTCGGTTGTTGCTTTGGCAGCATGGCCATTTTGGCACTACGGTATGCACGATTATCAAAAGCAAAGGGTACTGACCTTTTTAGACCCTGAGAGCGATCCGCTGGGTTCTGGCTATCATATTATTCAATCAAAAATTGCCATTGGTTCAGGCGGTATCGAAGGAAAAGGCTGGCTGCAAGGCACGCAATCGCAGCTAGAATTTTTACCTGAACGACATACTGACTTTATTTTTTCAGTACTGAGTGAAGAGTTTGGCTTATTTGGTGTGTGTGTTTTACTTAGTTTATATTTATTTATTATTGGCCGTGGACTGTATATTGCGGTTAACGCACAAGATGCGTTTGGTAAACTATTAGCCGGCTCACTCACGCTCACATTTTTTGTTTATATTTTTGTAAATATTGGCATGGTATCGGGTTTGTTGCCTGTTGTAGGTGTACCGTTGCCATTAATTAGTTATGGCGGTACCTCGATGGTGACCCTGATGGCTGCATTTGGCATTATTATGTCGATTGCCACAGATAAAAGGATGCTCTTAAAATAATGCGCCTTTACAAACAACTTATAATTATTATTCTCGTTAGCCTCTTTTTAAGTGCATGCAGCAGTTCAAATAGTCGTTACAGCATGCGCCATGATGCGGCGCCGCTTCGTGCACCGACCGAATTAGAAATGCAAGATGCCATTGTTACTCAAGTTATTAAAAGTGCGAGTACTACGCGCCCCTACGAAGTGCTTGGCAAACGTTATACCCCGATGCTCGATGAAACCGGCTATTCAGAAACGGGCATTGCTTCGTGGTATGGCCGTAAATTTCATGGGTATCACACCTCTAACGGCGAAATTTACGACATGTTCGCGATGACCGCAGCCCATAAAACGTTGCCTTTACCTAGTTTTGTGCGGGTAACAAATACGGCTAATGGCAAATCAATTATTGTTCGTGTTAATGACCGTGGCCCCTTTCATGATAATAGAATTATTGACCTTTCTTATGCCGCTGCATACAAACTTGGATACCATAAGTACGGTACAGCAGAGGTTAAGCTAGAAGCCATTACTCTAGCCGATACCCATGCACGAAAAACCTACGTTCAAGTTGCCGCGGGCAGTACCTTAGCCAACATAGAAGCGTTAGCAAGTACACTGCGAGAACAGTATAAGTTACCGACAAATATCGTTGAAAAAGACGCTATTTATAGATTGCACTTAGGGCCAATAAAAGATGCCCAACATGCGCAACAAGTACTAGAAACATTAAAACAAAATCAATTTCAAAACGCGTTCTTGCTTTACACTCAGTAAGCCCTTTAGAATGGGAATACGCATATTTTTAACTTTAACCATTAATGAGTATGATGAAATCTATTAAACATAAAATTCTTACTGGTGTTTGCGGCTTAGTCTGTTCTGCCGCCGTATTTTCAGCCACCGCCCAAATTATTCCAGCGCCTCCTCAAGTTAATGCAAAAGGTTACTTTTTGGTGGACTTCACCACAGGTAAAGTTATTGCAGAAGGCGAGGCTGATACCAAACTCGCACCGGCCAGCTTAACTAAAATGATGACCAGTTATGTAATTGGTACCGAAATTAATGCTGGTAATATTGCGCCTACCGATATGGTTACTGTTAGTGAAAAAGCGTGGGCAAAAAACTTCCCTGAATCATCAAAAATGTTTATTGAAGTCGGTAAACAAGTTAGTGTCGATGATCTTAACCATGGCATTATTATTCAATCAGGAAATGATGCATGTGTTGCTATGGCAGAGCATATTGCTGGTAGCGAAAGCGCGTTTGCAGATTTAATGAATGCTCATGCCGAAAAAATAGGCATGACTAATACGCATTTTGTTAATAGCCATGGCCTTGATACTGATGCGCATTATACAACGCCACGCGACATGGCAACATTAGGGGCCGCACTTATCAGAGATGTGCCTGATGAATACGCTCTATATAAACAAAAGTCTTTTACCTTCAATGGCATAAAGCAATATAACCGCAACTCGTTGTTGTGGGATGAAAGCCTAGATGTAGATGGTATTAAAACGGGTCACACATCTGATGCCGGTTACAGCTTAGTCACCTCTGCAACAAAAAACGACATGCGTTTAATTGCCGTTGTAATGGGCACCTCAAGTGAGCGCGCGCGTAAAGTAGAAAGTAAAAAACTACTAAACTACGGTTTTCGCTTTTTTGAAACAATTACCCCGTATAAAGCCGGCGACAGCTTTGCTGAGCAACGTGTTTGGATGGGCAATAAAGAGAATGTTTCTTTAGGAATTTTAGAAGATACACCTATTACTATTCCTCGTGGTCAGCATAAAAACCTTAAAGCAAACTTTGAGCTAGACGATACCCTTGAGGCACCTTTAGCTAAAGGCACAAAAGTAGGTACTTTATTTTTACAGCTTGAAGGCGAAGATATTGCACAATATCCGCTAGTTACACTTGAAGAAATACAAGAAGGTAGCTTCTTTAGTAAAATATATGACTACTTACGCTTACAGATTATGTAATTGCGAGTAAAGTAATATTAACGCCTCCACTGTGAGGCGTTTTTTTTTGCTTGAAAAGTGCTAGAATGCGCCCCATATATACCAATCGTATTGAATGACTATCATTGGCTTGGGTCAACAATAGCATCATTTCAAGATTGCCATTAGCCTGTCAGTTTTAAGCTTCGCGTTTTAGCAAAGCCAACACTTTTTGTTTGAGGAGTTCCCGTCGTGGTTGAACCTGTTAAAGACACTAAATTTGATGAGTACTTAGAGTACCCTTGCCCATTTACATTTAAAATTATGGGTCTAGCTAATGTAAACTTAACTGATCAAATTTTAGCTAAATTACAACCTATTGCTCCAGGTGATTATGCGCCAAAAGTAAAACCAAGCAGTAAAGGTAATTACGAGTCTGTAACGCTAGTAGCTACTGTAACAAGCGGCAAACACATTGAAGAAATTTACAACGTGATCAGCAACATCGATGACGTACGCCATATGCTTTAATCCATAGTTGAGATTTGTTGTGAGCGAAAACACCCTAATCGTACGCCAACTGGGTCGTCAGCGTTACATGCCGATTTGGCAAAAAATGCAAGAGTTTACCGACACCCGTGATGAAAATACCCCAGATGAAATTTGGCTGGTAGAGCACGAAAGTGTATTTACCCAAGGCCAAGCCGGTAAAGATGAGCACTTGCTCGCCCCAGGTGACATTGAAGTGATTAAAGTGGATCGTGGCGGACAAGTAACTTACCACGGCCCAGGTCAGCAAATGATGTATGTATTATTTAACTTACGTCGTTTAAAGATTGGCGTACGAGAGCTAGTAACATGGCTTGAGGAATGTATTATTGAATCCCTTGCTGAGTACGGTATTGATGCATACGCAAAAGCCGATGCACCCGGTGTTTACGTGAACGACAGCAAAATTGCCTCTTTAGGCCTAAGAGTTCGTCGTGGCTGCTCATTTCATGGCTTAGCATTAAATGTTAACATGGACCTAAGTCCATTTTTACGCATCAACCCTTGTGGTTATGCGGGCATGAATATGGTGCAAACTAAAGAATTAAATGGCCCTCAAAACCTTGAAGCTGCAGGTCAAGGGCTGGTAAAACACATGATCAAAAAGCTTAATGCAACACAGGTTAAGCATACTGAAGGGTTTGAAAACGAATGAATAAACCAGTCAAAATGGAACCAGGTGTAAAACTACGCGACGCAGAAAAAATGGCGTTGATCCCCGTTAAAGTTTTACCAACTGAAAAAACCGAAATGCTCCGTAAGCCAGAGTGGCTTAAAATCCGCCTACCCAAGTCAACTGAGCGGATTGACGGCATAAAACAAGCAATGCGTAAGCATGGCCTTCACTCGGTATGTGAAGAAGCCTCGTGCCCTAACTTATCAGAATGTTTTAACCACGGTACGGCGACCTTTATGATTTTAGGGGCTATTTGTACACGTCGTTGCCCATTTTGTGATGTAGCACATGGCCGTCCATTAAAGCCCGATGCAGCAGAGCCTGAAAAGCTTGCACTGACCATTAAAGACATGAAGCTAAGCTACGTAGTGATCACTTCGGTAGACCGTGATGATTTACGTGACGGTGGCGCTCAGCACTTTGCCGATTGTATCCGTGAAATTCGCAAGCACAATCCAGAAATCACCATTGAGATATTAGTCCCTGATTTTCGTGGTCGTATGGACAGAGCGTTGGAAATATTAATTGAAACGCCGCCAGATGTATTTAACCATAACCTAGAAACAGCACCACGTTTGTACAAATTGGCGCGTCCAGGTGCTGATTACAAGTGGTCACTTGAATTATTACGTCGCTTTAAAGAAGCACACCCTGAGGTTAAAACTAAATCGGGGTTAATGGTTGGCCTTGGTGAAGAAATTAGCGAAATTGAAGAAGTACTGCGTGATTTACGTGAGCACAACGTTGATATGCTAACCGTAGGCCAATACCTACAACCCTCTAAGCATCACTTACCAGTAAAACGCTACGTGCCGCCTGCTGAGTTTGATGCACTAAAAGAGTATGCTGATGAAATTGGCTTTACACACGCGGCTTCTGGCCCGTTTGTACGCTCAAGCTATCACGCAGATCAACAAGCAGCGGGTAAAGAAGTAAAATAAGCCTTGCTGAACAACCGGCTGGTAAATAAGCCTGCTGATTAACAAAAAGCTGCCAACGAGCAGCTTTTTTTGTTTATGGGCGTTATTTTCAGCAAATGTAAAATAAAGTTAGGCTAAAGCGGGGTTACTTGAGATAATTACCGCTGATACCCTTAATTAGGTTCATTATGAAACTATTAGTTCGCAACTTATCTCGTGCTACCACTGAGCATGAGCTTCGTACTTTATTTACAGCGCACGGTAAAGTGACCACCTGTAACTTAGTACTCGATAAAGAAACTGGCCAATCAAAAGGTTTTGCTTTTGTAGAAATGCCAAACGACATTGAAGTTAAAGGCGCTATTAAAGCCCTTAATCAAACAACCGTTGATAAAAGCAAAATCCGCGTAAAACTAGCCGATGCTTAATAACGATTGAGGGGTTGGAAGTTTATACGTATTTTCAGCGTTTAACCTCGCTTTATATTGCTCAAAGCTTAGCTTTAACACTTTGAGCAATATAACCAATTGGGCTTATATCTGAGTTAACATCGCCTTTAATACCTGCTGCTTACTTACTATATCCCTGTACAACGCAAATTGATTTTTTGCGCGATCTAAATTGTGTCTCTCATGTTTAACACTAAAGTAATTATCGCCGTCTATATAGTCGGTTAAAAAGCGTAAGCCAATCATAAAAGGCATCACTTTAGCACCTAACCAAAAGCTTTGTTTTTCCGCGGCCGTTAATACTGATTTTAATGGTTCAACATAACCTTTAACAATTGCTGCAAAAATGTCTTCACGAACACCTACTTTTTCAAGCGCTGTTGAATCTTCTTGCTCTGCAGAGCAGAATGTTCTGACCATATCGCCAAAGTCATTAAGCCAATAACCTGGCATACAGGTGTCTAAATCAATCACCGCTTTTGCATCATTTGAATCTGAACAAAATAGCATGTTGTTTATTTTAGTATCGTTATGACACACGCGAATAGGGACTTTTCCAGCTAATGCATTGAGCTCATCAATGAGTGAGAACTGCGACAAGCAAAAATCAACCTCCTCCTGACAATGAGCTACACGTTTATGAGGATCGGCGTTAATAACTTGCTTAAAAACCTCTGCACGCATGGCTAAATTATGAAAGTTAGGGATAACTGCATGTAATTTGTTAGCGTCAAAATCCTCTAATGCTGCAGCAAATTGGCCAAATGCATTAGCCGCGGTTTGCGCTTGGCTAACAGTATTAACCACATCTTCGCTGTAACTGCCACCAATAAACTCAAGGGCTCGCCAAGTATCGTTATTATTATTTACTAAATAGTCATGCTGAGTTGTTGCTACATGCCGCACAATTGCTAAGTTGAACTCACCGACTTGCTGCTTTTTGCTTAAGTGTCGTTCTATTAATCTTGCATTATCAACAAGTAACTGTGGTTTTGGGAATACCACCGTATTGAGCTTTTGTACAACCAATGACCGCTTAGGTGTGCTCAATAACATGGTAGTATTGATATGCCCACTACCAATGGGTTTTATACTCGCATGCTTATCGTCAAGGCCAAAACTCTCAGATAAGTAAACTTCTATAGGAATTGAATTCATTTTCTACTTCACTCTTTTCGCCCAAGGCGACAATAATTTATATCAATTGCATTAAATTAGTGAACGATTACAGCGACAAGGAAATAACGCGATAACAAGGCGAAAATTATGATACATAGTTGTTCTATATAAATAATTTTTAACGCAGGTAGCGGGTTATTTAATACGCTAGATTGATCATGTTTTTAATAAAATTGGTATTAACACCTTTACGCTTGACGTAATGCGCACAAAGTAGCCGCAATGCTTGTCAGTTCTGATTTATAGGTAACCCCAAACCAAGGCTCTTTTGCAGTGTATACAAATACAGGCTGTGCTTTTACATTAATCGCTTGCTGGATTTGATCAGGTAAGTAATATTCTTGCTGAGTATTAACGTTATATTGCTGTAAAAACGTCTCAAAACCTTGTTGCAAATAATCAAAAAAGCACGGCGTGATCCCCCAAAAACTCATAGATCCTAGCGCATCTTGGCTAATTTTTTCACGCAAGCCCTGAGGATTATTTCCAACAATATGTGCAGACTCTTTTTGAATATTTAAATATTCCGTCACTGCAACAAGCTTTCCATCAGCAATGCTACATACCCCGCGATTAACCCCACCGTGCTCAGAGAGGGTATTGATAATCGGGTACCCCACCATTGCCCATTCGGGGCTATTTTTAAAATGCTCACTAAGCAATAAAAATGAAGACGCACCATAATAGTCATCTGCGGTAATAACAATTGCAGGGTTGTTAATATATGCTTTGGCACACAGTAACGCATGCCCTGTGCCCCATGGTTTTATACGTTGCTGTGATAGTGCTTTGTATGCATCAGGAACAAGCACGTTATGTTGCTCTACTAATACCACGTCAAGGGCTTTAGGTAAGCGAGGTAAAATAGTGTGTTCTATCTCACAGCGAACGGCTTGATTGATGATCAGTACAACCTGTGTCACACCGGCGCGATACGCATCAGTAATGCTTAACTCCATAATCGTGCAATTTAGCCCAGGTATTTCTGCTATTTGTTTATTGCCACCAAAGCGACTACCTAAGCCACCCGCAAGCACAACCAAACTCAGTTTATGTTTTTTCATTTAGAGTCTGCGCATTTATGAGGGTAATTTACCAAGCCAAGCTTGCAACCAAGGCTCAGTTACCGGCCATGGCTCAAAGTCTTCACAGGCATCGATTTCTAGTCGGTTACCAACAGGTTTAGCTTGTAAATCACGTAGTAGCTCATCAAAGCTGCGCCCTGCCCCACAAAACGTATCACCGTAACTTCTATCACCCATGGCAACAATACCAAAAGGCTTGTCTGTTAGCATTGGAAAAGTACTATTTAATTGATGATAAAGATCCGCTAAATTATCAGGAATATCGCCTTGCCCAGTGGTCGAGGTAACAATTAAAATATGCGAAGCATTTTTTATATCATCTAAAGTAGGCTGCTCGAAGACACTAACCTGATGACCAGCTTGCTCTAGCGTGTCGCTAACTTGCTCACTTAATCGCTCTGCACCGCCATACACGCTGCCAACAAAAATACTAATATGTGCCATTTAATAATCCTCTTCTTGTTCTGGCCACCCCAGCTGTTTGCAAATGTTTAACATTGCATCACCCAGCGGCGCTTTAATTGTTATGGGTTCATTATTGTAAGGGTGCACAAAGCTAAGCTCTGATGCAAACAACATTAGACGGCGAAGCGAAAAATGCTCCCTAAAAAACTGATTATGCTGGTTATCGCCATGATTTACATCACCAATAATAGGTAAAGACAAGTGCTTTAAATGCCGGCGTATTTGATGTTTGCGACCCGTTTTAGGAAAACACTCTACCAAAGAATAACGAACCGTTGGGTATTTTCCTATTGGGATAGGCAGCGCAGCTTGATGCAAACAATTAAATTGGGTTTGTGCTTCTTGCGCGGCTTTGTCTTGATCAGCAAACTTATCGGCTATTTTGTCGAGTTCTTCTTTTAACGGTTTATCTAAAAAAACAGATTCAGGCGCAAACCCGCGTACCAACGCTAAATAACGTTTTGTTATTGTGCCCTCAATAAATAATTGATTCATATCACGCGCCGCCTCTGAGCTTAATGCAAACAGTAATACACCCGAAGTAGGCCTATCAAGACGGTGAACAGGAAACACATGTTGCCCTATTTGATCGCGCAGCATTTGCATTGCAAATTGAGTTTCATGTTTATCTAAAAATGAGCGATGAACAAGTAGCCCAGAGGGTTTATCTATTGCTACATAATTTTCATCTTGATAAAGAATCGACAGTTCGCCGTATTCAATAGGCTCTGGGCGCTCACTCATTAGGCTCTCCTAAATATGAATCTAATTGGGTCAGTAAAGCGATAATGTCTTCGCTGCCTGATTTATCAGTGAGTGTCATTTGCGCCATCGGGGCGACTGCAAAATTGCGCGGTAACGGCTGCTTGTTGTCAATTAGCCGCTGTAACTTTTCAATAAATACAAACTGCAACCATTGTTCAAATACCAGTGTATCGTGACAAAACGGTACGCTAGAATCTAATAAATCGGGATTCAGTGGCTCAACCTGCCACAGTTGATGCTTTTTAAGTAGTGCCGCTAATTGCTGTAAATATATGTGGGTTTGCTGGTACATAATCACCCTTTGGTCTGTGTATTATGCAAGTATACCCTGTTCCCACAACAGTCGCTATGGCGTATAATTAAGGTAATTTTGTAGTAAAAACAGTTGGAAATCCATGAGTGAACATATAGCTACGTTAGGCCAGCTTTTAGATGGTGCAGGCACTCAATGGCGTGCTTTTGATATTGGCAGGCACATTACCAAGCTTGATAAACAACAATTTTTAGCCGTTGAACAAGCTCAAATTCCTTATCCTTACCCATTAGCAGGTCATGCATGGTTAGCGATTCAGTTTTGGGATAGCAAAGCCAGTAAAGAACCCTATGTGTGGTTCTTAAAATTCCCACTTGATGAGCAAAGTAAGTTAGTAAGCGCGAGCCGTGATCACTTTGCAGATATGGTTATTCAGGCACTAGGAACAGAAATTACCGGCGAGCAAGCCGATGGCACACTCGATAACAACCCTTATGTATTTACTCCGAACGCGAATAAATTAGCGGCGTTTAATGCACAAGTTAAAGTGTTGCTAAAGCAACCAGCGTCTCAATACTACGAGCACGCCCAACTCTACTTTAGTGGCCAAATTGGCTTTGATAATTGGCAAAATGTCGCGTTACAAGGCATTGCCGATTTTGCTTATCGTCTTCATAGTGCTGATAACTTAAAGCACTTACAAGCAGCGTGGCCTAAATTACCAGTTGAAGTATTACAGCCATTAAGTGCAATGCTTGAACACATCGAAATACCGCCCTCGTTAAGTGAGTTATTGTTAAGTTATGGGCAAACCGCCCTTAGTAATAATGATGTTGTTGCGGCCTCTGCCGCGCTGCGTGCAATATCATCAGGGCAAGCAGCAGGGCTTAGCGCACAACTTGTTGACTGCGCGCTTAACTCACCTTTAGGGCAAGATTCTGATATTTTGTTGACCATTGCTGGTCGCTGCTTCAAACAGTTAGAACAGCCACAGCGTTTACATGTGTTTATGGATAACTGTGCGCATCATGAGAAAATAGCTGAATTATTTCCTAGCGTTTTTGCAGATTTAGTTGCAATTGCGACTATTCGCCCTCACTTATTAGCTTTATTACGTGAAGAAAACAGAAGCGAGACATTAGCTCGCGCAATTGGAAGGTTATTCTCTTAAATGGCTAGTTTATGGACGTTCATACTTATTGGTGCTGTAATTTATTTTTTTTGGCTAAATCGTAAAATAGCCGAAGCAGCGAACGTTCATGCCAAACGGCAAAGCGAGCAATTGCAAGTGCAACTTATGAGTGTAGCTTGCAACAAGCGTCGATTTGGCATTTTAAAAAGTGGTAAACCGGGCATGAAAAGCGAATTTATTTTTGAGTTTTCAAGTGACGGTGAAAACGCCTACCAAGGGGTATTAATCATGGAAGATGAAAAACTAAAAAGAGTGGTTGTGCCACCACATAGAATATAATTTCTTAGCACAAAAAACTAAGGCGTAACCTCAGTTACGCCCCAATTGCAAACATCCTGTAAGGTATCCTTTACCTATTCCCTGTTTATCATCCTCTGAACGAGCAAACTACCGTGTTTACTCTCCATTGCATCCTGCAATATCCACTTGCCGCCTTGGCTATCCTGCGTAAACTAACGCTCCTGCAATTTCCTATCGCATCATCCTTGGTGTCCTTTAAATAGCTCCCAGCTATTTTAGTACTCCGTGTACTTCCTGTTTCATCCCTGCATCCGTGTTAACTTGTCCTTTGTGCTTCCTGCTAGTAACTACTTAGTTGCCTGATTCCTTATCCGTGGCAGTAGCTCAATCATTGGGCTATGTCGTCTTGACAAAGTAAAGTTTAAAGCAAACGGCTTCGTATGATAGTGAGGAAAACAAAAAAAATTACGGTCATAAAATTGAAAAATAAAAATAACTATAAATAACAATGGCTTGATGTTTTTAAGAAGATAAAATACGGAGTTAAACTGACAAGGCGCACGTTAATGTAAGATATATCTCACGTAAGTGCGCCCTATTTGGAACATTGGCTTACATAATCACAATTCTAAACACCTAGCCTTGTACAGATAGAGCAGTTTTAAAAAGTAATTCACCTTTAACTCGGTTAAATGTGAGCTGCTTAAAGTGCTCAAAGCCTTGTGATTTAAAAAATTGCGTATGTTCGTCACGAGTCACAAATACCGCTATACCAGAGGACTCAGGATTGTCATGTAATAAACCATCTAAGCCTTTAAGTAATTGGCGGCCAAACCCTTGACCATGAAAATGTGGGTCAACGGCGATAAACGCTAAAAAGTAGTAATTGCCTTGCGGCTTTAGTGCATCACGAATAGTTTTTTCTTTTTCAATTAATTGATTCGTTTGCAAATAACCGGCACTTAACATCAACTTTAATCGCCAATGCCAATAACGCTCTGCTTGAAGTTGGCTACTTGACTCAAATACACAAGCAACTGCTTTTAACTTATCGTTACGGTAAAGGCCAATTAAAGGCTGTTTTTCTTGCCAAAAGCTACTGAGCTCTTCGCGAATAAGCGCACGGAGTTTTTTTTCATAGTCCAGAGGGCTTTTTTCGTTATACCCTAGCAGAGTTTGTAAAATAGGGTCATTTTGGTAGGCCTGATATATAAGGCTTGCAGCGGTACTGATATCTTCTGGTGCAATATGTTGCACGCTAAACGTGTCTGTGGATTCTGCTGTGGCTGTCATTTTATTTCCTTTATTATTTTATACCCTTTGTCATTACGCCCCGTAACTTGTTTGGGATTAATTTTGAACTACAACGATGACCAAATGCTCATATAACTATATACCTAAGTGGGACAAATAAGCGAATTTACATTTTAGTTAGTACGCTCATCCACTGCATTGAGTCAGATCATGCTTTAGCGACTTACTACTGAGTAAATAAAGCGTAAATTCAGTAAGGGTTAAACTGGCTAGATATATCATTCCTCCCTAGAGTTAATAAGTATTAAGTATTAAGTATTAATTCATTAAGGAGCACGATTATGGATACGACTAAGCACGACATAAATACATTGTTTGCACAATTAGGGTTACCTAATACAGAAGCAGAAATAGATGCATTTATTGCATCGCATGCCATTTCGGATACCACATTATTGCAAGATGCTCCCTTTTGGGATGAAGCCCAACAACACTTTATTGCTGAATCGCTGGCGGTTGATGGCGATTGGAGTGAGGTAATTGACGAACTCGACTCTCGCCTTCGTCAAAATAATTAAATCGCACATTTTAATGTGTCTGAGCCACTTTATTGTTACCATACCTGCTCGCAACTTCCATGTTGCGAGCTTACTTTATTAAAGAGTTATAAATCGAATGAATGCTGCTGTATTTGAAGCTATTAAAGTCCTTCTTGATGAAGGCAAAGTCCCCACTGTTGCACTAACTAAAAGCCGTTTAGTAAAACCACTTCCTATGCCGGTTATTATTGCGGCAGTGAGTCAATATAAAAATAATCCCGATTCAATTTATAATTTAATGAAAACACCCGAGCAAGCAAGTAACTCAGATCCTAAAAACACTCAGTTAGATAGAATTGAGCAAAAACTTGATCGATTACTTGCTTTGCTAGAGCAAAAATAATTTGAGACTATAAATGTTTGTTGTTGATTTAACATTTGATTGCTACCAAG
The DNA here is from genome assembly GCF_000518425.1 of Pseudoalteromonas sp. 23_GOM-1509m. NCBI lineage: Bacteria > Pseudomonadati > Pseudomonadota > Gammaproteobacteria > Alteromonadales > Pseudoalteromonadaceae > Pseudoalteromonas > Pseudoalteromonas sp. 23_GOM-1509m. Next base: position 81,115 of record NZ_KI912433.1, read on the forward strand.
ACACAACCCTAGAGCAAGCCGAGCAGGCAATAAACCGCTTAGTGAATGCATTACGCTTTAATGGCCAAATCATTGGAGAGGAATTTCCAACGATTTTAAAAGATGGCTATTTTATTACTCGTGTAATGTGCCCGACCGAAGACGCCATGCACCCACTTAATAACAGTGCGTTTGTTAAACACAGTGTTGAAAAGCTTCATGGCGCTGGTTTGCTTGCTCCCAAAGTAAAGGTCATCGGCCAAGATATTCACTCCAATGGTGCCGATGGCTGTAAAGAGCCATCAAGCTATATTTTATATACCACCTATGTGCATACATGTAGCCCACTGTATTGTGGCGATGACTTTTTACCCGTGCCGCTATTTAATATTCCTGCGATTGCTAATGGTGACTATAAAACACTAATTAAATGGCAAGAAGATTGGCAAGCGTGCGATCAAATTCAAATTAATGGTGCAACACGCTGTGAATTTCCAGCGCTTGAAGAAATAGCCAGCACCCAAAGTGATTTATACCGCCGTGGTAAAGATATAACTAAACGGATTAGTTTTTTAACTAAAAAGCCTGTTTACTATTATTTATACCGTGTAGGGGGGGTTGATAAAGCCTCTGAACTTGAGCGTAAATGCCCGAGTTGCCATGGTGAATGGAAATTACCCGAGCCTTGGTTTGGCTTGTTTGATTTTAGGTGTGAACCGTGTGGTTTAGTCTCTAATATTTCGTGGGATTTTCAATAAATCCCACACTTAAGGTGCTATGTCTAAAAACATCACACCTTAAAACTACCTTATAATTATACTGTCAACGATGCTATAAATTCACTGAGGTTTTTGGCAAGTACATGATGTGGCTTTTTACCTACATACTCTAAGCACACCTCACCTGTTTCTACTAATACGGTAACAAGCAAATCGTCTTGGTCGGTTAACCCAATAAATACACTTGGCGCTTGTTTGAGTTTACGTTTCATTAAAACATGGCCGGTGATATTTTGTTGCAGTAGGTCAAAATCATCTTCATTCCATGCTTGTAATAATTCCACTTGATGTCCGTCAATATTGGCTACAACACTGCCAGCAAACATATGGCCATAAAATTGACTCAACGCCTCTGGAAACTCAAGCTCCAATGCGTTAGCGAGATCGGTTAATGAACCTGTAGGCTCTCTAACTATCGCTTGCCATTGGATCATGCCATGTTCATCGGCGCTACCTATTTCACATGGGCTTGGCCATTGCACATCGTGGACGATTAATGGGCGCTTTTGTGTATTAGTAATCGTTTGTTCGCTAAATTTTTCGTGAAGTTGAGCTAATTGCATTGCAACAGACATACTGTGAAACTCATTTAATTTATATATAATGCATCCATTGTAACTATTTAAGAGCAAACATGACAGATTACAGCAATTCTCCCGATCTTAAAGGCAGCGTACTTGGTCAATCTACTGAGTATGTCGATCAATACACGCCCAGCTTGCTTTTTCCTATTGCTCGCAAGCTTAATCGCGATTCATTAAGTATTGATGAAACTGCGCTGCCGTTTAAAGGCCAAGACATATGGACAGGTTACGAACTGTCTTGGTTAAATACTAAAGGTAAGCCTCAAGTTGCGGTGGCATTGTTTACTTTCGAATGTCAAAGTAGTCATATTATTGAATCAAAGTCGTTTAAGCTTTATTTAAACAGCTTTAATCAAAGCCGTTTTGGGAGTATTGAAATTGTTAAACAACATTTAATTGACGACTTATCCAATGCGGTAAACAGCCCTGTAAAGGTAACCTTATACAGCGCTGATGACTACAATTGTATTCCTTGCACACCGCTTCCAGGTGAGTGTATTGATGAGTTAGATATTGAGATAGATAACTACCATATTGATGCCCATTCACTTAAATCACAAAGCAATAAAATAGTCACCGAAACTTTGCATAGCCACTTGCTTAAGTCTAACTGTTTAATTACTTCACAACCGGATTGGGCGAGTATTATTATTCGCTATACCGGTGAGCAAGTTTGTCGTGAGTCATTATTACGCTATTTAATTTCATTTAGAACTCACAATGAGTTTCATGAGCAATGTGTGGAACGTATTTACAGCGACTTAACCACTCAACTCCATATTAAAGAACTTGAAGTATACGCTCGTTATACGCGCCGTGGTGGGCTTGATATAAACCCATATCGCTCAACACATTATAACGAAACCCCATTTTCGGTAAAAATAAACCGTCAATAAGTGTCGCGTTACCTTAACAAAAAAGGAGCCTGAGGCTCCTTTTTTAGTCATTAAGTTGCTTAGTTGGCACCGCCATGCCACACACATCAATATAATTATGGCTGTACGCAAACCATTCCTCGCTGCGGTTACCCCGAGCAATAATTAATTGTTTGAATGAATTAGAGTCTGTTTTCATTACTTTAAATTGGCTGCTATCGTCTGCTACATCCGCTAATACTTGTAGATCAGTAATGGGGTTAAACTCGGTATTTTCAGTTGGCGTTCGCGCTAACTGATGAAAATGTGCCATGCCTTTAAGCACCCGACCAAACACGGTAATATTTTTGTCTAAATAACGCGGCCCTTGACCTATGGTGACAAAAAACTCACTGCTGGCACTGTTTATATCGTTATCGCGCGCCATTGCAAATATGCCATGACAATGGACTTGCCACGTTTGTGTATGCGCTTGGTTTTGTGCAACCGCAAAGCCACCTAAAAACCCCGTTACCGGTGCATAACCATCACTGCCCATCTCGGTTATTGAAAGTGGCTCAGTGGTGGTTAAATAAAATTCCGCTGGCACCGTGTTATCTTTAGTTTTGGCTAACTTTTTACCCGTACTATCGCCACCTTGAGCTACAAACCCTTCAACAAAACGGTAAATGTGAGTACCTTGATAAAAGCCTTGTCTTGCCAGTTTTTTAATATTCGCAGTGTGTTTAGGCGCAAGTTTGGGGTTAAGCTCAATATATGCAGCGCCTGTGGGCAGGGTTAACTTTAGAATATTCTCTGATTCGACCCATCGCCATTCATCATCTTTAGCCGCCGCAATAATCTCACTGCTTGTTAGTTTTTTAGCCGATGAGGCTGGTGATTGAGTACTGTGCTGGGCACACCCACCTAACAAGGCCGACACTAAAAGGGTCACTACACACTTTTTCATACCTTTCCTTTTTTATTGTTATCTATTAGTCCCAATCAAACTTATACAGTATGTCTACGTTTTGGTATAAGCCACTGGTTATTTCTATGTATAGTTTAGAGAGTAACTGGTAGCGCACAGCCACTTCACTGAGTGAGTCGAACACCCCGACACTGTACTTAACCTGTAAGCTTGGGGCTATATAACCCGATATCTCTACTTTTGTTTGTTCACCACTACCTTTAGAGCTTAAGCTTACATCAGATAAACCAAAGGTTTCACCCACCTTAGAAACCACTCCCTCACTGCGACTCACACCTTGAGAAAGTAATAATTGAGTTAACATAGCATCTGTAGAGCTGTCGCCCTCTCCTAATGGTTGCCCATTGAGTAAATAGGCTAAGGCTTGGGCTTGATCCATCGCAGGCTCAGAAAATACTTTTAACGTAGGTTGCTCAACACTGCCGGTTAAAGTCACCCCGGCAATCACACCATCAGCGGTATTATCTGGGTTACGAATCGCTTTAATGTTGAGATACGGTTTGTCGATTGCGCCACTAAAACCTACTTGCCCTGTTCTAATTATCAAGTCTTGCCCGAAGGCTAAATACGTCCCTTCTATTAAATTAAGCTCTCCGGTTGCAATAATTGGCGTACCTTGGCTCATTTTAAGCGCTAAATCACCAGTTACTTTAGACTTGAGTCCAAACGATTCGACTTTTACATCATTTTTTACTGTTACATTTAAGTCTATATCATAATCAAAAGGGACTTTTTTAGCCGCTTGTGTTTTTTGATCAATAATTATTTCATCATCGCTTACTTGCACTGCGCCCTCGGGCAGCTCTTCAATTTCTATACGTCCATAAGGCACAACCACTTCACCAACAAGGTTAAGCGCGTTATCTGCTATGCCGATTTTTAGATCGGGTGATACTTTAAATATCACACCCTGCTGCGCTCTAACAAAAAACTCATTGCCAACAACTGCAACATTAACCGCGGGTTGCTCACCTTGCCAATCAACATCACCGGTAAGTTTAACTTGCCCGCCTTGAGGATCACTTAAGTTACCTTTAATTGTTGCCGTGGTTTTATTAAATAAAATATGTATATTAGAGTCTTTAAGTGCAACAGGTAATTGCTCTCCCTCTAAATTAATGTCTGCTATATTAAGCTCACCATCTAACTGAGGATCTTTGAGCGTTCCAGCTAATGTAACCTGTCCGCTGATTGCCCCTTTAAGTTGCTCAAGCGTATCTAAAAATGGCTGAATGTCTGAGAGTAAAATTTTATCTATATTAACGTTACCAGAGAGTGTTTGTGTATTTTGAATGTCGTCAATATTTATATCGGTTGCTATTTTACCTAACACACTGGATGCCAAGTTAGCTTCAATTTTACCAACTTGCGAATCTGAAAAAGCACTAATACTGAGTGTTTCTATTGGGAGTTTAAATCGTTCCTCTTCTGAGGTTAGCACTGCATTTAATCCATTAGAATTTACATTGGCTCTGAGTGTTTTAAGTGCACCTGACTGCCAATTAGCAGCAAAATCACCTGTTAAGTCTCCGCGTGTGCGAATATTATCTGGTAATAAGTGCTTAAGCTCTGCAAGTGAGAGGTTAGCAAGCTTTGCATTAAACTGCCCTAGCGCTTTTGATTGCGACAAGGTATCTATACACAACTTACTTTGAGCTGATTGCCAACAATGAGCGCTCACATCAAAATCCCCGTTTTGTGTATTCACCATAACGGATATTTTTTTAGTATTATTAAAACTCAGCTTTTTATCACTAAGGGTTATGTCACTTAGCTCACCATTCCAAATGGCATTTTTCATTTTGCCATTAAGCTCAAGTTCCACCGCGCCTTTTTCGGCATCAATCGACGCGCTAAGTTGATGATCTGTTTTATCACCACTGGCAGCTATGTTTATATTATTAATTTGCTGCCCAGCGACCAGTGCAGATGCAACATTAACACTGAGATCAGTTTGCCAATCAGCGGCCGTATCTAGTTGAGATTTTATAGCAAGTTTATTAATGTTTATCTCATTAAAAATAAAACGCTCTAGCATGACGGCTAAGTTAACCGAAGGGGTTAATCTGTTGCCGCGTACTTTTAAATCCGCTTTACCGTTAGCAATAAAAGGAAGATTAGCCTGCTCATCACTATTAAGCGTGATATCACCGTCAACTTGCCATGTATCATCTACCTGCCCATTCAAAGTTAACTTGTTAGCACCACTACTTAAATAAAAACTATCGATATCCGCTTTTAATTGATTATCTAACTTAAAGTTTGCAGCAAACTCTAAGGGAACGTTGTTTAAAAAGCCAGCTAGCTTAGTATTGTTCATTTGTAGCTGCCAGGTATCGGCTTGAGCGTTAAATACGCCTTTAAACGTCCCTGAAACATCACTGGTTAGGGCATCGGTTAAGTATTGCGCTTTTAAATTTGATAAAACGCCGGTAAAGTCCGCTTTAATTCCCTGTTGCCAATCAAGCTGTGCTTGAATATTCGCAGCGCTATCGTTAGTTTTTAAAGCAAGCGTTTCAAGCGTCGCGTTGGTTAGTGTGCCTTTTAGCTGAGCATTTAAATCTACACTTGGATAAGCATCTAGCTGAGTATTACCCGTTAAACTTAATTGATAGTCGTTAGCATTACCTTGGGCACTTAAATTGATGTTTTTAACCTTTAGCTCATTATTTTGTCTATTAATAAGCCATTGATTAATTTTGCCATTAACACTAAAGGGATAATTTTTCTGTTTGAGGTTGGCTGTTGCTCTCAAATTTAAAGGAAATAATCCTGTGGTATCAAGCGCAATGTTAAGCTTGGCTAGATCACCATTTATATCAAGAGTAGCTCCGTGTTCATTCCCTTTTAAGCTAATGTTGCCGTTAATTGGCATTGCCCCTTCCAGTGTTGCATCAAGCTGAGTATTTAACTGCCACTGCTGATAACCTGCCGATAGTGACTGTACCTTAATAGTGGCATCTTCTACGCTCATTTGCAGGGCAATATCATCAATTGAATAGTGTTGCTCGCCCTGATTTATTGTCACGTTGGTGATATTGAACTGCTCAACATTGATGTTAAGTGGCGAGATAAAATCGATATTAGGTAAAGCTGGTAATTCCTTAATAGCCGTTGTTGTTTGTTGATTAGCCGCTGCTTGTTGAGCTGCGGTTTGCTCTTTTAATACCACATTAATACGAGGAATGGTTAAGCGTTTAATTGTAACATCAGACCCTTCAGCCTTTGCCGACAATTGCAGAGTGTTAAGTGTTACATTTGCACTTGAATGATTTAAAATAAATTCATCAATAGCTAGATTTTTTAATGCAATATTAAAGGGTAAGGTTATTTTTTCTAATGCTTCGGTTGGCGTATCGTCTTTATTCTCAGCGCTTTTTGGCAAGGTTAATTTAATCGACTTAGCGCTTAAATTATCAATACAAATACCATCACATTGCCACCAAAATAAATCTATCTTTAGTTGCTGTGCATTAACGCTTACGCCATTTTGGTCAAACTGTAAGTTAAACGCGTCATTGTATAAAAATCGGCCATTTTTTATTTCAATGGTTAAGCCATCAACCAATTTATTCGCTGTATAAGCAAGCAATTGATTACCAGGGGCGGTAAACAAAACGCAAAACAGTGTAACTAACAGCGTTGCTAAAACGGCGCTAACTATCGCCGTTACTTTTTTAAATACTGACATTAAATTTCAGGCCCTATGGTAATACTTAAACGGGTACTTTTACTTTCTTTTGTGAGCCCCCACGCGTGATCAACTCTTATCGGACCAACCGGTGTTAAATAACGAAAACCAAATCCTGCACCTACTTCAAATTGTTCTGAAAAATCATTGGTTGCGGTCCCCCCATCAACAAACAGCGCAGCTCGCCAATTTTTAGCAAATTGGTAGTTGTATTCAACGGTACTCGCTAATAAATATTTACCACCAATACGCTCACCCTGCTCGTTTTGCGGAGAAATCGACTGATAAGCAAAACCCCTGACACTTTGATCGCCACCGGCATAAAATCGCAAAGAAAATGGCACGTTATTTATATCATTAACAATCATTGCGCCCACGTTTGCTTTTAAAAAGAGCAGATGGCGGTCAAGGTAAGTACGTAACCAAGCATGCTGTAATTGAACTCTAACCAAATTGGTACTTGAGAGTACGCTATCGAGTCCAAACTCAGCTGAAATAGACCACTGCTCCCCCCAATAAGGTGTGGTGCCACCCTTTGATTGTTTACGCGCATAACTGATCCCAGGCATTAACATTTCAGTTGTTTTTTCTTCGTCATCCCCTATGCGGTAGGTTTCTTGCTCACGCCTTAAAAAAGCCGTTCGTACCCATTTATGCTCAGTTAACCATTGGCGCTGTAACTGACCTGTTAGTATTTCACTGTAAGTTTGATTGGTTAATTCATCTTCCAACTTATAACCGACAGAAAAGCGCCATAAATCATCGTTCGGATCATTCACCGGCACGGTGTAAGCCATGGAAATATCTTGCTGTTTTTGAGAAACATTTAAATTGCTTTCAAGATAGTGCCCGTTATCGGTGATCCATGGTTTACTCCATTTAAAACGTACTTTCGGCCCTAAATCTGTACTAAAGCCACCACCAATTTCATAACTATTTTCTGGTTTATGTAACACATCGACTTTTATAGGAACTTGCTTGTTTTTTCTCGCTGTAATATCGGCGTAAACACGCACGCTCTTAAAATAAGGGGTACTTGATAAATCAAGATTATAATCGGCAATATAGGATGCTTTGTACGACTGACCCATTTTAAATGGCGCCAAAGAGCGGATATATTTTTCGGCTGGAGTATTTCTGGCAATTAAAATATCACCAAATTGATAACGAACTCCGCTATCAATAGTAAAAGTAATGGTTGCGCTGTGTTTTTTGAGTGATACTTCAAATTTTCTAACAGGCCATTTTGCATCGAAATATCCATACTCTAGCAACACTGACTCTATTTTTTTATGCGCGCTGCTATAAACCCCATGATTTAAAATATCACCTTGTTTTAAATTAAGATCTTCAATCGTTTTTTGAACGAACGGATCCTGTTTTGCTTCACCATTAACCGTTATATTAAGTGACTCAATACGTGTGGCTGGGCCTCGCTCTATATTTACAACAAGTTCGCGCTCGTCTTTATCAAAATCAATATTTACTACTGGACTATAATAACCTAAGGCTTTGATACTGTTCTCAACTTGCGTTTTTGCATACCGACGAAGTGTACGGGTTGGTTTTTCACCAACAAGTTGTTTTAAATAAAGTGCAACGTTATTTTCTAAGTCGCCACTGATCCCTTTAATTTCATAATCTTCAATTATATTTTCAGAGGCAATAGAAGACAGGCTTACTAACAAGCAAAAAAAACAAAAAAACTTTAAAAGCTGATTGAACAAGTAAATATCCTTACTGTGGTATCCATAAAATAAACCGCTAGACAGAGATATACTACCATAGCCACAATGAGCCTAACATTAACTTAATCGCAATTAACACTCAAAGATGCAGTCAAAATTTAGTACGCGTTAACGGTTTATTTTGGTTACAATAGCTATAACGAGTACAAAATAAAATTAATGAGTTTTTTAATGCAATTCCCTGATGATGACAATGGCCAGCTACTTGCTGAAATTTCCGCCGCTGGTGTAGATTTAAGTAAAATGCAACAAATTGATTTTTACATTTTATTTGAACAACAGGTTGATGCCGAAAAATTTGCAACTGAGATTGTAAACGATGAATTAGTGCAAACTGCTGATGTTGAAAAATGCAAAGATACCGGCGTTTGGGAAGTAATTGCCCATGTACAAATGGTGCCTGAACATGCACTGTTAGGCCAAGCAGAACAATACATTGAAAGCATAGCGAACAGCTTTAATGGCTATGGTGATGGTTGGGGATTAGACGCAGAAGAGGCATAATCCCTAATTTAAATGATGAATGATGAATGATATCCAGCTTAGTCTATCGACTTAGCTGGTTTGCTTTTCTGAAGCTGCCTTTATAATCAAAAAGTTTATCTGCTACTTTCCAGCCATATTTTTTACTTTTTCGCGCAATCACAAAATCCGGTGGTATTAAATCAAACTGCGCTTTCATAACTTGCTCTGCACTGACAAATTCAATCGGGGATTGGCCCAGACTTACACGCTTACCAAACTGCTGATTAAAGTAATACCGAGCACCTTTGTTTGATAAATCAAAAGTTTCATCACAACTGGCTCCGTCTTCATCAAAATAAGTAATTCTTAACAATTGCTCTTTAAGTTTTACCACACTCAAGCCGCTACAACGTAGGACTAATGCATCTTTAAGGTTTAACGCATTGCGCAGCTTATCATCAGGGTCGGCCATCACAGCGTCACAATCATGGCATTTTCGAGCAGCAATATCATTTTGTGCGCCGCACTGCTCACACTCTTTAAAACGAAAGCGGTAATCGCATTGCTCGCTTAAACCGTTATCATCTTCTAGCAAACCTTTACAACGCCTGCCGAAGTGCTCGATTACTTTGCCATCAGCATCTGTTTTTCCCCAAAATATATTGGCAAAGCCACACCCAGGACACAGGACTTGCACGGGTTCATTATCGCTATCGCCTTTTTTATCTCCCACCTCTGGGTAGAATAAATCAAAACCATTGCCTGCATAATCAATCACTAAACAATCGTTTTTACCTTCTGCCAACCTCAAGCCTCGACCGACAATTTGCTGGTATAAACTTACCGACTCCGTGGGCCGTAAAATAGCTATAAAATCAACATGAGGGGCATCAAAACCCGTCGTCAGTACTGATATATTTACTAAATATTTTAACTGTTTAGCTTTAAACTGCTTTATTATTTTATCGCGTTCGCTATTTGGCGTATCCCCCGTGATCAGCGCACTGTGATCCTCTGGTAGATAAGTCATTATCTCTTGTGCATGCATAACCGTAGCTGCAAAAATCATCACGCCGTAACGATTTTCACTGTATTGTATAACCTGTTGTAAAATTGTTTGAGTTGCACGGGTCGATTTTTTTAACAGCGCATTCATATCCTCATTGCTATATTGCCCAAATGCATTGCTAGTTAAAGATGAAAAGTCATAATGGCTAATCGCAGCATCAACCTCTTTAGGGGGAGTTAAGTAGTTATGCTTAATCATATAGCGCAAAGGTAATTCAAAAATACAGTGTTTGAATGGACTCTCTTTATTGCCTCTTACAAACCCATGGTAATGATGATGATAAATCCAGCCTAACCCAAGGCGGTAAGGCGTTGCTGTTAAGCCTAATACTTTTAATTCAGGGTTGTGAGATTTAAGTGCATTAATAACCTTACCATATTGGCTTTTCTTTTCGCCATTCACTCTGTGGCACTCATCAATAATGAGTAATGAATAGTGCTCATTAAGTTTGTCTAAATTACGCGATAACGACTGCACACTGGCAAAGGAAATTTGGTGGGTTAACGACTTCTCTTTGAGACCTGCGGAAAATATACTCGCCTCAAGACCAAAGCTTTTATACTTTTGAGCATTTTGCTCAACTAATTCTTTTACGTGCGCCAACACCAATATTTTTTGTTTAGCAATACGCGCAAGCTCAGCTATGACTAAACTTTTACCCGCCCCCGTAGGCAACACAATAACGGCAGGTTCGTTAGTTTTTCTAAAGTGTAAAACGGTGCGTTCAACCGCCTCGCTCTGGTAGGGTCTGAGGGTGTAGGTCATCAAAGGTAAGAATTCTTAATCTAATCAATGGTTAATTTTTAGAAAGACAGCTCTATTTCACATTCGTTTTAATATTTATATTCATAAATAATCAGCTAACTTTGAAACTATTTATAAATTTAGAGCACTATATTATGTATAAATATAAAAAAAAACCCTTAATCAACATCATTAAGGGTATTTAATTATTTACTGAGCTTACCAGCAATTCTAAGGAACTTTATTAGTATAAAATTTTTATACTAATAATTAGTAGCTTTAGAATTTGTATGTAGCTTGTAGGTAGGCAAAACGACCGATATTATCATAAATCGCTGAACCTGCGCCCGTACCGGTTGTTGAGCCCGGTAATCCACGATTGAATAAGTTATCAACACCTAACTTAAAACCTACTCCGCTATCAAATTTATAAGCGACTGAAGCATCAGTTATAAAGTATGAACCGTAACGCATTTGATTTGAAGGATTCGGGTTTGTTTCGATTGATTTATGATCGTATAACTCAACACCATTAATAAAGCGAGTGCTGAAATCTACAACAAGGTTTTCATATGTATAATCAACTGAGATACTACCCTGCCATGTCTCATCACCTAAAACACCTTCATAATCAGTGTAATTTTCTGGCTCAGCTGAGAATGGAAAGTCTTTTGCTTCAATCAAATAAGTACCAATAAAGCTAGTACCGAAGCTACCACCTAAAGCGTCGAAGTCATAGCCAAACTCAAAGTCAACACCAGAGTTAAGACTGCGTGCAATGTTAAGCGCAAAACCTTTTAGAAGTGTAATTTCACTAGTATTAGGGTCACGCGTAATTAGTTTACAGAACTGGTTATCAATACCGGTTGGAGAATCTACACAACGATCGATAATTGTTTGGAAACCAATGCCACTGATTGTGTCATCAATATCAATTTCCCAGTAATCGGCAGTTACACTGAAACCCTCTAACCACTCAGGTTGGTACACAATACCAGCGGTAATAGATCTAGATTCTTCTGGTTGTAGGTCTGGATTACCACCAACTAATGTCTCTAGCGTTGCACTATCATAATTTGAATCAAAGTCAGCTGGAACACCTAAAGCAGCACAGTTAGATTCGCGAATAGCTCGGCCTGCATCACTTAATTGTGCAAGCTCTGAAACTTTACAGCTATCGTCAACACCTGCGAAAGACTGACTTTGACCAGAAAATAACTCGTCGATATTAGGCGCACGCATTGCTTCAGATAAGGTAAAGCGAGCGCGTAATTCTGGTGTAATAGTCCAATCAAGACCTAACTTCCAGCTTGTTGCATCGCCAATAGTAGAGTAATCAGCGTAACGAACCGCGGTATCAAATACTAATGTATCTATTAGAAATACATCTTCAATCAGTGGCACTGATAGTTCGAAGAAAGCTTCTGTTACATCATAACCACCATCCGTTTCACCAAGTGCATTAAAGAATGTAGCCCCAGTTTTAGCAAAAGCATCTTCAATCGTCACACTTGTCTCATCACGGTACTCAACACCACCAGCAAAACCAACCATACCCGCTGGTAGTTCATAAATTGCCGAATTACTAAATGTTGCATTAAAAACTGTTTGCTTGATTTCTGATGTACCAATTGAAGTCGTTGTCACATAGTCAATAGCTTCTTGGCTAATTGCTCCATCACCCATTATATTTGCAGCAACACATCCATCAGCTCGAGCTGCTGCGTCACGACATACAATATTGTTATTGTCATCAAACACAGCGTCAATCGCATTAGCATAATTATCCATAATAACGTTTGCACCGTTAATACGTTCAATTTCTGACTTACCATGCACTAAAGAGATATCCATTGCCCAGTCATCACTGATATAACCCTGAATACCTGCTACAAACCGAGTTGTTTCACGAGTATTTTCTTCAAGACGACGACCTATATCGTTAAACATTTTGTTCACACCAATAAATGGCAAATCATTATCATCCATTAATTGTGCAACATCAGGTGTTAAAAATGCGTTGTCGCGTTGTATCAGGTTTGCACCAGAGTAAAAACGGAAGAACGGTTGGCCTACATTCTCGCCCTCTGTTTTAGAGTATTTAGCTTGGAAGTATGCGTTTAGCTCGTCTGTAACATCATAATTTGTTTTAAAATTAAAATTAATACGATCAAATTTAGGCTGTATCTCTGAATATTGACGTAGATTAATGAAATCACAACCCGGACTCGCACAAAAAGAGCCATCTGCAATCGGACCACTATAGACATCACCAAGGGTACTATCACCATTGAACTTGCCCATAATCCCACCAGTAAACGGGTTCCATACAGTACCTTGATTAGAAATTAGGTAGTAACCAGCATTTGGCATTACGATTTTATCTGGGTATTCTTCACTATCGAGTTGATCGTCAGGGCGAGCTTGACCTGTTACTACTTCATAAGGTAGTGATGCGTAGGATGTTGCAGTCCATGGGTTATCAAGCGCATTTAATGAGTCTTGTGCGTTGTACTCTAAAGAGAAAGCGGCATTACCACGCCCTTCTGCAAAGTCTTGGCCATAAGAGACAGTGAATTTTTCATTTTGATATGAGCTATTATCAGCAAAGCCTTTTGTTGCTGATACATTAAAACCTGTAACATCTTTTTTTAATATAAAGTTAACTACACCCGTTACCGCATCGGCACCATAAACAGCCGATGCACCACCAGTAATAATCTCTACTTTCTCAATCCAAGAGCTAGGAATTGTATTCGTATCAACCGAAGATGTACCTGGAGCACTTGCAACATGGCGCTTACCATCAACAAGTACCAGAGTACGAGCACTGCCCATACCGCGTAAATCTAGTAAGCTAATACCCGCAGTGCCGATAAAACGACCAGAGTTTGCAAGTGAATAAGTAGTCGCTAAGGCTGGCAGTTTATTTAATACTTCACCGATATTCATCGCACCAGTGCTAACCAAATCCTCACCTGTAATTACAGTTACCGGTGATGGTGAAATTGCACCTTCACGTAATATACGTGAACCTGTTACTTCAATGCGTTCTACTTTTTCTGCATTTTCTTCTTCTGCAGCAAATGCACTTGCTGAGAAAGCAGCTGTAGATGCTGCACCAAAAGCGATCGCTAAGCGAACTGCTTTTGAAACTTTATTGTTCAACATTAAATTCTCCCTAAGGTGTTATTATATTTTTTATTTAACTAAACAGGCAAATATCAGCATTAAAACCTGTCTGTTATTTAACATCTTAAGCTTAATTTATGCACAAGGTCAACAACCCATTTACACATAAGTTACAAGAACACAATTTTTAACTTTATTTTTTTACATTATCACCAAGTTCTTTCAAAGGTTAAATAAACGATTTAAATTAAAAGTATACTTTTAAAAAAATTAATTATTTAGTATCAAAAGCTTGGGCTAATTATAAGGTTTAAATACTAAATAACTTAATTTGACTTAAGTAGTTATTTTGTATGAGTTTATTATCACAATACTTGCTTTATTTAGAGCAAATAATAATTTTTTCATCTATCAATTTCTTAGAATTACATGGCTCCTCGTCTAAATAGAATTTTACTGATTACCTATTACTCATATTAATAAAGATGTTAATTAGTCTTAATAAAACTAACTTGGCATCGCTTAAATAATATTATTTTAAGTTAAACCAGCCAGTAATTGAGTATCTTGCAGCACGAGCAAATGGAGTTACATAAGAAACAGAATGTGGTAATTGCACATCAAAAAGGGATAAAACATTACTTTTGGGCATAAACGTCTCTGTCAGCATTCCATCCATTTCATAAAAATGTAACAAACCACCCCAGTCTGGGTGCCACTGTGGTGTAAAACCAAAAACAAAAGCGATTGCTCTTTGCTTTGTAGGGAGTACATCATTATGTCGTGTCAAAAAATTTCCTGGTACATAGCGTGTTAATTGCACACTTGCACTTTTTAAACCCTTTACACCTGTAACATCACTAATCAATTTTAAAACTTCTTGGCCATTAAGATAATTAAATAGCTCCTTTAGTAACTCATCTTTTTCATTCTGAGTTATTTCATATCGCCCATAAAAAAAGCCAACCCCTTTACTCGCATTTTCATAAATAGTCTGCTGAAGCGCTCTCATTTTATTGGGAGACATATTTTTTAATTCATCATCTGATGATTGAATGTATTGGCCATTTAAAGAATATGCATTCAAATAAGGAATATTGTGTTTTAATTTTTCTGTAATTTTAGAAAAACCATCAAACTCTAAAACACTATCAACCATAATTCTCTTATTTTTAGAGTATTCCCTATGTAAATTAACTACATCAATATTTTTATTTAGTTGAATCATAAATATTCCAAAAATAAAAAAGCCACTAAAAAGTGGCTTTTAAATAAAGTTTAAGTTTCTAAGTTATTAGAACTTAATTGTAGCTCGTACATATACAAAGCGATCCATATTAACGTCGTACTCTGTAACAGAGAAGTTGTTAGTTGAGATTGCAAAGTCATTGTTAGTGTATTCACGAGAAGGTTCTTTCGCGAATAAGTTCTCAATACCTACACTAATTTTAGTGTTGTAAGCGTCTAGCGCATAACCTACAGATACATCATGTACAAAGTAAGAACCAATGTAATCAGCCATACCTGGGTAATTTTCTGCGCCGTAAGCTATGTCATAGTAGTTTTGCATACGGTCAACATAACGTGTTTGCCAATGCGCATCAAAGTCACCTTGAGACCAATCTAGAGCAAATGTGCCTTTATATTCAGGATAACCAGCATCACCATACTGTACGCCTACTTGATCTTCGCCATCGAACTCGTTAGTCATTA
This sequence comes from Pseudoalteromonas sp. 23_GOM-1509m, assembly GCF_000518425.1. Taxonomy (NCBI): domain Bacteria; kingdom Pseudomonadati; phylum Pseudomonadota; class Gammaproteobacteria; order Alteromonadales; family Pseudoalteromonadaceae; genus Pseudoalteromonas; species Pseudoalteromonas sp. 23_GOM-1509m. The sequence continues at coordinate 96,864 of NZ_KI912433.1, forward strand.
CATAAGACAAATCAAGAGATGTTCTGAAGCTACCGTACTCAGTATCAAACTTGTATGCAGTATAAAAATCTATACCTTCAACATTGTAGGTACCTGAGTTTTGTAGGAAGTTACGTAAATCAACGATATTACCGTTAGCATCACGGTCAATGTAATCACAAGAAGATGCATTACTTCCTGAAGTACATTCGTTCAATATACGATTAGAACCGTAACGACCAATTGAGTTTTCAACTTCGATATCGTAGTAATCGATTGTGAATTCTAAACCATCAACATAGCTTGGGTTATAAACAATACCAAACGTTTTAGATTCTGATTCTTCTGGTTGTAAATCTGGAGAAGAAACGCGAGTTTCACGGATCTGTGTATTAGCTTGCGTGTAACCATTTGGTACGCCAGCACAACCAGGTAGGCTTGGAACAACACCTTCTACAGAGTTACACGGGTCTGTTAATGTAGGGTATGCATCTGCATTACCTGCATATAAGTCAGAGATTGAAGGAGCTCGGTAACCTTCAGCCCAAGTACCACGAAGAAGTAAATCATCCATTGGACGGTATTCAACACCAACTTTAGCTGTAGAGTTGCTACCATATGCGCTGTGGTCAGAGAATCTAATTGCTGGTGCAATAGTTAAACCATCAAATACTGGAATTGAAAGTTCTACATAAGCTTCATCTAAGCGGAAGCCACCTGAAGTTGCATCACGTTGGTTACCTGAAGTTTCACCACTTTGAGTTAGTGGATCAGGCGTATCGTAACCTGACTCTTCACGACGTTCAAAGCCAACGGCCATACCTACAACACCTGCAGGTAACTCAAATGCATCACCAGCAAAGTTTACTGTGTAATCTTTAAGTTCTAAACCTTCACGAGAAACACTGTCAAATGTTACAAAATCAACCATATCTTCTGTAATTGAGCCAGCACCACCAAATAGGTTAAGTGGTACACAAGAAGTAGATGCATTACAGTTGTCACCTAATGCTTGGTTTATACGAGTAAGGTTAAGTAGACCTGTTGTTAAAACGTCTTGGCTATTCTTACCATAAATGTAAGAAGCATCCCAAACCCAAGATGTATCACCAATACCGCCCTCTAAACCAACCATTGCACGGTAAGTAGTATCATTTTGTCTGTAAATACGGTTACCAGCTTCTACAAAACGACGTTGACCAGCAAATGGGATATAACCTTCTACACCTGAGCGAGAAGCATCACCATACAGTGTTTCACCAAATGGGTTGTAGATATTATTTTCGTGGATGTCTACTCGGCTAGCTGCTGCACCAAAAGATGCACCAATTGTTAATGGCATCGCTGCAAGTAGCTGTGAAGATTTACGGTTAGTCATCATGAAATCTGATACGAAACGAACGTCATCACTTAAGTCATAAAAAGCTTGAACATAAAAACTGTTACGCTCTTGTGGCGTTGCAAGGTAGTTTTCAGGCGCGTAGTTGTAAACATCACCAGCTCGGTCACGGAATGAATCTAAACCTACAGCTGAACCTGCGCCATTAGGAACTAAATCAAAACCAGCGTTTGACTTACCAGCGTTGTTTTCAGTGTAACCTTGAGCAAGTAAGCTATCACGAAGTTCAGGGCTGATTGCACTTGAAGTAAGACGTAAACGGCCTTTTTCAGTTGTAGAGCTGTTACCCATAGAAGAAATATCGCGATCACCTGCCCAAATTTCTTGTTGAGTTACATGGCTAGCATTAAACATTAAGCCACCGCGGTCTGAAGTAGTACCAACAGTGATGTCTGCAGAATACTGGCGACCATCGTTGTACTTTAAGTTTTCACCACCGTATACAGAAACCTCAACACCTTCAAAATCTTTACGAGTGATGATATTTACAACACCAGCAATAGCATCAGAACCGTAGATAGCAGAAGCGCCGTCTTTAACAACTTCAACACGTTCAATCGCTGACGATGGGATTGTGTTTAAATCAACTGTAGAACCTAAAGATGAAACCCAGCGCTTACCATTTACTAATACAAGAAGACGTTGTGCGCCTAAGTTACGTAAATCCATGTTTGTTGCGCCAGTACCACCGTTATTAAAGGCAGTATTAAGTGCAGCACCCGCAGCTGGAATTTGTTGAAGAATGTCACCGATGCTTAATTGACCACTAACATTTAAATCATCACGGCTAAGAACTAAAACCGGGCTAGCACTTTCTAAATCAGTACGCTTGATGCGTGAACCTGTAACTTGAATACGTTCAACTTTTTCTGCGCCTTCTTCTGCAGCAAATGAACTTGCTGAGAAAGCAGCAGTAGAAGCTGCACCAAAAGCGATCGCTAAGCGAACTGCTTTTGAAACTTTGTTATTTAACATTTGATTCTCCCTAGAATACTATTTGTTTTTGTATTTTTTTGATCACACCTTGTTAATTAATTTGTGATCACGCTTCAGATGATAATACTTCAAACACAACGCGGTCAACATTAAATTAACCTTAAAAGCACTTTGCATGACTTTTCATTATCATTTTTGGCGGTATTTTATTAGTTTTTTAAATTAATTTATGGATACGATTTAGAAACAAACTTGAGAATTAAAAACAACATCATGGTAACCAATTGATTTTTATGAGTTTGAATAAATTATTTTTTAAATTACGCTTTGTATTCTTTTTAGATAAAATTGTAACCAAGGCCACAATTGTTAATTTACCTTTAAATTTTTTATTCACCTTTGAAGTTTATAGGCGAATAATTAACTATAAAAGACTTTTTAAGCTCATAGTTAAGCTAAAACAACGAGGCTTGTGTAGATTCAGATGCTGTGTTTAATGCGCTTAATATCATTTGCGCAACAGGGTCGAGCTGTCTTTGAATGTACAGTGGATAGTTCAGTATGTTTTTACCGTTATAAAGTTCAGCGCCGGTTACTGCGTAAACATATTCAATCACCTGCCCGCGTTTTATTTCAAACTCAGGATGATTCGCTTTGTATTTTTTAACAGCTTGAACATGAGGAGGAATATTTTTGATGTAATCGTTAAGGTGCTGCCCTAACCGCTTTCTATATACTAATTTACGGTCGAACTCACCATTATAAAGTTTTTGAGTGTAGCTATTTATAATATCGTGCAGTTGCTGTATTTCGAAGTTGTCAGTAAATAACGTCTCAAATAATTCGGTTTGAAATTCTTGTGCAAATTCAGTCCAGTCACTACGTACCGTTTCCATACCTTTAAATACCAGTTTTTTTTCATTATTTTTGGTTACTTGCCCTACATATCGCTTTTTAGAGCCTGTTTTTTTACCTCGTATAGTTGGCATAAAAAACGGACTGTAATGAGTTTCAAATTCAATTTCTAAATAACTTTGTAAATCATAGCGTTGTTTTAAATCAGCTTGCCACATGGTATTAATATGATGAACAAGTTGGCAGCCAATTTCGTTACACTCCTGAGGGCTTTTATCTTCGCAAAGTTTTACAAACGTAGAGTCGGTATCACCATATATCACCTCAAAGCCTTGCACTTCTATCCATTTACGGGTTGTTTGCATTATCTCATGGCCACGTAACGTGATAGAACTCGATAAACGCGGGTCGTAAAACCGACAACCCTTAGAGCCGAGTACGCCATATAAACTATTCATAATAATTTTAATCGCTTGCGAGAGCATAGGTTGATTAGTGTCTTTTGCCTCTTGCCGTGTTTGGGTGAGGTGGGCAATTAATTTGGGGAGATGGTGCTGCGTTCTTGAGAATAACGCCTGATTAAATCCTTCAACCGCATGCTCTGGTGCATTTAACCCTGCGATTAAACCTAGCGGGTCAATACAAAACGTACGCATAATTGAAGGGTATAGGCTTTTAAAATCCAATACCAAAACGTTTTTATACAGCCCTGGGGTCGACTCCATCACATAGCCACCAGGGCTCTCAAATGAGAGCCCATGATCACCTAAGTTGGGGGCAACATAACCACTGCGATGTAATAACGGTAAATATAAGTTTGTAAATGCGGCAACCGAGCCACCCATGCGTTCCAGTTCGAGCCCTGTTATTTGGGTTCTGACAATGGCAAATTCAAATAGCTTTAATTTTTCGAAAATTTGATTAACCAAAATACAATCTTGACGATTATAAGCCGCTAGAGAAAGCTTATCTTCGTTAAATTGACGAACAATTTCAGTTAGTCGGTTGTCGGTTTTTATTAATTTAGATTCGTTAAGCACACGCTCTGCAACATTGGCTAATGAAAAGCTGTCAAATCGGTAAGTGGCATTTTTTAATGTATCAATGCCATCAATGACGCACCGCCCAGGAAGCGTTAATCGGGTGTAATGGCCTTTATTAATATACAAAGGTTGATTATCTCTGCCAAAGTTAAGGGTAAGTCCTAACGCCTCTGCGCGTTCTTGCAATAAACTAAAGTCAAAATCAATAACATTCCAACCAATAATAACATCAGGATCGTTATTTATAATATACTGCTGCAACTTGGTAAGCAGGTTAATTTCGTCATAGCACCAGTCTATTTCAAATGTCGAATCACTTTGCTGCGGCTCCCCTATCATCAATACGCAATCTAGGCCATTTCCCACAAGTGCTACACTAAATAACACCCCATCGCCATTACATTCTATATCCAAAGAAATAGATGTAAGCGTTGGCGTGTAATCTTTGTTTGCTTTTAACTTTGCGTCACTAATTTCAATAAAGCCATTTTTAGCTGTGGCGTTACCCGTTACCCACACACCTCCTTTAATAAAGCGCTCCATTAAAAAGCGGTCACTGTGGCGTACATCGGCTTCGTAAATAGGCATTGCTTGCTCTAAAAGAGCGCGTGCAGTATATAAACTTTTTATATCGTTAAAGTAACAGGCAACACATTCGTTGCCACTAAAATGACACAACTCAACCTTATTAAACTGCGCTTTTATATTTGCCTGTGCGAGTAAAGTATTTGCAGTATGTTGCGCTGACAATGGGATGAAAAACAGCGCTTGCTGGTTTTCAATAATAACTTTAAGTGGGCCATGATCAGAGCTTAGCCAATAACACAAAGTAATACCTTGCGTATTTTTAGCGCTGTATTGTTGCCTTGATAAAATAAAGCCCTGATAGATTGCTTGTGTCAATGTTCGATCCCACTTAATATATACACTGTAATTATATACATATTTTAGGTTAATCATCACATGCTATCGAGCTCACTTAAAAAAACAATTAGACAAGTACACCAGCATGTTGCAAATAACCTAACCGATTACCGCCCTCGCAGTAGTCAAAACTATTTAGTTGCTGAAATCGCCAAAACATTAGCCGGTGAATACCATAAAAAACAACGTATTTGTGTTATTGAAGCAGGCACAGGCACCGGAAAGTCATTAGCTTACTGCCTAGGCGCTCTGCCACTGGCATTAGCACAAAAAAAGAAACTGGTTATTTCTACGGCTACTGTGGCTTTGCAAGAGCAGTTAATCGCTAAAGAACTGCCGTTTTTTAAAAAGCACTCAGGACTCGATTTTAAATTTGATTTAGTCAAAGGTCGCCAACGTTATATTTGTGCACACAAACTTCATAATGCACTAAACAGCGATAGCCAAACTCAAATGGAGTTTATGCCTACCCTTACATCGCCATTAAGCGATATGGAAACTAAGTGCTTAAAGCAACTTTACGATGCCTATATCAATAAAAAATGGCAAGGTGATAGAGACAGCTGGGCCGATACCATTCCTGATAGAGTATGGGGGCTCATTGCTTGCGATAAGCATGCTTGCCAACGCCAGATGAAAGCACACCAAACATGTCCTTTTCAACTCGCCCGCCAGCAGTTAATGCAAATGGATGTATTGGTTATAAACCATTCGTTACTGTTAGCCGATTTAGACTTAGGGGGCGGAAAAATTTTACCCGAGCCCGACAACACCATTTATGTAATCGATGAAGCGCACCACCTTGCACATATTACCCGCGACTTTTCATCTGCCGCCGCCACAATAAAAGGCACGATAGATTGGCTCGACAAACTTACTAAATTCAGTGGCAAAATGGCCAAAGTGTTAGTGGGTCAAAAAGGTATTGGGCAAAACTTTAAGTTATGCGATAGCGTTAACGATGCTAACAAAGATTTAAAAGTGGTGCGGGATATACTCGACAACGCCGATTTTGAATATTCAAAAGACGATACCTATCGCTTTGAACATGGTGAAATCCCTAAATCGTTACACGCTAAGGCAAAAGATATTAGCGAAGCCACGCTTGATGCATTACGGTGTTTAAATAAAATGCACGACACCCTCACCCAAGATGTAAGCGACGGTGATATTAAACCTTATGTTGCCGACCCTATTCTGGCTGAAAGCGGGCAATACATAAACCGATTAGAGCAACTTAATAAATTATGGTTTAGTTACGCCACTAAAGGCGAAGGCACGCCGCATGCCCGTTGGATAAAACGGCTTGAATATAAAAGCCATCATGATCACCTGCTTAGCGACTGCCCTATTGAAGTCGGTTACTATTTAAAAGATAAGCTATGGAACGAATGTGCTGGAGCCGTGTTATGTTCAGCTACCTTGAGCGCACTCGGTTCATTTGATCATTTTGCCTATGAAAGCGGCCTTGCCAAAGAGGAAGGGGTGAAATTTATTAAAGTCCCCTCTCCGTTTGACTACCCAAAACAAGCCACTTTACGCATTCCGGCCTCAAGTATAGAGCCAACAGATAAAGAGTTTAGCGATCATATTGCTAAAACATTACCCGAGTATCTAAACACTAAAAAAGCCAACTTAGTGTTATTTGCCTCTTACTGGCAAATGGACCATGTAAGTAAGTTTCTTAGAACAAAAGGATTTAACTTATTAGTACAAGGTGAAATGTCACGAGAAGCTTTACTCAAATTACATACTAAAAATATTGATGAAGGCAAGGGCAGTATTTTATTTGGTACCCAAAGTCTTTCTGAAGGGCTTGATTTACCTGGGAAGTATTTAGAAAACCTGATTATTACCAAAATTCCGTTTGCGGTGCCCACCTCGCCTATCGAAGAAGCGCAAGCAGAGTTTGTGCAAAGTAAAGGCGGTAATCCGTTTTTATCGATAACCGTGCCAGACGCAGCAAAGAAATTGGTACAAAGCTGTGGTAGACTGCTGCGTAAAGAAAGTGATGCAGGCACAATAACTATTTTAGATAGACGCCTAGTCACCAAACGATATGGCAAAGCCATGCTTGACACCTTACCACCTTTTAAAAGACAAATAGATTACTGATGTTTGAACTTGCACTCGACCCAACAACTTGGGCTATTTTATGTGGCGTTGCACTTTTAGCTGGCTTTATTGATGCTATTGCTGGCGGCGGTGGATTACTCACTGTACCAGCACTGTTAACGGCAGGATTACCTCCTCATTTAACGCTTGGCACTAATAAATTGGCCGCCAGTTTTGGCTCGTTAACGGCCAGTATCACCTATTATAAAAAACAACTATTTAACCCACGATTTTGGTTTGCTTCTATTATGGCTACCGCCATAGGTGCTTTGTTAGGCACACTTATTGTTGATCATTTAAGTATCGAGTTTTTAAATAAGCTCTTACCCATTATTATTATTTTAGTGGCTTGCTACAGCTTGTTTGGTAATTTAAGTACCACACAAAGTGATGATCTGCCTAAATTAACCCGCACAATAAAAGTAAAACAGTGGCTACAAGGATTAAGCCTAGGTTTTTTTGATGGTTTAGCTGGGCCTGGAACGGGAACTTTTTGGACTGCCTCAAACGGTATGCTTTATAAAATGAGTTTGCTACTCAATTGTGGTTTGGCGCGTTCAATGAATTTTGTTTCTAACTTCATCTCGCTGATCACCTTTGTTGCACTTGGCCATGTTAACTTTTTACTGGGAATTACAATGGGCTTCTTTATCATGCTTGGTGCATGGTTTGGCGCACATTCAGCGATTCGTTTTGGTAGTAAATTTATTCGCCCAGTATTTAATACTATGGTTATACTTTTAGCATTAAAACTAATTTACGAGGCATACTTTTAAGATGCAACTTGCCGCTTTAGATAAACTACGCCAACAAGTTGCTACGCTTAAGCAACAAGCTGAGCAATTTGATAAAGCAAAGCTCTTTTCTAAAAACCGGTATATGCAGGCACAGCCAAGCTTATTTGACAGAGCCGTATTTAGCACCAAAAGCATGAACTTGGTTGATTACGTAGTAGAAATAGAAGATGAAATAGCCAGCCTACCACCGAGCGATCACCGCCATGCCTACACTTACGCACTTGAGCGCATTGCTAGTCAGGTACAAGCGGTCTTTAATGTAATTAAATCGACCCCTATTTGGGTGAAAGAAAACAAAAGTCATTATAAGCCTCGTGCCAAACAGCCTATTTACAAACAAGCAGTGCAAAAAATCATGCAATCATCCCATGAGTTATATGATGAGCTTAAACAAAACCATGAGTTTGAGCGCCGCCTGGTATTAATGATTGAAGAGCGTAAGTTACAAATGGAAAAAGCATCACCTGCGCAAGCACAAAAACTTAATCAAGAAATTTTAACCACTCATGCACGACTCGGCCGTTGCAGAAAAGCAATTTCTGCCACCGAAGACAAAATTCAACAAGTAGAAAAACAACAGCTACGCTAATGCAGCTTTATTATCACTATCTGTACTCGCAATTAGAGTTACCTGAACGCCATCGCTTTCCAATTAAAAAGTATCAGCAGCTCAAGCATGAAGTTGAATTTTTAGGCTACACCCAATTTATATCACCTTCGCCAGCAACAACAGCGCAATTGAAATTGTGTCATAGCTCAGAGTACATCGCTGATTTTTTAAATGGCTCGTTAACTGACAAAGCGGTTAAGAAAATGGGATTTCCTCACTCTCCTGAACTTGTTGAGCGAACACTTTACTCTGTTGGTGCCAGCATTCAAGCCGCTGAAAGTGCAATTAAAAGTGGTTTAGCGGCTAATTTAAGTGGCGGTTATCATCATGCTTACAGCAATTACGGCAGTGGCTTTTGTATTTTTAATGATTTAGCCATTGCTGCAGCCCACCTTATTGCAACGGAGCAAGCCGACACCGTATTAATATTTGATTGTGACGTGCATCAAGGTGACGGCACAGCACAAATAACCCAACAGCACGAGCAGATAATTAGTTGTTCAATTCACTGTGAACAAAACTTTCCTCGGCAAAAACAGCACTCAAACTACGACTTTGGCTTACCTGCAAACACCACAGATGCAGAGTATTTAACAACACTAGAGCAAGCTCTTGAGTTATGTGTTCGCCTCCACCAGCCCGATATTATTTTATATAATGCGGGCGCCGATATTTATACCAAAGACGAACTTGGCTTATTTAATGTTTCTTTGGCTGGCGTATACGCGCGTGACTTTGCCGTTCTTAACTTTTGTAAGCAGCGAAACATCCCGCTTATGTGCGCTTTAGGTGGTGGTTATCAGCGTAACATCAATGATTTAGTCAGTGTCCATAAACAACTATTTAAAGCGGCTCTCGATTTATAACAATCCTTGGTATAGACTCATTAAAGACAATAACAAAGAGTGACTGGAATATGCGATTAGATGACGACATACACAATTTTTACGAAAAACTCGTTTTAGAAGAAATAGAAAAACGTAAACTTAATGAGCGTTACAACGACGATGTAATGGCTGACTTTTGCTGTACCGTACTCAATCAATTACCCCCACGTTATATTCGATACGATGTAGATATGGCATTTTATTTAACTCAAACAGATCGTTTAGATATGCAGCAACGCGTTGAACTTGCTATTAATTTTGCGATTGATCAGATTGCTAAAAAGAAAGATATTAATGAGTAACCCGCTAGAAGACGCCCCTACACACGTAAAACTGGCTGTTGATTTAATTATGATATTAGAGCAACACGACGTAGAGCCCGAAGAAGTATTAAAAGCGCTCGATATCGTAAAAAGTGACTTTGAGAAAAAGCTAGTTAGTAACTAGCTTTACTCTATTGTTTGTATTTCATGAACGGTGACAATACCATCGTGTTTATTACAATCAATTTTAATTTCGCCGAATGTTCGTCTCGGTGATGTTGACCTACGGCAGGTCATGTTTTGAGCTTTAACACCAAACTGCTCAATATAAACGGCAACAATTGCATCTATTTCTTGCTTCTCTTCTGTTGTCGCAGCGGCATAAAAAGTATCATATTGTTGTGACCAATTTTCAACGCCTGCTTCTGCAGCAACACCCAACCACCCCATACCAAGCTTAGTTGATTGCTCTAAATATTGCCCTTTTAAAAACATAAACGCTAGGGTGTATTGTGCACTTTTATAGCCCAATGCAGCGGGCTCTTCTAAATAGTTAAAAGCCTCTTCAAACTCCCCTTTTCTGTATGCCTTAACACCATTATATTCTTTTTTCTTCATGGTATTATCGCTGTAAAGACTTATTGGTGACGAATTACAGCCAGTTATTAAAGCCACCAATACCAGCAAAGTGGCACTCAATCGTTGATGATTCATTATTATCCTTAATTTATTATTTTTTTTGCTCAGAAACATAACCACTTTTAAAGCATCTGCCCTAAAACCTGTTAACATAAATTTAATATTATCATGGGATTGCAAAGCTTACAGCGATTATTTTTATAAGCGCAGTTTTAATCGCCCATTAAAAATAGATAAACCTATTTTTTTAATACCCTGTATTTATACACAAGGTACTTTACTTTACGCACAATGCATTTAACTGACGTAAATCTATCACTGACTGTCCGTTTGCTGAACCAATAATAATAACTGCGCGGCCGCTTTGGCATCGTCTAATGCACGGTGATGATTGGTTAAGTCTAAATTAAAGTGTGCAGATAAATTTCCCAGCGAATACGACTTTAATCCCTTAAATGCTTTGCGTGATTCAACGACTGTACACAGTTTTGGCATTTTAAAATTAATTCCCACCCTCTCAAGCTCTTTTTTAATAAAGCCATAATCAAAATTAACATTATGCGCCACAAAAATACTACCCGAAATTTTATCCAATAAAGTCGAAGCAATGTCGCTAAGTATAGGCGCATCACTTACCATGGCGTCGTTAATACCGGTTAGTTTGGTAATAAAACGAGGGATGGGTCGCTCTGGGTTTATCAATGTGGTCCATGTATCAACTATTTCGCCCTGCTTTACTTTAACAATACCAATTTCGGTAATGCGGTTACCGCCTTTGAGGCCTCCTGTAGTTTCAATATCTACCACACTATAAATACGGTTAGGGTCTACATACCACTTCACCGCTGCAATATTGACTTTAAAACCACTGTTTTTTAAATTATCGATGCTCACTAGCTGGTTTCTTTTAAGCTTGTCTCCGGGCGCTTTTACCTCCTCAAAATGAACTGCGCTGTTATCAACAATCATTAAATCGGGGTAACCATCTTTTAATTGTCGGTAGTTTTTTGCCATGTTTTTTAAATGGCTTAATAGCGCATTTATCGGGCTGTTTAAAATAAGCATCTCTAATGGCTTTAATACATCTTTGTGCCATCTAAATAAGCCATTTGGTTGCTCATAATACTTCGCTGCATGGTTACACACTAAACGCAGCAATTTTTGGGTACTATTACACGCAGCCAGCCGCGCCTCTACTTGCGAGGATTGATTTAAATAAAATGTATCTGTTTTTAAGGCTTGCGGATAAATATCAAATTCGTTGCAGGGGGGGGTTGGGGTTTCAATAAAAAGTTCCTGCCAAAAAACCAGCGCAAATAAGCTTTGCCACAAGGTATTCTCAGTATAAAAAACCTGCTTGCCTTGACGAGTGTAGTGATCACTTACACCTAACTCAACATCGCCACGGTAAAGTTCATCAACTTCTATAATACAGCGTGTACTGGCTAACATTTCACTAAGCCGTGAGCGTGTTTGCTTGTTAAATTTGCGCATTAAAAAGTCATCCGCAAAGTACAGTAACTCATCGGTGAGCGGATTTTCTATAATTTTCTCAAGTTGCGCCTTTACCCATTCTTTATTGCCTAAACTATATTGCTCTCTTATTTGAATTTCTAGTGCGTGCGCATCGTCTTCGCAGGCATTAAGTACATCAAACGCTAATACAGGGTTAGTTGTTTTTAGTTGCTTATAAAGTATGACCAATAACTTATTCTTTAGCTCTCGAGCTACAACCCCTACTGCTAATTCATTTATTAACTGTTTTGCTAACGTCTCATTTTCATTGTCATCTTTCGCGTTTTTAACGGCTAACCGAAAACGGTTTAACACATAGTTAGATTGCGCTTCCTCAATTGAGTCAAAGCGAGACAAACTTTCATGATGTCCTTGCCTAACAGGAGTTACCCCTAAATCTCTTAGTACAAACCGATTTTGATGATTAACATCACCGGCACTGAGCCTGCCAATATACAAAAATTCAAAATACTGGTAACACTCATCTCTATTATTGATCACATACTGATTATACAAATGCGAAAGACGCTCTGGCTTAGATTCAAAAAATGAAATAGCGACTTCAACTAAACAACTTTTAGCTGCACTTTTTTTAAATAATGGTGGCTGCTCTTGTTGAGCTAGCAACTCAATTAAGGCCGGCTTTGTTAGATGACTAAGCAGTTGCTTAGCGTCTGTTTGTGAGGGTTCATATACTAATCCGGCTGTTTTTAAATTAAAAAGTGCCTGATAAGGCGAAATAATCTCTTCATAATTTAATGACTGAGTTTGCACTAAATAAGGCTTACGAGAATAAATACGTGCTAGCATGCATTGGCTTTGCTCGTCGAGGGTGTTTATTTTATTAATAAATGTAATGTGCTTTTGCTCAAGTAAATGCATACATTTATCGCTCACAAAGCCTATTAGCTCTTTAAAATGTGCCAAATAATATTTTGCTGGTAACTCTTTTCTCATAAAAACCGCCAATACTGTATATAAAAACAGTATAATTATTTGAGCGCTTTTAGCAACCCAATTAGGAGTTAATAGCCTTTTAGAATTTAAATTGATTCAATCTCGGGCGCTTTAATTTCAGCGAGGTTTGTTACCTAATAAACTAAGTTAAAACCGAGCACCCTTTTTATACCCTGGCCCTTATCTTCACCTGTGTAGATAGCAGAACCCTTCAAGCAGTGCGTGTTTAACATTAACGAAGCGTTAGTACCTATTTACGGGCATTCACATGGCAAAAGATCTATTTTGCTTAAAAACCAAACACACTGCTGAAACTTCAATCTCAAAAGATAAACAGACCCTCGCGCAACTCAATTAATTTATTTATGCATACGTATTACTATTGAAATATCTTTTTTAGCGTGATTACTCTGTGCTAAGGTTGCCCGCAAATTATTAGTGGTACCTTAACTTCATTACACATAATAAAAATTAGGATTGAACAACATGACAACACAGCATGCAACTAAAGGTGAGCAAAGCGCAGCGGCAAAGTGCTCACTTTTATACGTTATTTTTATATCGGCTGTTGCCGCCATTGGTGGCTTTTTATTTGGTTTTGATTCAGGCGTTATAAATGGCACTGTATCGGCATTAGGTAATACATTTAACTCAAGCAGTGTAGCAACAGGGTTTAATGTTGCCTCTGTTTTACTTGGTTGTGCGCTGGGTGCTTTAGCTGCTGGCCCATTAGCTGACAAATTTGGCCGTCGCGCTATTATGATTGTCACTGCACTTATATTTGCTATCAGTGCATTTGGCTCTGGTATTGCTGATAGCTCAGCTGAGTTTATTTTTTACCGCTTATTTGGTGGATTAGGCATAGGTGCAGCCTCTGTTTTAGCGCCTGCTTATATAGCAGAAGTAGCACCAGCAAGTTTGCGTGGTCGCTTAGCGACATTGCAACAACTCGCTATTGTTCTTGGCTTATTTGCAGCCTTTTTAAGTAACTACCTAATTGCTAACGCTGCTGGCGGTGCCGAGGGTATTTTATTGTTAGACTTAGCTGCATGGCGCTGGATGTTTTGGGCTGAACTGGTTCCTGCAGGCTTATTTTTAATTGGGGTCTTGTTTATTCCTGAGTCACCGCGTTACTTAGTCGCACAAGGCAAGCTTAAACACGCTAAAACTGTATTTAATAAAATTTCAAACGATGATGCTGATGCGCAAATCAATGACGTAAAGCAGTCTCTGAAAAGCGATAAAAAACCAAGTATTCGCGATTTATTTATCGATGGCAGTAAAAAGGTACACCCTATTGTTTGGGTGGGTGTAGCTTTATCAGTTTTCCAACAATTTGTTGGTATTAACGTGGTATTTTATTACGGTTCAGAGCTTTGGCAAGCCGCTGGTTTTGATGAATCACAATCACTGTTTATAAACGTGCTTGCGGGTACCACTAATATTTTGTCTACTTTTATTGCCATTGCTTTAGTTGATAAAGTGGGACGTAAGCCATTGTTACTGGTAGGTAGTATAGGTATGTTTATTAGTTTAAGTGCACTTACCTACACCTTTGGCAGTGCAGGCCTTGATGAAGCGGGCAAGTTAGCACTTAGTGAAAATATGGGTACCTTTGCTTTAATAATGGCTAACCTGTTTGTGGTATTTTTTGGTTTAAGCTGGGGCCCTATTGTATGGGTACTGCTTGGCGAAATGTTTAATAACCGCATCCGTGGTGCAGCGCTTGCAGTTGCTGCTAGTGCGCAGTGGATAGCTAACTTTGCTATTACTATGACCTTCCCTATCATGCTAGGTAGTATTGGTTTAGCAGGCGCCTATGGTTTTTATACCCTCTCGGCGTTTATTAGTGTGTTCTTTGTGGTTAAATACATTAAAGAGACACGCGGTATGAAATTAGAGTCAATGTAATTACTTGGCTGGAGTAAAATAGCGCATAATAATGCTGTTTTACTCCAGCGTATTTAATCCTCCTTTGTAAGCCCTTTCATTTACCTGTTCCTCATCCACAAACAATATGCTTTTTTAGTATATATAATCTTTTAAAGTTCTTTTTTGGAATATAAAAAGTTAGCTATTGTTCGCCAACTTTCTCTACTTAGTCTCAATTTAAATGAAAAAACAGTTATTCTCAGGCCTTGTTTTCACCTCTGCGTTAAGCACATTTAATGTATTTGCAACGAATGGCTATTTTACTCATGGCTACGGTATGACTCACAAAGGCATGGCAGGTGCTGGTGTAGCGTTATCAGAAGAATTAATGTCGGGTGCAAATAACCCGGCTGCTTTTTCAGCTAATGGCACGCAAATGTCGGTAGGCATAGAATTATTTGCTCCTGAGCGTAACTACACCGCTGCAAAGGTCGATGAATACTTTCCCAATGCACTGTATTTGGACGCAACCACCAAAAAAAGTGATAACAGCTTATTTGCAATTCCCGAATTTGCTATTGGCCATCAACTAAATGAGCGCATTAATATTGGCCTATTAGTTTACGGTAACGGCGGAATGAACACAGAATATGTGGCTGATTCTGCCCCTCAAGGCACATTTTATGGCGGCACCACCGGTGTTGACTTAAAGCAGTTATTTGTCAGCCCAACCATGAGCTATCAATTAAATGAACAAATACGCCTAGGTGTATCTGCTATTTATGTAGTGCAACAATTTGAAGCACAAGGTTTGGCAAATTTTGCCGCCTTTTCACAAAAGCCAGAGGCGCTGTCTAATAATGGCGTTGATACCAGCACAGGCATTGGAATGCAACTTGGGATCAGCCACATTATTAACTCGTCATTTAGCTGGGGCGCCAGTTACCGTTCATCAGTGTCTATGGATGAATTTGACCGTTACAGCGGCCTGTTTGCAGAGCAAGGCGGGTTTGATTTACCAAGCTCTATTCAGCTCGGTATCGCTTGGCAGTTTTTACCATCGCACCAAGTGGTGTTTGATTGGCAAAAAATAAATTACAGTGAAGTAAAAAGTATCGCCAACCCTATTACTAATTTAATGTCAGCGCCACTAGGGGCTGAAGCCGGAGCAGGCTTTGGTTGGCACGATATGAGTATTTATAAACTGGGTTATCAATGGCAACGCACTGAGCAACAAAAAATTAGGTTTGGTGCTTCTTATACTGAGCAACCCATTCCATCATCTGACATTTTATTTAATATTTTAGCGCCCGGTGTGCAAGAATGGCATTTTACAGCAGGCATTAGTCATGCGCTTAGTGACGCGGTGCAATTTAACGCAATGGCTTTTTATTCACCCTCTAAAAATGTAACAGGTGCAAACTACTTAGCGCCTGATCAACAACTATCAATTTCAATGGAACAATCAGGATTGGGTGTATCCCTTGCTTGGAGGATTTAAACGATGACAACCGAATTCACCCCACTAACTGGGGCTATTGGCGGTGGTTTAATTGGTCTAGCCTGCGCGTTATTACTGGTTTTATTTGGTAAAGTAGCGGGAATTTCAGGGCTTATAAAATCAATTTTTAATCCACTGGCAGCAGCTTCTCGTTGGAAACTGTGTTTTGTGATGGGGTTATTACTAGCAGGTGTATTTATACAATTATTTGCCCCTGAGCTGTTAGTAGGCGAATTAAACTTATCGCCTTGGATGATTATTATTGCAGGGCTTTTGGTCGGTGCGGGGACCACGTTAGCGAATGGCTGCACCAGTGGTCACGGCGTATGTGGTATGTCTCGCTTTTCGGCCCGTTCATGGGTATCAACCTGTACGTTTATGGCAATCGCCATTATCACCGCTAATTTAGTAGGGTAAATCATGCACGCAATTATTACGCTTATTTTAGGGTTTGTATTTGGTTTGGGACTAATTATTAGTGGCATGACCAACCCAGATAAAGTGCTTAACTTTCTAACTTTTAATCAGCAATGGGACGGTAGCTTAATTATTGTTATGGCTGTTGCAATGACCATTATGATGGGCGCATGGTTTTGGATGTCTAAAAAAAGCACGCCGGTGTTTAACGACAAACTAAGCCTTAGCGATTTAAAAAAGGTCGATACGCGGTTAATTACTGGCTCTATTTTATTTGGTTTAGGTTGGGGCTTAAGCGGCGTCTGCCCGGGCCCCGGGCTTGTACAACTGGTATCACTTAAAACAGAGTTTTGGCTATTTTTTGCTTCCGTACTTGGCGGTATGTGGCTGACCAAAAAAGTATAATATGAGTCGCCGAGCACGCCTCGGCCACTTAGCATACTAACCGTGATCTATGTTGTGTGCTCTTCAGCTGCTGCTCAACTGAGTATATTACCAATCACTGTATATAAATCATCGCTATTAATGGGTTTGGCTATAAAGTCATCCATACCAACAATTAAACAGCGCTGCTTATCTTCCTCATAAGCATTTGCAGTGATCGCCACTATAGGTACTCGTAAGCCGGTTTTAATTTCAGTGGTTCTAATCGCGCGAGTGCATTCATAGCCATCCATGTTCGGCATTTGGCAATCCATTAAAATCAAATCAAACGACTGACTCTTCAATACTTCAAGCGCCTTTAAGCCATCTTCAGCCATTGTTAAACTCGCTTTAGTAGGCTCAAGCATTTTTGCAATCACCTGTCGGTTAATCGCATTATCCTCTACCAACAGTATGCGTTTATCCAAAAGATTTGGCTGCGAAGCTGTTTTTTTAGGTAACTTTGAGGGAGCGTCTGCTGATTCTGGCGCACTAATACTAAAGGTGAACGTACTACCTTTACCCTCTTCACTGTGTAAATGAATTTCACCGTCCATCATTTTTATTAGCTTTTGAGAAATAGCCAGCCCCAGCCCTGTTCCGCCATACTTACGAGCAACGCCCACATCAGCTTGAGTAAACTCACTAAATAATAATGACTGCTGTGCCTTTGCAATACCAATACCGCTATCTTCAACGCTAACCTGAAGTTTATTATCGTTATAATCGAACGATAATCGCACAAAGCCTTGCTCTGTAAATTTATACGCATTAGAGAGTAAATTAATAATCACCTGATTTAAGCGTAATTCATCAACACTAATGTACAGTGGTAAATTTGTGGTTTGAATTATGCTAAATTCTACTTCTTTAGTACTAACAATCGGCGTAAATAAAGAGCGTATATTTTCGATAAATGGAGCGACCTGCGTGGGTCTACTATTTAGCTCCATGGCATTTGCTTCAATTTTAGAAAAATCTAAAATATCGTTAAGAATATCAAGCAAATTTTTTGCGCTTTTTTGCTGCGTGAGCAACAACTCTTTTTGTTCATTACTTAAAGACTGATCTCGAAGCAAAACCTCTCCCATACCTAATATGCCATTCATAGGTGTGCGAAGTTCGTGACTCATATTAGCTAAAAATTGTGACTTAGCGATATTTGCTTCATTAGCGAGTTTAACGGCTTGTGTTAGCTCAGTTGTTTGTTCTGCTACTTTATCTGCGAGTTGCTGATTAAATTGACTAAGTTGTTTATTAAGGTCTTCATTTTTTACATTAGAGGCTTGCAAACTTTTGATTGAATGCTGAAGTGCATTGCCCAACATTTCAAATTGTTGCTGTAATTGCAGTATTTCGTACCAACTAGAGTCTGTATTAAATACGTGTTTTTTAGTTTTACTAAAGCTGTTGATTAAATTAGTTAACTCTATGATGGGTTTAACCAGCAAATGGGTGAATTTATAAATAAATAATACCACCAGTGCAATAGAAAATAGCCCCAGTAACATAGTGGGCAACCAAGCAGCCACTACCACCAAGCTTAAATATTTACGATTGTAGAGCGATATAACCTGCCACCCTGTAGTGTCGTCAACATACTGATTTGTATGGTACACCTCGTTATCGTTTGAGCGAAAAAGCTGATTACCACTAAAACGTTGGATACTAAGATCCTGCTGCTTAAAATCAGTCAGCACCGTAAACTGACTTAACGAGCTAAATACTACTTTTTTATCGGCATCAAGAACAAGTAAATCCCCTTTATACTCAAATAAATTGGGAATAAACCGCTCTAACTGATCTAGCTTGAGCGACCCCTCAACTACACCATAAAACTCATCATTTTTATAAATGGGAGCCGAAAGCGCAACAATAGGTTGATCGCCTAATCCTCTGCCTTGAAAAACGCCACTGCTGTAGCCTAAGGGGAACTGCTGAGCCTCAGCGAAATAGGGACGATCATTAACATAACGCTGACTCTGACTTAAACCACTGAGCAATTCACTGGGTATACTTTTCTCAACATAACCTTCGGAGCTCGCATACAGACTAGTTGCAAAACCAGGGTATAAAGCCATTAGCCGCTCAAGCTGCTGCTGTATTGGTGCTCCGGCACTCATTGCATCACTGGTTATTACCATTGCATTTTTATGAAACAACAAATAGTCACTAAGCTGGGCACTGATCGAGCGTGATTTTTCTTTAAGTTGCGTATTTACTTCGTATTCTAAGCGCGAGTAATGCTGATTAACCAAAAAGACACTGGTGATCAAAACCACCAAAACAATAATGATACTGACAACATAACTTAATATACGGGCCAGAGGCTGCCCTTGATAAGCCCGGCTTGCGTGGGGAACAAACACACTCACTAAGTCGACCAAAGCTAACGCTATCATGGCATTGATAAAGTATTTTGAGGCAGCCACAACAAGCGTGAGCCAAGGCAGGCCTATAACAAAGTGACCCAAAGCCCACACCAGTGGTAAGCCGACTAAAAACCAAAACACTGCGCCTAAAGGAAGTATTGGCTTAGAACGCTTTAAGCAAAAGGTATAAAGCCAAAACAGCTCAAGCACATAAACAATACTGGTCCAGCTATGCCCCCAGCGATAAAATAAAAAACCAGTGACAATAGTTAAACTAAGGAGGGAATAACGAAGCCCAGCAAACACTAAACTGAGTATTACAAACGTCTGACCAAATAAAAATTCAGAGCTATCAAAAAAATACAGAGGTAAAAGGTTAGCGCATCCCCCCAAAAGCCCTAATAATATAGCAAGCGCCCACTTATTCCTCTGAGACGTCATATTGACCCTTAATAGCTTATTTAACACCTGCGGCGTAAAGTATAATCACGAGTTTTAATTATTGCTCACTCATTAGCTATTGTCTATAAAGGTAAAAATTTAGCTAAGTGGGTATGATCTAGAATTAGTGTATGAATAATATAAATAAGAAATATTGAAAAATGGAATTTTAATACACCCAAATGAGGAATTTGGGTGGCAGTCTTACCAGCCACATCTCGGCACACACGTCACAAACTGTGGCTGCTCCCTTCCGGGCCTGACCAGGTTCGCCTGCTAGTGTTGCGAGAGGACCAATAAGACTACCATTGAGGGCCTTGGTTGGCGCGATTGAGATTATCTCTACTTTTACTCTGTTATTCAAGGGATAATCAAAAAAGAAAGTGCGATTGCATACTTCATATACAATCGCAGGGTATTTAGTTATTAAAGCGGTTATTAATTACTCTCTAACTGCGCTTTTATATTACGTAGCGCTGCTTTTACCTTTTTCATGTTCTCTGGGCCCATGCGTAAAAGTTGTTTTTGTGCAGCGGGTAATTGCTCCCACTCAGAAAACGCATACTGATAAGTAACCGAGTCACGCAATAAAGGTAAGCTGCCTTTTGGCTCTGGAGTATCAAGTAGCAAGTCAATGGCATCTTCAAGTGTTTGTGTAAACTCATCATCGCCATAGCCAATTTCAGTGTATGCACTGTTGATTAGCGGTTTATATTCTTCATATAAACGAACAGCTTGTGCGGCACTCATACTTGTTAGTACTTTTACATATGGGGTGTAGCGTTCATAGCTATTAGGATCAATGGTTAAAATATCGCCTTCGTTTACGCTAAAACCTTCTTCTAACTTTACAACTGGGGTATGTTTCTTAGCTACCTTACCTTTTGCTAAGTTATCGATAAACACCACACCACGACGAATAACATCATCGTTTAACACTAGGCTCATTGCCGCATCGCCTAAGTATTCATCTAATTTTGCAACCACGACAGGATCACTGTCATTTAATGTTGGTAAAGGCACAACCTCAGACTCTGGCTCAACGTCTGGGCGCTGTGTTGGCACTGCTAACTCTTCAGGTTTTTCTGGCTTAACCGATGGTGCACCGACCACTGGGTCGTTTTCAGGTTTTAGCTCCATAACGGGTTGCTCTTTTATGGGTTCTTCAACCTGCATAACTGTTTCTGGGGCTTCGCTTGGTTTTAATAATACAAACGCGGCGGCAATAATAATGATTAATAAAATAACCCCTGCGAAGATAAGGTTGTTATTCGGTGGACGTTTTTGAACATCTGATTCTGATGGTTTATCTGACATACGAACTCCATAAATATAAAAATGCGATACTGTTTAGAGTACTCTAAACAGGTTTAATTCATAACTTACACTAATATTTATTAATGTAGCTAATGTATCCTTTGATTCTTCTAGCTTAAAGACTTACAGTAAATAAATAAAGTAAAGACAGCGAACAGTTTAAATACCTAACATGAAAATTAAGCAAGTCGATCCTAGTAAACCTAAAATTGCCTTATTACTAACAGGTGGTGGTGCCCGAGCGGCTTATCAAGTGGGTGTTTTGAAAGCGTTAGCGCAAAGTATGCCCAGAACCGCCCCGCTGCCCTTTAGAGTGATAAATGGCACCTCTGCCGGTGCAATTAATTCTGCGGCCTTAGCATGTTACGCCTCATGTATGCATTTAGCGGTAAGAAAACTAGAAACAGTATGGAAAAACTTTTCAACTTCGATGGTATATAAAAGCGACTTTTTAAGTGTGTTTGGTCATATTACCCGTAATATTTTAACCAGTTTCCAGTCAGAGCATATAAACCATCCACCAGCAAGCTTGTTAAATAACCGACCACTTAGAAAACTGTTAAACGATATACTAGATTTACATCGTATTGAGCGTAATTTACACCGTGACTATTTAGAGGCGCTGTCTATCACTGCATCCAGTTATACTACTGGCGATTCTGTTGCTTTTTTTCAGTCAAATACGCAGCATTCTTGGCAACGAGCCAAGCGCGAAGGACGCGCTACTCGTATCAATGTTGAACACCTAATGGCCTCAAGTGCCATTCCTATGGTGTTTCCAAGTGTGAATATTTATAACCATTACTTTGGCGATGGCTCAATACATCAGCTTTCACCTTTAAGCCCCTCTATTCACTTAGGGGCAAATAAAATATTTATTATTGGGGTTGATCAACCCAAAGAGCCACACCCTCCAGGGTACTCTGCACATTTCCCGGGGCTTTCGGCCGTGGCAGGGCATTTACTCGACAGTGTATTTACCGACACCATGCAATCTGATTTAGAGCGCTTGGACAGAATAAACCGCACACTCGGTTTACTGCCCAATAAGCATAAGCATCAAGAATTGAAACAAATAGATAGCTTTATTATTAATCCATCGCAAAACTTCAATGCCATTGCCGCGCAGTATTACGATGATATGCCTTGGGCGATAAAAGTTTTATTACGTATGATCGGGGTAAAAAAGCGCTCTCAGTCGAGTTTGACCAGCTATTTGTTATTTGAAAAACGCTACACCCAGCATTTAATTCAAATCGGATACGACGATGGTATGAAACAACTCCCTGAAATCAGAAAGTTCTTAGAGCTAGAGTAAGCTTTTTTGCTTGATGGGCTACTCTATACCATCAAGTAAATAATGCTCAACACGTTCTACACGCCGTGGTTTACCTTGCAGCACTAGAATATCATTAGCATACAATATTGTGTGTTCTTGTGGTGTGTCTATTTCTTCGCCCTCGCGGCGAAGCGCCTTAATTAGCACTTTTCTTTTTGCTAAATTGAGTTCGCTAATTGCTTTATTAACCGCAAATGCTTTATCTGGTAAGGCTATTACATGTAAATACTCTAAACGCTCTGGCAAGTTGGTATCGCTGTCAATATTTTCGCCGGCAAAAAAGCTTTGCAATAATTTATAACGGTTTCGTCGCTCACTACTAACACGGCGAATAATACGGCTCATTGGCACACCAGACATTGACAACACATGCGACACCAACATTAAGCTTGCTTCAAGCGCCTCAGGCACAACCTCAGTAACCCCTAGCGCTTTTAAGCGCTCTAACTGACTATCATCACGGGTTCTTATGAGTATTTTAACCTTAGGTGCAACCTGTTTAATGGCATTAATGACTATTTGAGTTTGTTGAAATTCGGTAAAAGTAATAATGACTAGTCGCGCTCGCTCTACCCCCGCACACTTTAAAATATCTTTTTGCTCAACATGACCAAATATTAAAGGCTCGCCCGCCGCTTTTCCTTCCTGTACTAAAATGGGGTCGCTCTCTATTGCCACATAATCAATTGCCTCTGGGGATAAAAAGCGGGCAATAGTTTGTCCTACTCGAGAAAAACCGCATATCACCACATGGTTATGATAAAGCGTGCTACTTTGAAGCTCGTCTTCAAAGGCAAACTTTGCGCGCTCTAACATGCCTAGTCGTTTTAAAATAAAAGGGGTTTTATCAATTAAATAGGGCGTAAGCGCCATAGAAATTACGCCCATGGCAATTAAAAATGATACTTGCTCAACGCTCAGCAAGTTATGCTGTGCAGCGAGTGCAATTAACACAAAGCCAAACTCACCCATTTGCCACAGCATTATAGCGCACGCTAACGCATCTTGTTTTCGCTCTCCCATAAATAAAGAAGATAACATCACTACGGCAATTTTTAAGATTAAGATGCCCATCAAGGCAACAATAATAATACCCGCATGATCAACAACAAAACCAATGTCTAACTGCATCCCCACGGTTACAAAAAATAACCCCATGAGAATATCGCGAAACGGGCGAATATCGGCCTCTAATTGATGACGATAGTGGCTCTCCCCTAGCATCATGCCTGCTAAAAAAGCCCCTAATGCCATCGATAAACCAAAAGAGTATGTGAGTAACCCTGCAAACAAAGACACCAATAACGTGGTTAATACAAACAGCTCATCGCTCCGAGCTAGTGCCACTTCTTTAAACACCTTGGGCAAAACCCACTTGCCAATAGCCCATAGCAATACACACACAAACGCGCCTTTAGTCAGCGCAAACAGTAATGCCCAACCAATACTATTGGGATCACTGCTGGCAAATAAAGGCAAAATAATGAGTAACGGCACAACCGCAATGTCTTGAAATAGTAAAACACCGATTGCCAATTGCCCTCGGCGTTTATTTAAATCACCACTCTCTTTTAATAATTTAGCAACCACCGCCGTAGAGGAGAGCATAATAATAATGCCGATGGTAAAACTAGTTAATAAACTAAAATTTAATAAATAAAGGATTAAAATAAGCAAGATACTGCTGACTATGACTTGCAATGAGCCTAAGCCAAATACGATATTTCGCATTGCCATTAAGCGCGATACAGAAAACTCCAGCCCTAAACTAAATAACAAAAACACAATACCCAGCTCAGCAATAAAGTCCATTTCATGGCTTTGTGCCATCCAACCAACGCCATGGCCACCAGCTAGTAAACCTACCGCTAAATAAGCTAATACAGGGGGAAGCCCTATTCGCTTAAATAGCCATACAAATAGAACCGCAGCAACTAAAAGTCCAAAAACCTGAGCATTAATATTTTGCAATGCAATCCTTATAAGCAATCAATGGAATGTAACTTAACTATAGCAACCGTATAAGTTTCAGCCAGAATGTAAATATGGCATATAACCTGCTTAGTTATAAAAAGTAATACTATAGGGGGAAGAAATAGTGGAAAACGTTCATATTTTGACACAACGTATCTCTGGTCGCGGCGAATTTTTGCCGTTCTCAGCAGAGCAATATAATAGCAATACACCGACAGCACTGCATGAGCTAGCAGCTAAACTGCAAACGAGCTTAGTTTTAGAAGATATTTTAGGAACGTTTGCAAATTTTGCAAAACAACTGCTTAATTTTTCTGGTGTGCATTTTAAAGCAACAAGTATTGATGTAAAAACACCCAATAGTGATGTTGAAAATCCAGCGTACTCGTTTGATTTAAAAGTTGAAAATGAGTACTTAGGCACATTAACTTATTATACAAAGTATCCGCTTAGTGCGGCTATTGAGAAAAAGCTACAACACTTTCATAGTGTACTAATTTATCCATTGCGTAATGCGCTTATGTATAACCGTGTATTAAGGTTAGCCACAAAAGATTCATTAACCGGATTAAACAACCGTAGTCAATTTAATGACATGTTGCTACAAAAGCTTGAAAATCATCGACGTAACGGTCATTCGTTTAGTTTAATGCTGCTTGATTTAGATAATTTTAAGCAAGTAAATGACAACTATGGTCATAAAATTGGCGATGACGTTTTAATCGAGTTTGCTGCGGTTTTATCTAGTAGTATTAGGGGGACTGATTCGGTATTTCGCTTTGGTGGCGATGAGTTTTCAATATTAATCGAAGACCCGGCTTTTACCACCAATAAAGTGGTGGCTGAACGTATTATGCGTTTAGTCAGAAACTCACCGATTATGTCTAAATACAACGTCACAGCCAGTATTGGTTTTACGCTGACTAATAGCGACGATTGCCAGAACGAGATATTTTCTCGCGCAGATAAAGGCTTATATAAAGCAAAAGCATCTGGGCGAAACTGCGCAAAAGCCTATTAAGTAATAAAAGCGCATTATTTTTAAAAAGCCTAGCCTCCCCCGCTGGGCCTTTTTACGCTACTTTTTTAATATCACGTACTTATAAATGAGCAACATGGCGCAAAAGCCAAAAAAGAAGCCACTGAGTAAATTAAGCAATGCGGCAATTGTCGCAAGCGGTGTAAAAAGCACTAACAGTAAGGGCATACTCACCCCTAGAATGAAAAATACGCCCCCCTTACCTAACCAATAGGCAAGTAAAATGGCGGCACATACCATACCGCCCAACACAGCGTAGCCTAGTGTAATTATATTAAGGGTTAAAAATACATTCGCTAAAACCGCAATCAATAGCGTAATTAATATGCCAGTAGGTGCCTTATTTATAAGCGACAGCCCAACATGAGGTTGTTGACTCATGATTTATACTCCCAAATAACTCCATTCTCATCTTTATGGTTATCACTAACAAAATAACCAACCACTTGAACTAGCTCATCATTGTAAAAAATTAATGGAATATGAGCACGTAGCCAAGGCGCTACCTTTGCATCTTTAAACCAATGCTTAAGGGTATTACTGCCGGGCTTTTTTAGTGGTTTAATACGCGCACTATTACAGTTAAAACGAACACTGACTTGTTCATCAGGTTTAGGGGCGCGTATACCCACTCCCTGCAGGCATTGTAGTATTTGTCCGTCATTCAGCACTAGTTCGCGACTTGTTACGCGTTCAATATTAACGGCTAAAGGCGTCGGCTGCACAAAATAAAGTAAACCTTGATGGCGACGTATTTGCCCATCGCTTAGCTCAATTTTTATTTGTGCATCAGCTTGTGCATGAATAGCCTGACTCATTATTTGCATTAACTGTTTTTGCGAAGGCATGGTATGGGTAAATAAAGCCAGCCATGCGCGCAGAAGATTCGCAATGCGAATAGCGCTGTAATGAGCCATGTTTTGTATATTAAGCGCCTGATGTTGGTTAATACACTGTGCGAGATCTTGCTGGGTATATTCATCAAGCAGTGTTTGTTGCTGCTGTAATAACTCAATACTGCGTGCTGTACACTGCTCAAACCCAGTAAAACGCTCTGCCAACTTGGGCACGATTTGTTGACGCAAAAAATTACGATCAAAGCGTTCATTGGAGTTTGATTCATCAGTAATATGGCTAATATTAAATTGCTGCGCAAACGCTTCTATGTCGCTGCGTTTTACCGCAAGTAATGGCCTATAGCACTCACGGCCACTTTCAAGCACGCGAGTTTGCTGCATAGCGCCGAGCCCTTTTAAGCCTGAGCCGCGCTTTAAACGAAGTAAAAATGTCTCTACTTGGTCGTTTAAATGCTGGCCTAGCAAAATAACACTATCACTTGGGCTGTGTTCATCAAGCGCTTGATAACGCGCTTCGCGAGCCTGCGCTTCAATACTGGTGCGCGATTTCGGCTCAATAATGACGTTTACCGCCTTAAAATCAATTGAAAGCTGCTCACAGCGTGCTTGGCAAAATTGCTGCCAGTGATGGGCGTTATCACTTAAGCCATGATTGACATAAATTGCACTTAAATTTAAATGTGGGCACTGCTCTTTTAACGCATGCATTACCTGCAACAGCACCACCGAGTCTACCCCACCAGATAAGGCTACTGTAAATGTGAATTGCCCATTTTCTAAGTAGTGATTAAGGGCTTTTTTTACCTGCAGATAAATAGGTGTTTTGTGCATTAATATACCCAATGAGTAAATTGCTAATAACCCGAACAATAAAGGCTCTACGTTACGGTATTTTAAAACAAAAAAAGCCGCATAGGCGGCTTTTTTCTATATTTAGCTACATTTAGCTATTTTTAACAATAACCAAACGACATTAAACGCTTGTAACGTTGATCAAGCATCTCTTCAAGCGATAACGCTTGTAAGTCTGCTAAATCGCGCTTAAGGCGTACTTTTAAGTTACGTGCCATCGCATCGTAATTACGGTGCGCGCCGCCTAGAGGCTCTTCAACTAAATTATTAATTAAATCTAGCTCTTTAACACGCTCTGCTGTTACACCCATTGCCTCTGCAGCCAATGGTGCTTTGTCAGCACTTTTCCATAAAATTGATGCACAACCCTCTGGTGAAATAACCGAGTAAGTGCTGTATTGCAACATGTTTACTCTGTCGCCCACACCAATGGCTAATGCACCACCTGAACCACCTTCACCAATAACAGTACAAATTGTTGGTACTTTAAGTGCGGCCATTACTTTTAGGTTACGTGCAATTGCTTCAGACTGACCACGCTCTTCAGCGCCAACACCAGGGTATGCACCTGGGGTGTCGATAAAGGTCATGATTGGCATTTTAAAACGCTCTGCCATTTCCATTAAGCGCAATGCTTTACGGTAACCTTCAGGTTTTGGCATGCCAAAATTACGTTTGATTTTTTCAGCAGTACCACGGCCTTTTTGCTGACCGATCACCATTACTGGCTCACCATCTAAACGGGCTACGCCGCCTAAAATGGCAGGGTCGTTAGCAAACGTGCGATCACCCGCAAATTCGTCAAATTCCGTAAAAATACGCTCGATATAATCTCGAGTATAAGGACGCAACGGATGACGTGCTAACTGTGATACTTGCCAAGCGCCTAGTTCAGAGAAAATTTTCTCCTTCATTTGTGCGCTCTTTTCTTTAAGTTTGCTGACTTCCTCTTCTAATCCAAGGTCTAATTCGCCAGCGCGGCTTACATTTTGTAATTCTTCAATTTTTGCTTCTAATTCTGCAATTGGAAGCTCAAAATCAAGATAATTGAGGCTCATGCTCTAAACTACCTAATTAGTTAAATTCTAGTTCTACATTTTGCGCTGCCATCAGCGATAACTTATGAATTAAGTCGTCACTTGGCGTAACACACCATTCGATCCCTAGGGTTAATTGCACCAACGCATCGGGGCGTTGATAATATACCTTGATCGGACACGTTCCCATTTTGTATGGTTCGAGTACTTTTTGTAATTTATCGAAGAAACCAGCCTCGATCTGCACCATATTCAGCGTCATCTTAATCGCTTTTATACGCTTTTCACGCGCCTGAGCAATGGTGTTTATTTCTCTGGCGGTCATTGTAATACCACCAGAGAAGTTATCAAAGCTGACCTGTCCGGATATCACCAAAATATTGTTGATTTGCAACATATCTTGGTACATTTCAAACTGTTCTGGAAACAAGCGTACATCAATTCGGGCGCTTTTGTCATCTAAAGTTATCAGCCCCCAACGATTTCCTTTTTTATTAATTAAGGTTCTCGCTGCAATCACTAAACCTGCTCCGGTTGAGAGCACATCACGATTAGTTGGTTGTAAGTCGATGAGTCGGCCACTGGTGTAATGCCCAAGCTCTCGTCGATACTGGTTTATAGGGTGACCGGTTAAGTAAAGGCCTAGGGTGTCTTTTTCACCGTCTAGCCACTGATTATCCGTAAGCGGTGTCGCTTTTATAAACGCTTGCTCTACTTCATCAGGCTCTGTAGCCAATAAACCAAATAAATCACTTTGCCCTAATAATTCAGCTTTGTTGTGCTGATCGGCTGCGCGCATCGCATCTTTTAAGCTGGCTAATAGTGTTGCTCGCCCAGGTTGAGTTTTTTCAGGCCCTAGTTGGTCTAATGCGCCTGCATAAATTAATTTCTCGGTAACGCGTTTATTTAAGCGTTTTAAATCAACACGCGCACAAAAATCAAATAGGTCTTTAAATGGGCCGCCTTTTGCTCGCGCCTCTAATATGGCATCAACCGGCGCTTCACCCACGCCTTTAATTGCCCCTATGCCATAGACAATTTCACCTTGAAGGT
Organism: Pseudoalteromonas sp. 23_GOM-1509m; assembly: GCF_000518425.1. NCBI lineage: Bacteria > Pseudomonadati > Pseudomonadota > Gammaproteobacteria > Alteromonadales > Pseudoalteromonadaceae > Pseudoalteromonas > Pseudoalteromonas sp. 23_GOM-1509m. The sequence continues at coordinate 126,277 of NZ_KI912433.1, forward strand.
TAACAGTAAACTTGTATTCACCGGCGTTTACATCGGGCGGTAACAAAGTGAGTTTCATGTTTTCACACTCATCCACCAGCGTTACTATTTTGTCGGTGTTATCCATATCAGCCGACATTACCGCCGCCATAAACTCGGCCGGATAATGCGTTTTCATCCACAGCGTTTGATACGATACTAATGCATATGCTGCTGAGTGAGATTTGTTAAAACCGTAACCCGCAAACTTTTCAACCAAGTCGAATATTTTTATCGCCAGCTCGCCATCAATGCCATTATTACGTGCGCCCTCTTCAAAGGTTGAACGCTGCTTTGCCATTTCTTCGGGCTTTTTCTTACCCATAGCACGACGTAACATGTCGGCGCCACCCAGTGTATAACCGGCCAGTACCTGCGCTATTTGCATAACTTGTTCTTGATACAAAATAATGCCGTATGTCGGCTCAAGAATCGGCTTTAAACTTTCGTGTTGGTATTGCGCATCGGGATATGAAATTTCTTCTCTGCCGAGCTTTCGGTCGATGAAGTTATCTACCATGCCTGATTGCAGTGGACCTGGGCGGAATAAGGCCACTAGGGCTATCATATCTTCAAAGCAATCGGGCTTTAATCGGCGAACTAGGTCTTTCATGCCGCGTGATTCTAGCTGGAATACCGCGGTGGTTTCAGCGCGCAGCAGTAGCTCAATACTTTTTTTATCATCCAATGGAATGGTGTTGATATCGACCGGCTGTTTGCCTTCACGCTTTAAGCGCTCATTGGTCATATCCAGCGCCCACTGTAATATGGTGAGCGTACGTAAGCCTAAAAAGTCAAACTTAACTAAACCGGCGGTTTCTACATCGTTTTTATCAAACTGGGTAACTGGAAACTTACCTTCGTCATCGCAATAGAGCGCCGCAAAATCGGTAATGGTGGTCGGCGATATTACAACCCCCCCGGCATGTTTACCGGCATTACGGGTACAACCCTCAAGAATACGACACATGTCGATTAAGTCTTTAACTTCTTCATCGCCGTCGTAGGCTTCTTGCAAACGGGGTTCTACGTCAAATGCTTTAGCCAGTGTCATCCCAGGGTCGCCCGGAATAAGCTTAGAAATACGATCGACAAACCCATACGGATGACCAAGTACACGGCCTACATCGCGTATTACCGCTTTTGCTGCCATAGTACCAAAGGTAATAATTTGCGATACCGCGTCACGGCCATACAAGGCCGATACATGATCAATTACTTCATCACGCCTATCCATGCAAAAGTCGACGTCAAAGTCGGGCATAGAAACACGTTCAGGGTTTAAGAATCGCTCAAAGAGTAAATCAAACTCTAATGGATCAAGGTCGGTAATTTTAAGCGCATAAGCCACTAATGAACCCGCACCTGAACCACGCCCTGGGCCTACTGGAATATTGTTATCTTTACTCCACTGAATAAACTCCATTACGATCAAGAAGTAACCAGGGAATCCCATTTGGTTAATTACATCAAGTTCTATTTTTAAACGCTCATCGTATTCGCCGCGTTTTTGTTGGCGTTCTTGCTCGTCAGGGAATAAAAACTGTAATCGTTCTTCAAGGCCGTCTTGTGACACTTTAACCAAAAACTCATCAATTTTTAGTGAGCCCGTCGGGTAATCTGGTAGGAAATACTCACCTAATTGCACGGTCACATTACAACGTTTTGCAATTTCTACGGTATTTTGTAGCGCTTCTGGAATATCACTAAATAGCTCTGCCATTTGTTCTGGCGTTTTTAGGTATTGCTCTTGTGAAAAACGCTTTGGTCGGCGTTTATCATCCAATGTGTAACCATCAAAAATAGCCACACGAATTTCATGAGCTTCAAAGTTTTCAGGTTTTAAAAATACCACTTCATTGGTGGCCACTACTGGCAATTGCTCATTTGCTGCAAGCTCCACCGCCATGTGCAAATAATTTTCTTCTTGAGCACGGTTGGTACGAATAAGCTCAATATAAAAATGATCGCTAAAGTGCTGCTTATAAAAACTGACCACCGACTCAACAATAGCGGGGTTACCTTTTATTAAGGCTTTTCCTAAATCGCCATCTTTGGCGCCCGAGAGTATGATAAGTCCCTCTTTTAAATCAACTAACCACTCACGGTCAATGACAGGGCGATGAAAAACATGGCCACGTTGATAGGCTTTAGAGATCAATAAAGTAATATTTTTATAGCCAATGTTATCTTTGGCTAATAATGTTAATCGGCTTGGTTCGTCGGGGAATTCTGGACTACGTACCCAAAAATCCGCACCAACAATCGGCTTAATACCCGCATTATGCGCTGCGCCATAAAAACGCACCAGACCACAAAAGTTCATTTGATCGGTAATTGCCAACGCTGGCATTTCAAGCTCTTGTGCTTTAGCGACGATTGGTTTGGTTTTTGCCAAACCATCAACCATTGAAAAGTCTGAGTGAACTCTTAGATGAACAAATTCAGGAGCCGCCATAATTACTCCTTACCCGAAAGCGCAAGCACACGCTGCACAGGTTTAAAGCTCTTGCGATGCTCATCTATCGCACCGTATTGTTCAAGCGCTGCAAAATGTGCCTTAGTTGGATACCCCTTATGCCCTGCAAACCCATATTGTGGGTAGCGTGCATCAAGTTCAATCATTTCATCATCCCGGGCAACTTTTGCTAAAATAGACGCGGCTGATATTTCAGCAACTAGGCTATCGCCTTTTACCACCGCTTCTGCGGGCATGGCTAATTTAGGAAGGCGGTTTCCATCTACAAACACAAATTCAGGCACTGTGTTAAGTGCTTCCACCGCGCGGCTCATAGCAAGCATAGTGGCTTGTAATATATTTAACTCATCTATTTCACTGGGGCTACAACGGCCAATGGCGTAACACAGTGCTTTTTCTTTTATTTCGATGGCTAATAATTGGCGCTTTTTATCGGTTAATTTTTTAGAGTCGGCAAGGCCAGCAATCGGTTTAGCGGGATTTAAAATAACAGCGGCTGTAACCACATCACCCACCAGCGGTCCACGACCAACTTCATCCACACCGGCTATTAAGGTTACATTGGGTCGTTCAATTTGCATCTATTAACTCCGCCACTGCATTTGCAGCTTGTTTACTTGCATCTAATCTAATTTTTTCATGTATAGCTAAAAAGCGTGCTTTTAATTCTTTATTATCGCTATTGAGCATAGGGGTAAGTGCTGCTGTTAAGTTAGCGACATTACACTCACTTTGTAAAAACTCTGGTACTAACTCTTCATCTGCCAATAAATTGGGTAGCGAAAAATATTTAATATTAAAGGTAAATAAGGTTTTAAAAATCCAGTAACTCATGGGTTTAATTTTATAACCAACCACCATTGGCTTTTTATATAACATGCCCTCAAGCGTTGCTGTACCTGATGCAAGCAATATAGCATCGGCGGCTTGCATGGCTAAATTTGATTGCCCGTCCAGTAAGTTAACATTAAGTGAGGGCGCTGTGGCATTTAAAATAGCAATAAACTGCGCTTTGCGCTTTGCGTTCACCAGTGGCACCACGACTTTTAATGCAGGGTTCTGCGCTTGTAACTGCGCCGCTGTTTTTATGTAAGTTTCACTTAACAAGCCCACTTCTGAGCCCCGGCTCCCAGGTAATAACGCTAACACCTTGTCATCAGCACTTAAGCCTAGTTGGCTGCGGGCTTGGCTATCGTCGTGTTTAAGTGCAATGTCGTCAGCTAATGTATGACCTACAAAAGTACACGGTACTTGGTGTTTGTCGTAAAATTCTTTTTCAAAAGGCAATAAAGCCAATACTAAGTTAGTTGCTGAACTTATAGTGTGAATACGTTTTTCACGCCACGCCCACACTGAAGGGCTTACGTATTGCACGGTTTTGATGCCTGCGTCTTTTAACGGTTTTTCTACACGTAAATTAAAATCCGGCGCATCAATGCCTATAAAAACATCAGGAGGGTTATCAATAAAGTGCTGTACTAACTGTTTGCGGATTTTTAGCAAGCGCGGTAAACGGCCTAGGACTTCAACCAAGCCCATAACCGACAACTCATCCATATCAAACAGCGTTTTGCAGCCTTGAGCTTGCATTTTAGGGCCTGCAATACCTTCAAAAGTGGCATCAGGAAAGTGTATTTTAAGTGCTTTTATGAGCCCTTCACCTAAAATATCGCCCGACAGTTCACCTGCCACAATACCAATTCGTAGTTGTTTTTTATCTTTTTTCATTTGCTATTTTTTCACAAGTAAACCCGGCGTTCATACCGATTAGTTTACCGTGTTTTAAGGCTAGGTTAAACGCTTAAAACACACCACTTTTTTATCGCTTACTCTTAATTGATGATTGCGTATTTTATAGACTGATGTAATGTCATAGTATATTAAAGTTTTCTAATATACATATTGACAAAAATTGTACAAACGCTAATAATGATGCAAACTTTCAGAAATTACTGAAAGTTTATTAAAACATTAACAATTGCTTTGTGCTGTCACTGCATCACAACCAAAGGAGCCAAAAATGATAGATGAAACCTTTGTGGATCTATCGCGATTACAGTTTGCTGTCACCGCTCTATTTCATTTTTTATTTGTGCCGTTAACAATCGGTATGACCTGGATTTTAGTTATCATGGAATCGGTTTATGTTATGACCGGTCGCGAAATTTATCGTGATATGACTAAGTTTTGGGGCAAGTTATTTGGTATTAACTTTGCTATTGGCGTGGCGACGGGCCTCACCATGGAATTTGAGTTTGGTACTAACTGGTCGTATTACTCGCACTATGTGGGTGATGTATTTGGTGCGCCACTGGCCATTGAAGGCTTAATGGCCTTCTTTTTAGAATCAACCTTTGTGGGAATGTTCTTTTTAGGTTGGGATAGGCTCTCTAAACGCCAGCATTTAGGGGTCACATTTTTAATGGCGCTGGGCACAAATATGTCTGCGCTGTGGATTTTAGTCGCTAATGCGTGGATGCAAAATCCAGTAGGGGCTGAGTTTAACTATCAAACCATGCGCATGGAAATGACCAGTTTTGCAGAGCTGGTATTTAACCCTGTAGCACAAGTTAAGTTTATTCATACCGTGTCTGCAGGTTATGTGGCCGCCTCTATGTTTGTACTTGGAATTAGTAGCTGGTACATATTAAAAGGACGTGATTTGGCATTTGCTAAACGGTCGTTCTCGGTGGCATCAGGCTTTGGTTTAGCCTCTATTTTGTGTGTTATTTTACTCGGTGATGAATCTGGCTACGAAGTCGGTGAAGTACAAAAAGTAAAACTCGCGACCATAGAAGCTGAATGGCATACAGAAGAAGCTCCAGCAGCCTTTACTGCAATAGGTTTCCCTGACTCAGAAGAGCAAGTCACTCATGCTGCAGTAAAAATTCCCTACGCATTAGGGATTATTGCAACTCGCTCACTTGATGAGCAAGTGATTGGTATTTCAGATCTTGAGAAAAAACACGAAAAGCGTATTCGCAATGGCATGATTGCTTATGAATACCTAGAAAAACTTCGCGCAGGTGACGATACCCCTGCAAATATCGAAAAGTTTGATAACGTCAAAGATGATTTAGGCTATGGCTTATTACTTAAACGTTACACTCCTAATGTGGTAGATGCCAGCGAGGCACAAATACAACAAGCCGTTAAAGACTCCTTCCCTAAAGTGGGCCCTATGTTTTGGTCATTTAGGATTATGGTTGGCTGTGGCGTAATTATGCTTGGCGTATTCATCCTTTCTTTTTATTACAACGCCCATCGTATTATTGAACAAAAACGTTGGTTGTTGTGGGCGGCGGTATTGAGCATTCCTCTGCCTTGGATTGCTATTGAATTTGGTTGGATTGTGGCTGAATATGGCCGCCAGCCATGGGCTATTTCTGAAGTATTACCGACCTTTTTAGCAACGTCATCGCTGACGGTAAATGATATTTTAATTAGCTTAACTGGTTTTATTGTTTTCTATACTGGATTGGCGATTGTTGAAGGATGGTTAATGATTAAATTTATTAAGCAAGGCCCAAGCTCTTTGCATACCGGTAAGTACCATTTTGAATTACCTGATCACAGCACGGCTGCTAAAGGAGAACTATCATGATTTTTGATTATGAAACATTAAAAATGCTCTGGTGGTTAATTATTGGTGTGCTGTTAATTGGTTTTGCCATTACCGATGGTATGGACATGGGCGTTGCCATGTTACTGCGTATTGTGGGCAAAACAGACAGTGAACGGCGTACCGTTATTAATACCATTGGTGCCCACTGGGATGGTAACCAAGTATGGTTTATTACTGCAGGCGGAGCTTTGTTTGCAGCGTGGCCTATGGTTTATGCGGCAGCGTTTTCTGGTTTTTACTTTGCCATGATGCTGGTGTTATTTGCATTATTTTTTAGGCCTCTTGGCTTTGATTATCGCTCTAAAGTTGACTCTAAACGCTGGCGTAATAACTGGGACTGGGGCTTGTTTGCCGGTAGTGCCATACCTGCGCTGGTATTTGGTGTCGCGTTTGGTAACTTGTTTTTGGGTGTACCGTTTAATATCGATAATTTATTAAGAGTCAGTTACCAAGGGTCGTTTTTTGCTTTACTTAATCCGTTTGCGCTCATTGCCGGCTTAGTTAGTATTACCATGTTAATTGCACACGCGGGAATGTGGCTACAACTGCGCACCGCAGATCAGGTCGCTGAGCGCTCAGGACAATACGGTCGCTACTCATTACTTGCCTTTATAGTGTTATTTGCGGCGGCTGGTGTGTGGGTTGCCAACCTAACGGGCTATCAAATTGTTTCTATGGGTGATACTCAAGGCCATGCAGATCCACTGGCAAAAGTAGTCACAACCGCCCAAGGCGCATGGCTTAATAACTACAGCGAACGCCCATGGACAATGACCTTCCCTATTTTGGCATTTGCAATGGCACTGTGTGCACTGCTGTTTTCTAAAGTAAATAAACCCGCTTTAGGCTTACTGGCAACCAGTGTGATGTTAATTGGAGTGATTATGACCGCGGGCGTTTCGTTATTCCCATTTATCATGCCCTCAAGTAACAACCCTGATATTAGCTTAACCATTTGGGATGCGGTATCAAGCCACAGAACACTCAATGTTATGTTTATTGCTGTGGTTATATTTGTGCCACTCATTTTAGCCTACACCACGTGGTGTTATGTAAAAATGTGGCGCAGAGTGACGGTTGATGAAATTGAAAACAACCCTCATGGCAGCTATTAAGGAGACTAAATTATGTGGTATTTCGCGTGGATTTTAGGTGTATTACTTGCCTGTACCTTAGGCGTAATAAATGTAATGTGGTATGAGTTTCATCAAAATAAAAACAGCATTGCTGATGATGAACAAGCCACCCATGATTTATTAAACGAGCATAATACAACTCATAATGACGACTAACCCCCGACCTAATCGCGCGCAGCAACACTCTCTGCGCGCTTTTTTAAAGCAGCAAAGTAGACCGGCAGCAATGTGGTTAAAGCTAAGCATTGCCCTAGGTACAGTTAATGCGATTTTAATGATTGCAGGCGCTTATTTACTTGCACAAACCATTCATGATGTGATGTTTGAAGGGCGTAATTTAGCCCAAGTAACCCACTTTTTATGGCCTTTAGCGGGTATTATTTTACTGCGCGCCATTTTTTTAGCGTTAAGTGAGCGCTTAAGCGCATTTGCAGCGCTTAAAATCAAATCGGCTATTCGCCAAACTTTACTCGATAAACTCACGCTACTTGGGCCAAGTTATATAGAGCAACACGGCCAAGGCGCTACGCTCAACACGCTGCACAATGGTGTAGAAGCTCTGCATGACTACTATGCAAAGTACTTACCAGGGGTTGCCTATAGTGCGCTTATTCCTCTGGCAATATTAGTGGTTATATTTCCGACCGATTATAAAGCGGGACTGATATTTTTATTAACCGCACCACTTATTCCGTTTTTTATGATTCTAGTTGGTCATAAGGCAGAAGCGCTTAACCAAAAGCGCTGGCAACAACTGGCGGTATTAGGCAACTACTTTTTTGACCGCATACAAGGGCTTACCCAACTAAAATTATTTAATGCTACGCGCAAAGAGCTAAAGCAAATAGCCCAAATTTCAGATGATTTTAGGCATGCAACGCTAAGCGTGTTAAAAATTGCTTTTTTATCTTCTTTTGCACTGGAGTTTTTAGCCACAATTAGTGTGGCACTGGTAGCGGTTATTATTGGTTTTAGATTATTTTTTGGCACGCTCGATTTTGCAACCGGCTTTGTAGTATTGCTGCTAGCGCCTGAATTTTACTTACCGCTTCGCCAATTAGGCAGCCATTATCATGCGCGCTTACAAGGAATTAGTGCTGCTGCAGATATGCTAATCATTTTAAATGCACCACTGCCATCAAAAAATAATAACCACACAGCTCATATAAACATGGAGGGTAACAGCACTATCAGCGTCCATGATCTCAATTTTAGTTACCCTAATAGCAATGAGGGAATTAATAATATTAATTTAACCCTGCCAAGCACAGGGCTAGTAGCCATTGTGGGAGCTAGCGGCTCAGGTAAGAGCACCCTACTTGATTGCATGCTTGGTTTTCACCCAGAAGTAATACAACACATATCCATTGACCAACAACCATTGACGACAGCCGATATAAGCCAATTACAACAAAACATTGCCTGGATCCCACAAAAGCCAACCTTATTTTACGACACCATTGGCGCTAATATAAAGCTAGGTAACCCAGGCGTTTCAAATGCAGCACTTGAGCAGGCGGCGCAGCAAGCTGGTGCGCTGGAATTTATTAACGACTTACCTGATGGGTTTAACACATTAATAGGTGAACAAGGCGAAGGGCTCTCTGGAGGACAAAAGCAGCGTATTGCTTTAGCTCGTGCATTTTTAAAAAACGCCCCTATTTTAATGCTTGATGAGCCAACCGCTCATTTAGACAGTCAAACTGAACAGCTCATTCAAAACGCTATTGCTGAGTATGCAAAAGAACACTTAGTGATCACCATAGCGCACCGCTTAAATACAGTAAGAAATGCCAAACAACTTATCGTTATGGAAAACGGTGCCATCGCTCAGCAAGGCGACTTTATAACGCTCAGCCAGCAAGCTGGCGAATTTGCAAAGCTGCTGCAAACAGCGCAACATGGAGCGACTAATGACTAACTTTATTCGTTTACTTAAATTGTGCCGCCCTCATTATAAAGCGATGCTTCTAGGGACGTTTCTAGCGTCACTCACGGTGCTAGCTAATGTAGGCTTACTCGCTATTTCCGGCTGGTTTTTAGCTTCTATGGCTGCCGCAGGAATTGCAGGCGTCCATATGAACTACTTTACCCCAGCTGGCACCATTCGTTTTTTGGCGATTGTGCGCACCGCTTCACGTTACGCTGAACGCTTAGTTACTCACAACGCCACATTTTTATTGTTAAGTGAAATACGAGTAAATATGTTCGCCACACTCAGTAAACTTAATAATCTTGATTTGGCTATGAGCCGCAGTGCCGATTTAGTTAACCGCTTACAAAATGATGTAGACGCACTAGATAAATTTTATTTAAATGTGTTGCTGCCGATGTTGGTAGCCTTACTCACTGTGCCTATTATTATGCTGTTTATGTCTGCTTACAGCCCAAGTGTAGCCTTAATTTGCTTTACGGGTATCGTTGTTATTGGGGTGGTTATACCCGCTATATTGAGCAGACAATTAGATAAAAACAGCCACCAAGAAACATTACTCAGCGCCCAATTAAGAGCTGAGCTATCTGATACCTTAACGGGTCTTAGAGAACTAAATATTTACCAAGCTCGAAACCAACAACTCACTAAGTGTGATCAGTTAAGTAAGCAGTATAACCAGCAATTATTTATTCGTCATAAGGCTCTTGGCAATGCTGATGGTTTGAGCTTACTCATAGTACAACTGGCTATGCTCGCCAGCATTGTCACTATTGTGCCGCTGGTGTTTAGCGCCGAGATGGTAAATGTTGAATTGGCGATGTTGAGTTTGTTTGTACTGGCCAGTTTTGAAAGCGTATTGTTACTACCCAACGCGTTTATTGAACTACCTAATGTATTAAAAGCAGCTGAGCGACTATTTACCCTTGAAGATAAAGTACTGAATAAAAACGAGATACCTTCACAGGTTATTGATTCACATAATAAAAAATGGACACTTTCGCTAAATAAAATTTGCTACCACTATGGCCAAAAGCAGGCATTAAATAATGTGAGTTTTGAGCTACCTGCAAAGCATAAAGTGGCGATTGTTGGACGAAGCGGCAGTGGTAAAACAACCTTAGTGAATTTACTAAGCGGTTTATGGCCTCTGCAACAAGGTGCAATTAGCTTACAAAACGAAAAAGAAACAATAAACCTGCATAATTTAAATAATGAAAGCCGTGCAAAAACATTAAATATTTTAGCGCAGCAACATCATATTTTTGATGGTACATTAAGCGATAATCTTGCCTATGCGGCACCTGATGCAACACCGCAACAAATGACAGCGGCGTTAAAACAAGCCGAGCTGGGTAACTGGTTTAGCGCGCTAAAAGAAGGCTTAAATACTCGTTTAGGTACGGGGGGACGCAGTGTCTCTCAAGGCCAGTCAAGACGCATTGCCTTGGCACAAGCGCTGCTGCAACAACCCGCCATTGTAGTGCTCGATGAACCCACTGAAGGGCTCGATAATATTTCTAAACAAGCCGTTATGAACAGTATTTTACAGCTAAAAGAGCATGCTAGTGTATTAACAATTACTCATGATCCAGCGTTGTTATCGCAAATGGATAGTGTCATCTGGCTAGACAGTGGACAAATCATCGCTCAAGGTTCACATCAACAATTGCTCAATGAACACCCTGACTATGTGGCGTTAACGACCCGCTTTTAGTCCTTAGCAGTATTACTTTTATCAATAACGGTGACCGTTACATCAATAACGCCGACTTTAGGGTCGGCTATTTTTTTAAACATCGCCTTAGATAAATCAATAATTCGCCCCCGAATATAAGGCCCCCTGTCATTAATTCTGACCACTACAGACTTATTATTAGCAATATTGGTAACTTTCACTTTTGTACCAAATGGGAGTCTTAGGTGCGCAGCCGTTGCCGCCTGTTGGCTAAAACGTTCGCCATTAGCCGTGGTTCTGCCATGATATTTGTCTGCATAGAATGATGCTTTACCTCGCTCTGACATATCACTTTGTTGATTAATTATTTGCCTTGGCGCAGTACTACAAGCAGTTAACATAACCAATAGCATTGAAAGCAATACTAACTTTATCCGTTTCATTATTAATACTTTATAGGAAAATGTGTAGGGAGTGTAATAAGGTAAGCCTGAGTAGAGACTGAATTTAATAAACATAGCAACATGCACTTCATGGCTGAGTTATTAATCAAATATCAGCTGATAAAAAACCACCTTGATTACTCAAAGGTGGTTTTTTTATAAATTAAAATGCTCTTTATTAACGCACGATACCGCGCTCTGAGCTTTTAACAAAATCAATCATCAGCTGCACAGCAGGGTATTTTTCAGCGTCTTCTGAAAGCGATTCTATCGCTTCATCAACGCCTAGGCTCTTGCGATAAAACGCTTTGTACGCGCGGCGTACTGCCATTATCTCATCGCTTTCAAAACCACGGCGTTTCATACCTTCGGTATTGATTGCTGCAGGGCCTGCTGGCATCCCAATGGTGGTAACAAAAGGAGGTACGTCTTTATTTACACCAGAATACATACCAACAAATGCATGAGCACCAATTTTACAAAATTGATGCACACCTGAGTTACCCGCTAAAATAACCCAATCACCAACATGAACGTGACCCGCTACACTGGCATTATTTGCAAAAATAACGTTATCGCCAATCACCGCATCGTGTGCAACGTGAGTGTAAGCCATAAATAAGTTATTGCTACCTATTTTGGTAACACCTTCATCTTGGATTGTACCGCGATGAATAGTCGCACATTCACGAATAACATTATTGTCGCCAATAATTAAGCTTGTTGGTTCGTTGTTATATTTTTTGTCTTGGCAGGCTTCGCCCACAGAAGCAAACTGAAAAATATGGTTACCAGAGCCAATAGTAGCAGGCCCTTTAACAACAACGTGAGACTCAATAATACAGTCATCACCAATAACAACATCATTACCGATGTAACTGTATGGTCCAACTGACACATTGTTACCAAGTTTTGCACCCGGTTCGATTATTGCCGTAGCATGGATCACAATTAAAACTCTCTTCTAGCACACATGATTTCGGCGCTACACACTGTTTTGCCGTCAACTTTAGCTTCAGCCGCAAATTTCCATATGTTACGACGCTCTTTTAAAAACTTAACATGAAGATGCATGGTATCACCTGGCACAACCGGCTGCTTAAAACGAGCATTGTCTACTGCTGCAAATAGGTAAAGTTCGTTTTCACTACGATTTTCAACCGTTTTAAACCCTAATAGACCCGTTGCTTGTGCCATTGACTCTAATATTAGCACACCAGGAAAAATCGGCTGGTTTGGGAAATGGCCGGTGAAAATGGGTTCATTAATCGATACGTTTTTAATTGCATGTAACGATTCACCAGGGGTGAAATCTATAACGCGATCAATCAGTAGCATCGGGTAACGGTGCGGTAATAAACTTAAAATTTCTTGAATATCAAGGCTATTTAATTCGTTTGCCAAAATAGCATCCTTATTAGTGTTCAACGTTCATGACTTATTCAATGCTTCAAGCGCTTTTAGACGTGACTTCATGTCTGAAAGGTTACGCAAATGAGCAATTGATTTTCGCCATTCTTTGTTAGTCGTATGAGGCATACCGGATGAGTAAATACCCGGTTCGGTGATTGATTTAGTCACCATACTCATACCAGTAATTATAACACCATCACATACAGACATGTGACCGTTAATTGCGGTCATGCCGCCAATCTGGCAATTTTTACCTATGCTGACACTGCCTGCAAGTACAGTACAACCGGCAATTGCAGTGCCTGACTGAACTTCAACGTTGTGTGCTATTTGACACTGGTTATCAATAATAACGTTACTGTGAATAATAGTATCATCGAGTGCACCACGATCTATGGTGGTGCTTGCACCAATTTCGACTTTATCGCCAATAATCACTGAGCCTAGTTGTGGAATTTTAAGCCACTGACCACGTTCATTCGCATAACCAAAACCGTCGCTGCCAATAACAGTATTCGCTTGAAATAAACAGTCTGCGCCAATCTCAACATCATGATAAACGCTCACACTTGACCATAGTTTGGTGCCTGAGCCTATTTTAACACGTTCACCAATAAAACTGTTCGGACCAATTTGTACGTTATCGCCAATCACAGCGTCAGCTTCAATTACAACATTCGCGCCTATGGCTGCGCTTTTACTGACTTGCGCACTGGCATGTATAACCGCACTTGGGTGTATACCACTAATGGCACTACGTGGCGTGGTATCCATTAACTGAGCGAGTTTGGCGTAATTCACATACGGATTGGCGACGATGATTTTGTTGCCTGAAAAATAAGGCGCATCCTCAGGACTCAGTATCACAGCACTGGCTTGTGTTGTTTCAAGCTGAGAGCGATATTTCTTGTTCGCTAAAAATGCAATATGCCCAGTCTGGGCATTTGCAAGTGTTGCTATTTTTTTAATTTCTAAAGCGCCATCACCTTGTAGCTCGGCGCTTAGAAGTTCCGCAATTTGCGAAAGCGTATAATTTTGCATAGATTAATTATTTCTTACTTACAGCTGTTACTACTTTTTCAGAAAGATCAGTTACTTCTTTAGGATTAAAGTAAATAGTTGTGTCTTTTACTTTAACTTCGTCAAAATCACCTTTTTTAGCAATCTCTTGGATAGTTTCAATGATTAAAGTCTGAACTTTAGCCAACTCCTGATTTTGACGTGCTTTAATTTCTTGCTCTAACGGACGACCTTTTTCAGCAAGGTTTTTTTGCATACCCTGGATTTTATCACGTAATGCGTCTTTTTGATCTTGACTCATTGTGGTGCTTTCACGCTTAAACTTTTCAGCTTCAAAGCGAATATCGCCCTGTAACTTTTCAAGCTCTTGACGACGCTCAGCAAATTCAGTTTGTAAAGACTGTTCGATTTTAGCCATTTGTGGAAGCTGCTTGTAGATTTCTTGCATATCTACAATACCCACTTTATGAGCAAAAGCATTAACTGATGTACCCATCATAAGTGTAGCTAAAACGGCAACTGCTGTTGATTTGAATAATTTTTTCACAAAAAACTCCTTTAGAAAGTGTTACTAATATTAAAACTGATGGTCTTGGTATCGTCATCTTCTTCTTTTTGCAACGGATACGCAAAGCTGATCAGCATAGGACCCATAGGTGAGATCCATTGTAATGATAAACCGGTTGCAACCCTAAAGCGCATTGGGTCTGAATAATCATCTAATTTTGCACGCTCATCAATACCTAAGTTTTGATAACGATCAACGTTAAACTCGGTATCCCAAACGTTGGCAGCATCAACAAAGAAACTAGTACGTACCGAACTGGTATTTTCTTCATCTAAGAACGGTGTAGGAACAATAAGTTCCATACCTGCAACGGCTTTCGCGTTACCACCTATACGGCCTTGAGTTCTCAATACATCAAACTCTGATGCTCCACCAATATTACCTGTGGTTGTACCATCACCCGATGGCGTGCCTGGTATAGATTGCGGTACTCGTGATACTGCACGCGGTAAGATAGTATTTCTATCAAAGCCACGTAGTTCCATTTCTGTAATACGGAAATATTCTTGGAATGGGAGCGTCTGCTCATACCCGTTAGTAGAGCCATAACCATTACCGTAACCTAATGCCGCACGCGTTGAGAACACCCAACGATGATCGTTTGAAATCGGCCAGTAAAAACGTGAATCGTAATTTAATTTAAAGTATTTTAAATCTGAATTCGGCGTTGTTGCTGTTAGGTTTAATGTTTGTCTTGAGCCAGCTGTTGGGAACAAACCACGGTTCACCGTTACACGCGACCAACCTACACTTAGCTCGTACTTTGTAAATTCAAAGCCCGCATCTGGATTTTCTGGATCTAAGAAGGTTTCACGTAGTACACGTGTTTGCTCATATTCAGCAATATCTGACAACTCTTCTTCTATCCAACGTGCGCCAAAGTTAATACGGTTAATGGCATCAATTGGGAAACCAATGTTTGTCCCTAACCCATAACTTTTTGACTTATAGTCAATCAAGCTAAACTGACTGGCATCGTAGTTACTGTAAAAGATACTGCTGCCCTGCGATACGCCATCAGGCGTAAAGTAAGGGTCGGTATACGATACACTGACACGCTCAGAGCCGCGTGAAGTATTAATGTTAAAGCCAATTTGGTTACCTGTGCCTAAAAAGTTAGACTCGGTTACACCAATATTAAACTGCAGACCTAAGTATGAACCATAGGCAAGGCCCGCATTAAAGCTGCCCGCTGATTGCTCTTTAACTGTAAAGTCAACGTCTACTTGGTCATCAACACCTGGAACTGGCACCACATTAAAATCAACGGTTTCCATATAAGGTAAACGTTGAATTTGTAGTTTAGAACGCTCTAGGTTTTGATTAGATAACCATGCACCTTCAAGCTGTGTCATTTCACGGCGCAGTACTTCATCAGCCGTGTTTTGGTTACCACCTACAATAATTCGACGAACATACACACGCTTGCCTGGGTCAACCGACAGAGTCAATTGTACTTCTTGGTTCTCGTCATCAATTTCTGGAATCGTACGTACTTCAGCATTGGCGTAACCAAAACGCGCCAAGTAGCTTTTGATAAATTCTTCTGATGAGGTAACCACTGATCCGTTATAAAGCTCGCCTGTACGCAGTGGAATAACACTTTTTATTAATTCTTCACGACCGAGTAAATCACCGATGAAATCAAAGCCTTTCACTTTGTATTTAACGCCTTCGGTAATATTTGCCGTTACATAAACAGACTCACGTTCAGGGCTAACTGATACTTGAGTTGAGTCAATATTAAAGCGTAAATAGCCACGGTCTAAATAAAAGCTGCGAATTTTCTCTAAATCGCCTTCAATGGTTTGTTTTTGATAGCGGTCGCTACCCATAAACTGCCACCATGGTAAGTCTTGCTGCGACTCAACTAGTTGCAATAACTCTTCGTTTGAGAAAAGCTCATTACCCACTAAGTTAATTTGACGAATGGAGGCTGCATCGCCCTCGTCAAACTCAAGTCTTAATTTAACCCGATTACGTGGTAATTTAGTGACACTGATATCCACTTTTGCATTGTATTTACCAATACTGTGGAAAAATTCAATCAGGCCTTTTTCGATGTTATCGATTACCGTTTTATCAAGCGGCTCGCCTTGGCGAATATCTTGTTGATCGAGTGACTGATTTAACTGCTCATCTTTTATGTCTTTATTGCCTTCAAATTCAATAAAGCTAATGGTTGGACGTTCAGTTACTTTAAAAATAACGTTATTACCATCACGTAACGCTTTTATATTGTCAAAGTGACCAGAGCGATAAAGTGACTTAATTGTTTTTGAAATTGTATATTCATCAACATTGTCGCCCACGTTAATAGGAATATGCGTTAATGCAGCACCAAGTGCAACACGTTGCAATCCCTCAACCTTTAAATCTTCAACAATAAAGGAGTTTTGGCCTAGGGCTGCAAAGCTTGCACCCAATAAACTTGAAACTACCAAATGTTTTTTTATAGCCATTTTATTATCTTTATCCTTTACAACTGTATTACCGCTTAGCATCGGAAATTAAATATTTACGAGCTTTACAATCGTGTTCTAATTTGTCGTTACCACGCTTACATAACTACAAGCGCGATACATCATTGAACAAAGCGAAACATGTTAGAAAAATGAGTAGCAAGGCCCCCACTTTAAAACCAAACTCTTGTGTCTTTTCAGAGACTGGCTTTTTACGAAAAAGTTCAATTATGTAATACATTAAGTGCCCACCATCAAGCACTGGCAGAGGAAGTAAATTAAATACTCCCAAGTTAACGCTTATCAAAGCTAAAAAGCTTAAAAATGCGACTAATCCATAACTAACACTGGTGCCGGCGCCTACAGCTATGCCGACTGGCCCACTTAGGTTTTTAACCGACACTTGGCCTGTTATTAAGTTACCTATCATGTCAAAACTCAGCGTAATTAAACGCCATGTTTCTTTTGTGCCCAGCACAATACTATCTAGTGGCCCATAATGTCTAGTCTCTACAAAATCATCAGGCCACTGCTCTACAACGGGAGCAACACCCAAAAAGCCTTGCTCTATGCCATTACTGACGACCCGGCTCTTTGGAGTAACTGTTATTGTTTTTATACTATCTTGTCTTTTTACACTAAATTGTAAGGATTTGTTAGCCGATTGAGTAATAAGATTAACTAATTGCTGCCAACTGGTCATTGTTTCACCATTCACAGCTAAAATAACGTCGTTAACCTGTAAATTAGCCTGTTCAGCAGCTGAGTTTTTAGTAATAGCGGCAATAACCAAGGTTGCCTGAGGACGAAACGGTACAATACCTAACGAACTGAGCGGCGGTACATCTTGTTGATCAAGCTTCCAACCATCTAGGTTAAGTGTTTGCACTGTTTGCTGATAATTTTCGTTACGTAAGGTTACGGCAACGCTTTTATCACCTAAATGAGACATCAAAGAAAAGGTCGCATCTTGCCAATTACTTATGTCGTCATCACCAATTTTAATAATTTGCTGGGTTGGCATAATACCGGCTTGTTCAGCTCGGCTGCCTTCAACAACACTACCCACAACTGGTTTTATGGTTTGCACACCTACCATGTACATCACCGCTAAAGCAAAAATAGCGAACAAAAAGTTCGCCATCGGCCCTGCTGCCACAATGGCTATGCGGGCTTTAACTGATTTAGCATTAAACGATAAATGACGTTGATTGGCAGGCACTTCATCAACACGCTCGTCGAGCATTTTCACGTATCCGCCCAGCGGGATTGCCGCAATAACGTACTCAGTATTATATTTATCGTGCCATTTTAGTAAGGGTTTACCAAAACCAATTGAAAAGCGCAGTACCTTTACACCCGCTTTACGCGCAACCCAAAAATGACCATATTCATGAACGGTCACTAGAATGCCTAGTGCGAGTATAAACGAACCTAAATTCCAAAAAAAATCGAACATATCAATGCACCACTTTTGTTATAAACTGCGCAGCGCTGATGCGTGCTAAACGGTCACACTCTAAAATTTCATCGAGTGTTTTCGCATCAGTAAATTGTGCGGCGTCTAGCGTTTGCGCATTCACTTTATAAATATCCGTAAACCCAATCTGCCCCTGAAGAAACGCATTAACTGCAATCTCATTAGCCGCATTAACGGTGGTGGTGGCTCCTTGGCCTGCATCACAGGCTGCAATTGCAAGCTTTAAATTGGGGTAACGTGAGAAATCAGGTTTGGTAAACGAAAAATCACAAATATCAGAAAAATTTAACGGCTTGACACCCGCATCAATGCGCTCTGGATACGCAAGTGCATGCGCTATCGGGGTGCGCATATCAGGGTTACCCATTTGCGCTAAAATAGAGCCATCTTGGTATTGCACCATAGAATGGATAATACTTTGAGGATGAATCACCACATCAATATCGTTTGCATCACAGTTAAATAACCATTTAGCCTCAATAAACTCTAAGCCTTTGTTCATCATCGTAGCTGAGTCTACTGATATTTTTTGCCCCATAGACCAATTAGGATGAGCAACCGCTTCACTGACGCTAACGGTGTTAAGGGTATTGATATCGCGATTTAAAAACGGGCCACCTGAGCCAGTTAATAAAATTTTGCTAACCCCATGTTGCTCAAGCCTTGCTTGCCCTTGGGTATTTTGTAAAGCACTAGGTAAACACTGAAAAATAGCATTATGCTCGCTGTCGATGGGTAATAAAGTTGCTTGATGCTTTTTAACTTTATCAATGAATAACTGACCCGACATCACCAGTGACTCTTTGTTGGCAAGCAATACTTTTTTGCCCGCTTCAACAGCGCTCAAGGTAGGTAGTAATCCGGCTGCACCGACAATCGCTGACATAACCGTATCAACATCACCATGAGCACAGAGCTCACTCATGGCTTTCTCGCCATGCATTACTTGCGTTTTACTCTCATGCTTTAAAAGCGCAGAAAGCTGCTTAGCCGCCGATTCAGATGCCATTACAGCATAACGAGGCTGGTGAGCTATACACAGTTCAGCCATTTTTTTTGCATTTTGTCCTGCGGTCAATGCAAAAACTTTAAATTGCTGTTGGTTTCTTGCAACAACATCTAACGTGCTAAGACCTATCGACCCCGTCGCACCCAAAATAACCAGTTGTTGCACAGCACTCATAAGCTAAGCGTCCAAGCAAAGCAAATAACAAACATCGGTGCTGCCGCAGTTAAACTATCAATACGGTCTAAAATACCACCGTGTCCCGGTAAGCAACTGCCGCTATCTTTAAGTCCCGCTTCGCGCTTAAACATACTCTCAAGTAAATCACCTACCGCAGAAAACAAGGCAATAAACGCTGTCATAACTGCATAAATAGGCCATACAGAGGTATCAACGTTAGTGTAATAACAAAAAGCCAGTACAAATAACACCGCAGCAACCACGCCACCTGCGAGGCCTTCTATGGTTTTATTTGGACTAACTTTAGGCATTAACTTATGTTTACCAAAACTTTTACCTGTAAAGTAAGCGCCTATATCGGCACTCCATACAATGCCTAATACAACTAAAATGAGCATAGAGCCATAGTGAGTAGATTCCGTATATTGCGCACTACGCAGTGTGTTAAGTGCAAGCCATAGCGGTACTAAGGTCAACAAACCAGCAATGCCGCGCATCACAAGCCCTTCGTTCCACCCTTTCGCCATAGCAGGGTAACGCCATACTAAGTAACTGGCTACCAACCACCAAGAAAACGACAAGGTAAATAAGTAATTAGCATCGCCTACAAGTTGACCATCTTGCCATAGAGTCTCTATAGGCCAATGCAAATTGAGTAACCCTAGTAATACTGCCACTAATAACACAAAGGCGCCACGTTTTAGCTTATCGCATAGTCCCATAAAGGCAGACCATTCCCACGCGCCCATTAATACAATAGCACCCGCAAAATAACTAAATAACGTTAGTGGGGTGTAAAAAACCAAAGCCAGTGCTAATGGCGCTAGCACTAGTGAGGTTAAAATACGTTGTTTTAACAAAATGATGACCCTTAATCTATTTTAGGTTTGAGCGAGTAATTGTTTTATTTGTTCGCCCGTGCAACCAAAACGTCGCTCTCTGGCAACGTAACATGCAATGGCCTCTGCAAAAGCAGCTTCATTAAAATCAGGCCAAAGTGTATTTGTGAAATAAAGTTCAGCGTAGGCTGCCTGCCAAAGTAAAAAGTTACTAATTCTGACATCGCCACCGGTACGGATCAATAAATCAGGCTGAGCTTGATCTGCCATACTCATATGCTGTGCAATATGTTCTTCTGTAATATCTGCTGGGTCAATTTCTCCATTCGCTACTTGTAAAGCAACTTGCTTAGCAGCGTGAGTCATATCCCAGCGACCACCGTAATTTGCCGCAACATTTAAGTGCAGCCCGGTATTGTTCGCTGTTAGTTCTTGAGCTGTATGTACTTTAGCGCGCAAGCTTTCAGAGAATCGAGATAAATCTCCAATGATGGTTAGTTTTACGTTATTTTTATGCAGCTTTTTAACTTCTTTACTCAGTACAAATAAAAAAAGCTCCATAAGTGTATTTACTTCGTCTTCAGGGCGGCGCCAGTTTTCACTACTAAAAGCAAATAAGGTTAACGATTGTATTCCTAATTTAGTACAAAACTGCACGGATTGACGAACTGCATCCACGCCTTTTTTATGCCCATATACACGAGGTCTATTTCTAGCTTGTGCCCAACGCCCGTTCCCATCCATGATGATGGCAACATGTTTAGGTAAACATTGCTGTGAAATTGTATCAGCGTCTAGAACCATAAATTTTGTGTATTCCATAAAAAAACGCCGCCTAGTATACCCCAGACGGCGTTTCAAAACTAATAATTTTAACCTGTACCCGTGATAATAAATCTACATAAAGCAAATAATTATACAGCTAACAACCTTGTATTTACTGATAATCGAGCCAATAGCAAAGAGTAAATACAATCTGTTACCCTTTAAAATCACACAATTAAAGTTAAGTGCGAAGGCATATAAACAACGACTTAGTTACTTTAGTAAAGCTGTTAATCCGAGCCTAGATTAGCAATTAGATTTCCATCAACTCAGCTTCTTTAGCTGTTAGTTGCGTATCCATTTCTTTGATAAACTTATCAGTGATTTTTTGGATAGCATCTTCAGCTTGACGCGCTTCATCTTCAGAGATGTCTTTATCTTTTAATAAGTTTTTAATATCGCCATTTGCATCACGACGAATGTTACGAATAGCAACACGACCGCCTTCTACTTCACCACGTACGATTTTAATTAAATCTTTACGACGTTCTTCAGTCAATGGAGGAAGTGGTACACGGATCACTGTACCTGCAGACATTGGATTTAAACCAAGGTCAGATGCCATAATCGCTTTTTCAACAGCTTGCGCTAATGACTTATCAAATACACCAATAGCCAATGTACGTGAGTCTTCAATTGTTACATTTGCAACTTGGTTTAACGGTGTTGGTGCGCCGTAGTACGACACCATGATGCCGTCTAAAATTGCAGGATGAGCACGGCCAGTACGAATTTTAGATAATTGACTACCAAGTGCTGCTACACTTTTTTGCATGCGCGCTTGCGCATCTTTTTGAATATCGTTAATCACGGTTTAATCCTAATCTAGTTACTAACTTCATCTGAGGCTTGTGAAGAAATAAGGGTTCCTTCTTCTTCACCCATTATTACGCGTTTTAATGCGCCTGATTTATTCATATTAAATACGCTCAATGGCATATTATGGTCGCGAGCTAATGTAAATGCCGCTAAATCCATTACTTTTAGTTCTTTATCAATAATTTCATTGTAGCTTAAGTGACGGTAAAGTGTCGCATCTGGGTTTTTAACCGGATCATCGCTAAATACACCATCTACTTTGGTTGCTTTAATTACTGTGTCAGCTTCAATTTCAATGCCACGTAAACACGCTGCAGAGTCAGTTGTAAAGAACGGGTTACCCGTACCGGCTGCAAAAATAACAACACGACCTGTTTTTAATAAGCTAATGGCTTCTGCCCAGTTATACGCATCACATACGCCATTTAAAGGAATGGCTGACATTAAACGGCAATTTACAAATGCACGGTGCAACGCATCACGCATAGCAAGACCATTCATGACGGTTGCAAGCATACCCATGTGGTCGCCAACAACGCGGTTCATACCCGCTTCGGCTAGTGAGCCACCACGTAAAAAGTTACCGCCACCAATAACTAAACCCACTTCTACGTCGAGTTCTACGAGCTCTTTAATTTCTTGTGCCATACGATCTAAAACTTTAGGGTCGATGCCGAAGCCTTCGTCTCCCATTAAAGCTTCACCACTTAATTTGAGAAGAACACGTCTAAAAATAGGTTTGCGATTGATAGTCATAGTTTTGGGGCCAACTTTTATTGAATTATGGATAAAAAATAACCGCGCTTATGTTAAACATAAAAGCGCGGTTATTTTAAAGAATTTCTAAGCGTGACGCAAAAGCAAATAGTACTTTAATTGCATCTATTTTCCTTTGGCATCACAAATAGCTAATCTTACTTAGCTTTAGCAGCTGCAATTTGAGCAGCAACTTCAGCAGCAAAATCTTCTTCTTTCTTCTCGATACCTGCACCAACTTCCATACGTACAAAGCCAGTAACTGTTGCGTTTTTCTCTTTAAGAATTTCGCCAACAGACTTTTTAGGTTCCATGATGAAAGCTTGACCAGTAAGGGAAACCTCACCAGTGAATTTTTTCATACGACCAACAACCATCTTCTCAGCGATTTCAGCAGGCTTGCCTTCATTCATCGCGATGTCGATTTGTACTTGCTTTTCTTTTTCAACAACATCAGCAGGTACGTCATCTGGTGTTAAGTAGTCTGGGTTTGAAGCAGCAACGTGCATTGCAACGTGCTTAAGTGTTTCTTCATCAGCAACACCTGCAACAACAACACCAATACGCTCGCCGTGACGGTACTCAACTAGTTGCTCACCAGTGATGTACTGAAGACGACGTACATTGATGTTTTCACCAATTTTAGTTACTAGCTCAACACGATCTTCTTCAAACTTAGCTTGTAAGTCTTCGATAGATGAAGTGTCAGCGATAGCAGCATCTGCAACTTTATTAGCAAATGCTAAGAAGCTTGCATCTTTAGCTACGAAGTCAGTTTGACAGTTAACTTCTACAAGTACTGCAACACCCGCGTTTTGCTTGATGATGATAGTACCTTCAGCAGCGATGTTACCTGCTTTTTTAGCAGCCTTTGCAGCACCGCTCTTACGCATATTTTCAATCGCTAACTCGATGTCACCATCAGTCTCAGTTAACGCTTTTTTACAATCCATCATGCCAGCGCCAGTACGCTCGCGTAATTCTTTAACTAGGGCAGTAGTTACAGCCATTAGTAAATCCTCAAATCTGAAATCAGGTTTAGATAAGCGGGTTACCCGCTCCACAAGAATAGCAAGTCTTCACCTTTAAAAGATGAAGACTTGATGACAGCTAATTACTCAGCTTCTACGAAGTCATCTTTTTCAGCTTGAGCAACGATGTTACTCTCACGGCCTTCAGTGATCGCAGCTGCAACAGCACTAGTGTAAAGGTTGATTGCACGGATAGCATCATCGTTACCAGGTACGATGTAATCAACACCGTCTGGGTTAGAGTTAGTATCAACGATTGCAACAACTGGGATACCTAGGTTGTTAGCTTCACGGATAGCAATGTGCTCGTGGTCAGCATCGATTACAAAGATAGCGTCTGGAAGGCCACCCATGTTTTTAATACCACCAAGGCTTTTTTCAAGCTTGTCCATTTCACGAGTAAGCATTAACGCTTCTTTCTTAGTTAACTTCTCGAAAGTACCGTCTTGGCTTTGAGCTTCAAGGTCTTTAAGACGCTTGATTGATTGACGAACTGTTTTCCAGTTAGTCAACATGCCGCCTAACCAACGGTGGTTAACGAAGAATTGATCGCTTTGTAAAGCAGCTTCTTTTACTGCTTCGCTTGCTGCGCGCTTAGTACCAACGAAAAGAACTTTACCTTTGTTTGCAGCAGCACCAGATAAAAACTTAAGTGCAGTGTTGAACATTGGTACAGTTTGCTCAAGGTTGATGATATGTACACGGTTACGTGCGCCGAAGATGAAAGGTTTCATCTTAGGGTTCCAGTAACGTGCTTGGTGACCAAAGTGAACACCAGCTTGAAGCATATCGCGCATTGAAACGTTTGCCATTTTGTAAATCCTCTAAGTTGTTTAGGGTTAGGCCTCCACATATCCCATAGCACCAACACCGCAGTTAAATGAAACTGAAATGCACCCAAGTGTATGTGACGATACGTGTGTGTGTTAAAATAAAATTGTGTTTGCCTTAAATACAAAAAATCATTTAAGAATTTATTTGTAAAAAGACGGCGCGCTTTATACCATATTAAAATTAAATACTCAACGTCTCGTGCAAAAATTGTGCGACGATAATCATCTAAAAACGCAACTTTGGAGCCTCAATGAGCGCTGTGATTAAGACCCCTGAAGAAATCGAGAAAATGCGTGTAGCCGGCCGTTTGGCTGCTGATGTGCTAGAAATGATCGAACCACATGTGGTACCAGGTATCACCACCGATGAGCTAAATACAATTTGTCATGATTATATTGTTAATGTGCAAGATGCCGTTCCTGCTCCTCTTAATTATCATGGTTTTCCAAAATCAATTTGTACCTCGGTAAATCATGTAATTTGTCACGGAATTCCGAACGACAAAGCATTAAAAGACGGTGACAGTGTCAATATTGACATTACTGTTATTAAAGATGGTTACCATGGTGATACTTCAAAAATGTTCCATGTTGGCACACCTAACATTCAAGGCAAACGCCTTGCAGAAGTGACTCAAGAAAGCCTTTACCTTGCCATTAAAATGGTAAAACCGGGTGTTCGCCTTGGTGATATTGGTGCAGCTATTCAAAAATATGCAGAGAGCTTTAATTACTCTATCGTACGTGAATACTGCGGGCACGGTATTGGCAGTGAATTTCATGAAGAACCACAGGTAATGCACTACGGAAAACCAGGTACAGGCGAAACATTAAAAGCCGGTATGTGTTTAACAATCGAGCCCATGGTCAATGCAGGCAAACGCCAATGTAAATTACTAAAAGACGACTGGACTGTGGTAACAAAAGACCGTAGTTTATCAGCTCAGTGGGAACATACCTTACTGGTAACTGAAAATGGTGTTGAAATTTTAACACTACGATCAGATGATACTATCGATAGAATCATCGAGCACTAATAGTAGTGTGTGCTTAATCATAGTAATAACAGGCTTTAGCCTGCGTACAGATTAAGTGGTTTGCTGCAAAGGGAAATAACATGATTTATTCCCTTTGCAGCAAACACAGTATAAAAATAACTTAATCCAAGACTTATAATGCAGTCCATATATAGGAGCCAGCCTAAGTGGCATTACCTAACAAAGTAAAAAAGTTGCTCAATGATGCTCAGCAACTTAGCGAATACCGCGATTGCTCCGCCTATTTTTATAAATGGTTGCATAATGAATTCTCAAAACAACCCGTTGGTAATCTAATAAACGCCCGTGCAGAATTTATAGACCGGTTACTGATTAAACTCTTTCATGTTTTCGATTTAGCCCACGAGCCAGATCTCGCTTTAATTGCTGTAGGAGGTTATGGTCGCGGTGAACTTCATCCCTACTCCGACATTGACTTTTTACTGCTTGTTACCCAGCAACCCAATGACGATATTTGCGAAAAAATAGGCCAGTTTGTCACTATGCTGTGGGATCTTAATTTAGAAATAGGTCACAGTGTACGTACCATTGAACAAGCCATAGAGCAAAAACGTGAAGATGTTACCTTTGCCACCAGCCTACTAGAAAGCCGATTAATTTTCGGCAACCATATTGAATTCGAAAAGCTCAAAAGTCACCTCATCGAAAGGCCTGTATGGGGCTCTGGAGAGTTCTTTGTTGCAAAAGTACAAGAGCAAAATTTACGCCACAAAAAATGTCATGGTACGGCTTATAATCTAGAGCCTAATATAAAAGAAAATCCAGGCGGGCTGCGCGATTTACAAACGATTATTTGGGTTGCTAAAAAACACTTTAGAGCCGAAACCCTGCAAGAACTGATAAATCACGGCTACCTAACTCACGAAGAATACCAAGAACTGTTAGAGTGCCTTGAAAATTTATGGAATATTCGCTTTGCTTTGCATTTAGCCGCAGGTCGCTCAGAAAACCGCTTATTATTCGATCACCAACCGCAAGCGGCTGAAATTTTGGGTTTTGGTAGTGATGGTAAAGCCTCTGTTGAGCGCATGATGAAACGCTTGTTCAGAATAATGAGCCGGGTGCGTGAACTTAATCAAATGCTACTTTCGTACTTTGAGCAAAGTATTTCACCAGACAGCAGCCAAGCCACTGTTGAAGAACTTGATCGTAATTTTGAACGCGTGGGCCATCAAATTCGGGTAAAAAGTCCGTCAGTATTTTTTAGGCGTGACCAACTTTTTGTATTATTTGAGCACATTGCTGATCACCCAGAAATTACCCATATATACCCAAGCACTATTCGAACTATCCGCCAAGTACGTCGTCGCTTATTAGGTGACTTACAAGATTATGCCGCGTGCCGCGAAGCTTTTTTACGTATTATAAAGCACCCTAACGGCATGGGCCGTGCATTTACGCTAATGCATAAGCACGGCATGATTGCCGCTTACCTTCCGCAGTGGCGCAATATTTTTGGCCAAATGCAGTTTGATTTGTTTCATGCCTATACCGTAGATGAACATACCCATAAATTAATTAATAATATTTACCAATACTTCGATAAAACCAGCATTAGTGACTTTCCAATTTGCAGTGAAATAGTTACGCGCATGGATAAACCCGAATTACTGTATTTGGCTGGTATTTTTCATGATATTGCTAAGGGGCGTGGTGGCGATCACTCAGAGCTGGGCGCTGTTGATGCCATAGCGTTTTCAAAGCTGCATGGCTTTGCCTCTTCAGATGGTAAGCTCATAGCGTGGTTGGTAAGCAACCACTTACTTATGTCGGTAACTGCGCAACGTAAAGATATTAACGACCCCGATGTAATAAAAGATTTTGCATCGCGAGTAAAAACCGAACGCCAACTCGATTACCTCTATTGTTTAACCGTGGCTGATATTCGAGCCACCAATGACAACCTATGGAATGACTGGAAAAACACGCTGCTGCGCGAGCTTTATTTGCACACACAGCGCGCCTTGCGCCTCGGGCTTGAAAACCCAATGGATCAACGCGACCAAATTCGTGATAAAAAGCACCAAGCTAAGCAACGCCTGCTTAATTTGCATTATCACGAGGAGCAAATTGACTTAATTTGGAGCCGTTTTAAAGCAAATTACTTTACCGCTTTTAGTGAGCAACAAATTTCTTGGCATACTGAGCACTTACTCAAGTGCACTGATTTAAGCCAGCCCAGTGTTATCGTTTCTAATAAAGCGATGCATGGCGGTACCCAAGTGTTTGCTTATAGCCCCTATTCAGGTGCCCTCTTTGCTCGACTGGTAAGTGTTATTGGCTCTAAAAAAGCGCAAATTCAGCACGCCCAAGTACTGACCACCAAAGATGGCTACGTACTGTTCAACTTTGTTATTTTAGAAGTTAACGGCGATCCGATTGCCAGTAGCCGCGCACAATCGATTAAACGCGGATTAGAGCAAGCGCTTCATGATCCACGTAAAAAAATACGCTTTAAAAAGAGCCGATCACAGCGTTTTAAAGACTTTAATATTAAACCTAAAATTGTACTGCGCC
Organism: Pseudoalteromonas sp. 23_GOM-1509m; assembly: GCF_000518425.1. Taxonomy (NCBI): domain Bacteria; kingdom Pseudomonadati; phylum Pseudomonadota; class Gammaproteobacteria; order Alteromonadales; family Pseudoalteromonadaceae; genus Pseudoalteromonas; species Pseudoalteromonas sp. 23_GOM-1509m. The sequence goes on from NZ_KI912433.1 coordinate 154,396, forward strand.
CGCACCCTCGTAAGGATCGTAGCTTAATAGAAATTCAAGCGGTTGATATACCTGGACTATTAACTAAAATAGCCGAGGTTTTTCAAGCTTACTTACTCCACATACATGCCGCACGTATTACCACGGTAGGCGAACGTGCAGAAGATTTCTTTGTGGTATCAAATAACGAATATCAAGCGCTGACTGATGAAGAGCAAGCAAAAATTCATCAGGCATTACGTAAAAAACTCAACGCCGAAATTGAATAAGAGGACACTATGTCAGATTTAAAAACCATGATTGAAAATGCGTGGGATAACCGCGATAGCATTAGCCCTGCTACAGTATCAAGCGATGTTAAACAAGCGATTATAGATGCGCTTGAGCTATTAGATAGCGGCGCTGCTCGCGTTGCAGAGAAAATTTCAGGCGAATGGGTTGTTCACCAGTGGCTTAAAAAAGCAGTACTACTTTCATTTAGAATTCGTGAAAATCAGCCAATGAACGACGGCGTAAACCAATTTTACGATAAAGTACCGCTTAAATTTAGCGACTACACGCCGGAGCAATTTCAGCAAGGCGGCATGCGTGTCGTACCCAACGCCGTTGCTCGTAAAGGCAGCTTTGTAGGTAAAAATGTCGTATTAATGCCATCGTACGTAAACATAGGTGCATTTGTTGACGATGGCACCATGGTTGATACATGGGCGACAGTGGGCTCATGTGCTCAAATTGGCAAGAACGTACACTTATCTGGCGGCGTAGGCATAGGCGGCGTTTTAGAGCCGTTACAAGCGAATCCTACCATCATTGAAGACAACTGTTTTATTGGCGCACGTTCAGAAATTGTTGAAGGCGTAATTGTTGAAGAAGGCGCCGTTATTTCAATGGGGGTTTACATTAGCCAAAGTACCCGTATTTACGACCGTGAAACCGGTGAAATTCACTATGGCCGTGTGCCTGCCGGCGCTGTTGTGGTTCCAGGTGCACTGCCTTCAAAAGATGGCAGCCATAGCTTGTATGCGGCTATTATTGTGAAAAAAGTAGATAAACAAACTCGCGAAAAAGTGGGCATTAATGCCCTACTGCGCTCGATTGATGATTAAGAGCAGCTGTAAGTTTTTAGCTGTTAGCGCTAAGCAGGTTGATGTTAAACGTAGGTTGGGTTGAATAAAACGAAACCCAACGACACATTAAGTTAATGTGTATTCGCTAAAATTTAATTACATACAGAAAAAGCCCTAAGCTTGTATAGCTTTAGGGCTTTTTTAGTGATTTTAAAATACTTTCTCACAAACCTGTCCCCTTTAATTGCGTTGCTTTGTTAGATGCCTACAACTATAGTGAATTAACGCATAGTTCGATTGTCGAGGTTAAGTTGTTGCGGCTTTTTGTAATAAGTTGGTTGATATTATTATGTTCAAAACACGTCTTTGCTAATGACTTCAATACCTTTGAAAAAAAATTAGACGAAGCCGAAGATTATCTTACTGTTAATCCAGCTCAATCTATTACTATTTTAGAAAACCTCACAGGGTTACAACTCATGCCGCCAGAATTATTTATCCGCTGGCACCTTATCTATGCTCGTACAGCAGTACCTACAAGTCACTATGACGAGCTTTATACATCGATTGACGCAATATTTCAGCATCATCAAACTGATTATTTCAAACAAAAACTGACCACCATTATGAGTGCCTTGGGAATATGGCTTCGCCATGCAGAATATTTAGACGATGCCCAGTACTCATTTAAATGTGCTTACAAATATGCGCAAAACGATCGTCAACGCTTAACACTCACCAACAGTATGGCATTGGTTGCTCGCTCGCAAGATGACTTTGCAAAAGCGCGTGCCTTGTACCTTGATAGCCATAAAATCACCACACAATTACAGCTTCCCAATGTAACTGCACTGATAGAGAGTAACTTAGGTTATTTAGCCCTGGATGAGGGCAATATACCCGAAGCTGAGCGCTATTTTAGAAGTGCATTAAGTAATAACCAAAACATTGATAAACGCGCGGGGCAAATCTCAACCGGACTTAATTTATTAATGGTTTTTTTGATTCAAGAGCAGCAAATTAATTTTGAGCGACTCTATAGCCCAACGGCAACATTAACCCATGCCTTTCCCAACGAAGCGAAACAAGCATTACTTTTTTGGCTTGAAATAGGCTACAAAAATTTGATCGGTGGTTTTATAAGCCAAAAAGACAAACAACAGTTACAAACTGCATATGAGCAATTAGAAAGCGATAAAATGAAACAACTAGTAGCGCGCTATTTAGCCAACAAGCTAGATGTAGCTGTAACCTTACCCGCCCCTATTGTCGCTAAGGACTTTACCAGCCCTTGGTTTGAGCTGGTAAAGCAATGTGATTGGAAACGCTAAGACTCGATTTAGTCCTTAGCCTATATAAAGCTATACCCCTCTAAAATAAATACTTTAATACTCTCACATCAACTTTCTCTTACTTTCTTTTTTAAAACCAAGCTGCTGTAAATATTAACTTTAATTTAAAAAAATGACATTTTTAAGCTGCAAAATTAGCCAACCCTAGTGAATTTATAATAAGGTAGTCAGGCATACTTGAAAGTTAGCAATTAATATTAAGGATTAATATGACAAAAACTGCTTTACGCTCAACCATTTTGCTACCTGTATTTTTGCCCGCAGTATTTATTATTCTACTTTTGGTGATTGGTACAAGTAGTAACCCTGAACTCGCTGGTCAGGCATTTAGTGTTGCCCTTGCGTGGATTACTGAAACCTTTGGCTGGTTTTATATGTTGTCTGTCGCTATTTTCTTGGTATTTATTGTCTCGGTCGCGGCTTCTAGCTGGGGGAATATAAAATTAGGCCCTGATCATGCAGAGCCACAATACAGCTTTGGTGAATGGTTTGCCATGCTCTTTTCTGCCGGTTATGGCGTGGCACTGCTTTATTTTGGTGTTGCTGAACCTGTGCTGCATTACGCATCCCCGCCATCGGGGGCGGCTGAAACCGTTGATGCCGCCAAGCAGGCAATGCAAATTGCCTTTTTCCATTGGGGATTTCATATTTGGGCTATCTATGGAATTGTTGGTTTAGTGCTTGCTTATTTTGCATTTCGCCATGGCTTACCACTGTCTATTCGCTCTGCCTTGTATCCACTTATTGGCGATAAAATTTATGGCCCAATCGGCCATACTGTGGATGTATTTGCCATATTAGGTACTTTATTTGGTATTGCCACTACACTAGGGCTTTCGGTTACACAAATAAATGCTGGCCTACATTACTTATGGCCAAACATCCCTATTAATACCACAGTGCAAATTACCGCGATTGCCGTTATTACTGCCGCAGCTACGCTCTCAGTAGTTGCCGGGATGGATAAAGGGGTTAAGCGATTATCAATTATAAACATGGCATTGGCCATCTCATTAATGGCCTTTGTCTTTTTTATCGGCCCGACTATCCATATTCTAGAATCATTTTTACAAAATACCGGCAGTTACCTAAGCGGCATTGTTGAACGTACCTTTAATTTACAGGCATACAGCCGCAGTGATTGGATTGGTAACTGGACCTTATTTATATTTGGCTGGACGATTGCGTGGGCACCGTTTGTGGGTATGTTCATCGCAAAAATTAGCCGCGGCAGAACCATCCGACAATTTGTTGTTGGGGTAATGTTAGTTCCCACTATTTTTACCTTTTTATGGTTTTCAGTCTTTGGTGATACCGCACTTAACTTAATTATGAATGAGGGATTTGATACCCTTATTGGCGATGTACAAGCAAATCATGCCGTCGCATTATTTCAATTATTTGAAGTGTTACCACTGTCATTTTTCATTTCACTGCTCACTGTCATTTTGATCATAACTTTTTTTGTTACATCATCTGATTCAGGCTCTTTAGTCATTGATTCACTCGCCTCTGGAGGAAGCATTAATACTCCAGCTTGGCAACGCGTGTTTTGGGCGGTACTTGAAGGTGCTGTGGCGGCTGTTTTATTAGTGGCAGGCGGACTAAGTGCGCTGCAAACCATGACCATAGCCAGTGCCTTACCCTTTGCTATTATTATGCTAATTGCCACGGCGGGGCTTTGGCGAGCTCTAAAAATTGAAGGCCATCGAGACACTAGCTTGCAAGCACATACTCTTAATAGCCGCAACATTAACTTGTCTCACTGGAAACGCCGTTTAGCGGCTATGGTCAATTACCCTAATAAAGAAAAAGTACATACTTTTATTGGTAGCGTGGTAGTTGAGGCAATGAAAGCCGTACAAGCAGAATTGAAATCTAGACAATGGCATGCAGTGGTGGAATTTGATACTGATTTAGGTCGCGCTCATTTAACGGTACTGCGCCATGAACATGTGGATTTTGTTTATGATATTCGCCTTACCGAGCATCCTATGCCAAGCTTTGCTTACTCAGAGCTAAAACCTGATAACAACGATGCTGAAAAGTATTATAAGGCCGACGTGTTTTTACGTCGTGGTGGTCTGTCATACGATGTTTATGGCTACACTGAAGATGATATTGTGAAAGATATTCTTGATCAGTTTGAGAACTACTTACACTTTCTAGGTAATAGCCCAGGCGAACTTCCTTGGGATATGGCCGAACATGATGACATGTTAAATACCGATAAAGCTTAACGGATACAGCCAGTATTGGTAAAACGGTAATTAAAAATAAAAAAGGCACTGTAAAGTGCCTTTTTATTTACTCAAATATAATTACAGCGCGTTAAATACATCGTCTGTTTTAGCAGCACAAATAAAATCGTTTTTATGCAAACCTTTAATTGAATGGCTCCACCAAGTAACAGTTACTTTACCCCATTCGGTTAATAGACCAGGGTGATGGCCTTCGTCTTCAGCCATATCGCCAACTTTATTAGTAAATGCAATGGCCTGCTTAAAGTTTTTAAACTTATAAACGCGCTCTAATTGCATAATACCGTCGCGTACTTCCGGCACCCAATCAGGGATTTTTTTAATTAATTCAGCCAATTCTGCATCTGATACTTTTGGAGCATCTGCATGACAGGCTTCACATTTTTGTTCACTTAATGAAGACATTTTAAATCCTTAATTCTAGTGTTACTTTTATTAAAAAACTAACTAGCTAATTTTTCTTTTGGGGGAAATTTCGGCTCGTGTAAACCAAGCGCCTTAGCTTGCTCAACTAAAGTCATTATATCCATTTGCGATATTTCAAACAGATCATGAATCGAATTAATGGTGTAGTACAGCGGCTGCATAATATCAATACGGTATGGCGTGCGCAGCACATCTAGCACATTCATTGGATTAATTTCTGGTGTATCAGAGTACACGTATTGGGTTTCTCCTGGGCTTGATAAAATACCGCCCCCGTATATACGCAATCCTTTTTCAGTTTGCATCAAACCAAATTCGACCGTAAACCAATACATGCGCGCTAAATAAACGCGGTCTTTTTTCTCTGCCGCGTAACCTAGTTGCCCGTACTTATGCGTAAATTCAGCAAAGTCAGGATTTGTTAGCATGGCACAGTGGCCGAATATTTCATGAAAAATATCTGGCTCTTGTAAATAATCAAATTCTTCACGGCTACGAATAAACGTAGCAACAGGAAACTGCTTGTTGGCCAGTAGTCTAAAAAACTCATCAAAGTCGATAAGTGCAGGTACAGGTGCTACTTGCCAACCTGTTGTTGCCAATAGCACTTCGTTTAGCTCACTTAGCTGTGGAATACGATCATGCGGTAGATTAATTTTTTTTAACCCTTCCATGTACTCGTCACAGGCTTTGCCTTCAATGCACGCAAGTTGGCGTGCTACAAGCTCAGACCAAATTTTATTTTCTTCATCGCTCCAATGTATAACGCCATTTTCATCTGGTGTTTTAGAGGTGTAATTACTTGCTTTAGCCATAAATACCTTCTTTGGGTTTAAACCCTAAATCGGTGTCAAAATAATAGCCACGTGCTCGGCTATTCGATGTAGTCATACTATGCAAAAGTGAACAAAAGTTTAATAGCTTGACTCAGATCAATACTTTCGCATATTGCACAGATCGTAAATTTATAATTACACCAGAGCAAAGATGAAAACACACCCCGTATTTAACAGCACTTACAGATCGAAATCACTGTAAACAATAAATTACACGTTACGATATTTTAGTAAATGCTTGGTTGAGATCGTTAATAATATCATTAACATCTTCAAGCCCAACAGATAAGCGAATTAAACCATCACTAATTCCGGCTGCTAATCTTTCTTCGGGTGTGTAAGGCGAATGGGTCATCGATGCAGGGTGTTGAATAAGTGTTTCGGCATCGCCTAAGCTAACCGCTAAAGTACATAGCTTCATGCTATCAATAAACTGCTCACCGTCGGTTAAACTCCCTTTAATTTCAAAAGCAATAACACCGCCAGCAGCTTTCATTTGCTTACCAATAAACCGATGACCTGGGTGCGACTTCAGTCCAGGATAGTACACTTTACTCACTTGAGGGTGAGCCTCTAAATATTCAGCAATCGTTTGCGCACTCTGGCAATGACGCTCTACCCGTATAGCTAATGTTTTTAAACCTCGGTTAATTAACCATGCATCGTGTGGGCTAATCGTCGCGCCTATATCTTTTAACACCGTCATTTTAATATGTGTAATGTGCTCAAGGGATCCACACACAATACCTGCGACTACATCGCCGTGACCATTTAAATACTTGGTAGCACTGTGCATAATAATATCGATGCCGTATTGTTTAGGTGACTGTAGCAGCGGCGTTAAAAAGGTATTGTCGACCACACTTATTAAATTATGCCGTTTTGCTACATCACCAATAAGTGCTAAATCAATAACGGCCATCGTTGGGTTTATCGGTGTCTCTGCAAATATCATTTTTGAGTTTGGCTTTATTGCAGCACGTAACTCATCTTCATTGGTCATATCCACAAAGGTGACTTCAATGCCCCAACGCGGCAACATATGCGCAAAAAAAGCAAAGGTGCAGCCATAAAGCGCACTTGATGCAACTAAGTGATCGCCTTGTGATAAAAAGCTCAGTACCGAAGCCGATACCGCTCCCATACCTGTAGCCGTTGCCGCTGCAGCCTCACAGCCCTCTAATTGCGCCACTTTTTGTTCAAGTTCAGTGGTGGTAGGGTTACCCAAACGCGTATAAATATAACCTGGCTCATCGCCAGCAAACCGTGCAGCACCCTGCGCAGCATTTTCAAAATGAAATGTCGATGTTTGGTATAATGGCGAGGTTAATGCGCCATGGGGATCATTGGCTTTTTGTGGGCCATGAATACATTGGGTGTGTGGATGATGCTTGCTCATTGTGTGCTCTCGTTTTTATTATGTGTGTCAATTACATAAATAAAACGCACCGCACTTTAAATCACAAGCATGCCGGATGCTCAGATGGCTATTTGTGCAAACTTTACTCAAAAAGCTGTACACAAATATTGCCAACTATTTACTCTCCGCTCTCTTAGTGCGACTCATAATTTTACTCGCAATCCCTTGAACAGTGCCTTTTAACAAGCTGCGTTTATTTTCAAGACGCGGTAAGGGTCGGCTTAATTCCATGGCTTTATAGCCTATACGTGCTGTAAATATACCCGCACTGACGCCTTGCGCGGCTCGCCCTGAAAGTTTGCCTAATAGCTCAGCACTGAGTGCCGTGGCAGCTAAATCAGATACAAGCTCTGCACTGCCTACAAACATGACTTGTTTTAACAGCATTCGATAGAGTTTAATGCGACTGGCGTAACCAAAACCAATGCCATAAATTTTACCTATTTGTTCAATTAATTTTGTACCGCGCCATAACACCGCCATCATATCCACCAGCGCAAGAGGGCTTAATGCGACTAATAAGGCTGACTCTGTTGCAAAGCGGTTTATAAGCTTTTTAGCTTGTGTGTCTTGCGTTACCAGTAGGCTATTAGCGTAAAGTGTCATTATTTCTTTATCACTATGGTGCGTAGCAACTTGGTTTTTAAAGTTTTCAAAATTGTCTAACTGCTGGTGCTTGTTCAATTTTTCAAGCCAAGGGAGTGCACCACCCACTTGCTCACTGTTTAATAACCTATCGGCTTCATGGCGATGCAGCTGATTACGCTTTAAACTGCGCAACATCCGATACTCTCGCCATAACAATCTTGTTATTAATAACACACCGCTTACCACAGCGGTTAAATAAACACTGCCCAAAATAAGCGATTGCTGATAAGCAAGCACAATAGAAAACCCAAACTCTAGCAGTACTAAAATAATAAAGCTGAGCGCAAACAAGCCTTTGAGCGTTTGCCATTTTGACTTTTTATACACCGGCTCTAAATCAACTTCAGGCTCAAGCGCATCATCCTCAAGCTCAGAGATGTAATCACTTTGTCCGTGTTCAATAATTTTAGCGGGTGTTAACGCAGGCTCGTTTTGCTCAATATTTTGTGCATTAATACGACGCCCTGCTTGAAACTGTTGCGTTGACTCACTCATGTTAATTTGTCTCCTAGCAGGTACTGCATCACATGATCTAATCGAATATGTTTAAGTTGTTTGTCGGGGCTTGGCATCGGCGAAAATGACAAAAATTCAAACCCTTGCGCTGGCCACTCACTTTTATTAAGCATTCGACTTGGCGGCTCTGGTGGTAAATAAGTCAGCCACTCATGCTCATTTAAAGGTTTACCGTAAACGCAATCAAGAGTTTGACCTTTATCAACCACTTGGCGAGGTTGGGTTGCGGTAATTGATGACATAGCCATAGTTTCAATTTGTACACCGTCAAACTTTAAATGATTACTTTGCTCTTTGACCAGCGAGTCTAGTAACAAGGCTAACGCTTTATGATGCTTAGCACTGATGTGATCTGACTTATTAGCAGCAAACAATATTTTATCAATATTCGGTTTGAATAAACGTTTAAAAAAGCCAGACTCCCCATAACTAAAATGTGCCAACAATTGATTAATAACACGGCTTTGCTCATGCAAAGTTTCATGGCCTTCATTTAATGCACTGAGTACATCAACCAACACAATTTGGCGGTCAAAATGACGAAAATGCTCATTATAAAATGGCTTAACGACTTCTTTCACGTAAGCATTAAAACGTTTAATTAAATGCGCTAAATTAGAACCCGCCACCACATCGTCTTTCATTTTTTCAGGATTAATTGGAAAAAATAACAATAACGGCGCACCTTGCAAGTCGCCTGGCATTAACATTCGCCCGGGTTGTAACATCGCAAGTTTGGTGTCTTTTTTTAGCCCTACTAGCATGCGTTGATAAAGTTGTGCAATGTTAGCAAGCTCACTTTCATCCACAGGCGCATGTAAGTCAAGTTGCTCTACGGCGTGTAAAAAATCGCCTGAGGTAGCGCTGCGAGGAGACTGATTTAATAATGGGTATTGCTGTTCACACCACGCAGTATAGCTTTGTTCAAGCATAGGTAAATCGAGCAGCCATTCGCCTGGATAGTCAATAATATCAAGGTATAACGTTGATTGCGGTGAAAAATGACCTCGCAGACCCGCATTACTTTGGTATTTAATCGCCAAGCGTAGGGTATTTATTCGCTCTGTAGACGCCGGCCAAGCAGGGTCACCTTCCATTGGCAGTAAGGCACTCATTGCACGGTTATAATCAAAAGTGGGCACGTTTAATGCCTCTTGCGGCACAATTTTAGTGGCAATATGACGATGCTCGCGCATCACATCAAAAAAAGGTAAGTTGTTGTCATTCGCCTGAGAGGTTAAGTGCTTAACTAACGCACTGATAAACGCGGTTTTACCACTGCCGCTCAACCCAGTTACAGCAAGCTTAACATGTTGGTCTAAACTACGGTGCAGGGCTTTTTGTGCTTTGCCTTTAAAAGTTTTAAAGGTCTTTTTTGCAAATGATTGGCTCATAAAGTGTTTTGCACCCTATCTGCCGTAATTGTTCACGTTACAAACAAGGTGCTTATCAATCCTTTAAAGTTTATTAATTTCACGACTGACCGTAAATTCGCTTGAGGTAACGTAACGTTCCATCTCTTGTAAGCGAACATCAACACGTGTTAAACGCTCTTTTAAGTCTTGTAATGCACGACGAGGTGGCTCGCCCTTTTGCCATACTTTAAACTTAACTTCCAGTGGGTCATCACTGTAAGTTGAATGCGTTTTATGTGTTGCAGCAGGTTTTTTATCTAAAATAAACCATGCTGCAATGTACGCTACCACAAATAATGGGCCACCGGTTAGTAGTACCGCACTAACAAATATAATGCGAACTAACCATAACTCCATATTAAAGTAGTCACTTAAACCGGCACATACGCCAGCTATTTTGCCGCGTTGTGGGTCTCTGAATAATTCGCGTTTAGTGTTCATACTTTTTGTCTCCACTGAGGTGACTCTTGATCAAGCAACGCTTCTAGTGTTTCTACTCTATCAGCCATTTTTTCAGCTTTTTGTGCAAGCTCCAATAATTGGCGATGCTCATGCTCACTCAACCCTTGGCTTACTTGCTTTTTGCTACGGTAGTGTAAAATTAACCACAGTGGCGCAACAAAAATCATAAATAAGATAAAGGGGGCAACTAGTATCTCTGGATCAAACATAATCCTCTCCTGACAATCCGTATTCTATGTTGATGTCAGGGGCATGTGGCCCCTGATATTATCGTTTTATTTATTTGCGAGTTTCTTTTTAAGTTCAGCTAACTCGTCATCAATCTTTTCATTCTTTTGTAAGTCTGCAATTTCATCAGCTAACGTTTGTTTACCTAAATCATAAGACTCTATTTGAGATTCTAGCCCATCAATTTTAGTTTCGTAACGTTCAAAGCGATTAAGTGCATCCTCTACTTTAGAACTATCAAGCGCTTTTTTAACTTCAAGGCGCGACTCAGCCGAGCGTTGACGTAAAATAATCGCTTTTTGACGTGCCTTAGCATCTGCTAGCTTTTCTTGTAGCGTAGTAACCTCTTGTTGTAGCTTCTCAATATGAGACTCTACATGGTCAAGTTCACTTTCTACCGCAGCAACTGCGTCGGCTGATTTTTGCTTTTCAAGTAATGCTGAGCGTGCTAAATCGTCACGATCTTTGCTCAGTGCCAATTCGGCTTTATCTTGCCAATCGTTTACTTGGGCTTTTAGTGTGTCTACGCGACGTACTAATTCTTTTTTCTCAGCGAGTGTTTTTGCTGATGTAGAGCGTACCTCTACCAGTGTATCTTCCATCTCTTGGATAATAAGACGAACCATTTTTTCAGGGTCTTCTGCTTTATCTAAAATGGCATTGATATTAGAATTAACAATGTCTGCAAAACGTGAAAAAATTCCCATAACATATACCTCTATTATTTAATCTAAATGTGTCTGCTTTTATTAGTATCAATATGCTTGCCAACTTTTTTAATTTTAAAATAGCAATAAATTTCAACTAGTTAAATGCAAATTACAAATTGCTTTTGTTATCAATCATAATGAAATACACTAACTGTTAGTAAAAATGACTAAGAGTTAGGAAATATGAGTCAATATCGCCAACAGGATAATTTGCTCGGCCAATCAGACAGCTTTTTATCGGTTCTTGATCAGGTATCGCAGCTAGCAAACCTAGATAAACCCGTACTTATTATTGGTGAACGTGGTACCGGTAAAGAGCTTATTGCAGCACGTTTACACTTTTTATCCAAGCGCTGGGATCAAAGTTACGTCAAACTCAACTGTGCGGCATTAAACGAAAATCTACTCGAAAGTGAATTATTTGGCCATGAAAGTGGTGCATTTACCGGCGCAAGTAAACGCCATGAAGGCCGATTTGAGCGGGCTAATAGCGGCACCTTATTTCTAGATGAGTTAGCAAATACTTCTGCCCTAGTGCAAGAAAAGCTATTAAGGGTAATCGAGTATGGTGAGTTTGAGCGTGTTGGCGGCAAACAAACGGTTAAAGTAGATACGCGCTTAGTCTGTGCGACCAATGAAGACTTACCCCATTTAGCGCAGCAAGGTGAATTTAGAAGCGATTTACTCGATAGGCTCGCATTTGATGTGATCACTCTACCGCCACTGCGCGAACGCCAAGACGATATTATGTTACTGGCTGAGCAATTTGCAATGAATATGGCACGCGACTTGGAGTGGGAGCTATTTAGTGGCTTTAATCGCAATGCACAAGAAAGTTTACTCAGTTATGAGTGGCCGGGTAATGTACGTGAGCTTAAAAATGTGGTGGAGCGAAGCCTTTATCGCCACGGCAATGAACACATCCCTGTGCATAAAATTATTCTAGACCCATTCGAAAGCCGCTTTAGACCTAAAGCACGTATTAAACATACACAAGCCCCTGTTGCTGTGCAAAATGAAGTTGTTAACACCCAGCCCATAGAAGCGCCTGTAACACCGAGTTTGAGTAACGCAGAACCTGAGTTTCCTTGTGACTTAAAAACACTCTCTAATGAATTTGAGATCACATTAATAAAAAAAGCATTAGAACATAGCCAATTTAATCAAAAGAAGACTGCAGAAGTACTTGGTTTAACGTATCATCAATTACGTGGTTATTTGAAAAAATACAATTTGCTGGAATAGTAGAGGTTGTGCGGGTGCATAAATTATTACTTGCTTTATTATCATTGAGTTTAGTAGGTTGCATTGATAGTAAAGAAGAAATCTTAGAAGAAAAAAACCAAGGCCTCGTTTATTGCGCTGAGGCAAATCCTGTGTCGTTCAATCCACAAGTCACAACCACAGGATCAACCATCGATATTATTGCTAACCAGTTGTACGACCGGTTAATTAGTATTGACCCTGTGACCGCTGAATTTAAAAGCGAACTAGCCACCGACTGGAAAATTAGCAAAAACGGTAAGTCTGTCACTTTTACTCTGCGCAAAGGGGTTAAATTTCATACCACCGCGTATTTTACTCCAACACGCGAATTTAACGCTGATGATGTCATTTTCACTTTCAGTCGTTTATTTGATGTATACAACCCCTATCACTTTGTCGGTGATGCGAATTACCCCTACTTTCAAAGTGTGGGTATTGACCAACTTATTCGTAAAATTGTAAGGGTGTCTGATCACCAAGTTCGGTTTGAATTATTTAACGCAGAAAGCAGTTTTTTAGCGAATATGGCGACCGATTTCGCCGTGGTGCTCTCTAAAGAATATGCCATGGCGCTCAAAGCCAACAACCAAGAAAACCTATTTGATCAATATCCAGTTGGCACCGGTCCTTATATTTACAAAGAATACCGACGCGACCATTTAGTACGCTTTTATAAAAACGCTGACTATTGGAAACACGAGGTGGCACTTGAGCAGTTGGTGTACGACATTACCCCTAATGGCACCACGCGTATTGCTAAAATTCTTACCAAAGAGTGCGACGTAACTGCGCATCCTAGCAGTGCACAGTTAAGTATTTTAGCTCAGCGAGATGACATCAACGTTGAAAGGGAAACCAACTTAAACATAGGTTATTGGGCATTTAATACCGAACGCCCTCCGTTTGATAACTTAAAAGTACGCCAAGCCTTAGTGCATGCCATTGATATAGAAAAAATAATGCAGGCAGTTTACTACGGTAATGGACTTCGTGCGCGGTCAATATTACCACCCACGTCGTGGGCGTTTGAACCACAAAAGAACATGCCAATTTTCGACCCACAACTGGCAAAAAAACTATTAACTGAAGCGGGTTATGAAAAAGGGTTTGATATGAGCATTTGGGCTATGCCTGTCAGCCGTATTTATAACCCCAATGCACGAAAAATGGCAGAGCTGATGCAAAGCGATTTACGCAAAATTGGCGTTAACGTTAATATTGTCGAGTATGAGTGGAACACCTTTATTCAACGCATAGGCGAGCACCGTCACGACAGTGTATTATTAGGTTGGGCAGCAGATACGCCTGATCCTGATAACTTTTTTAGCCCGTTACTTAGCTGCACCGCGACCTTCAGTGGCAAAAACCCAGCGAACTGGTGTAATCCTGAATTTGATTTACTGTTAACTAAAGCTCTCGATACGACCGATTTAAATTTACGTAAACAATATTACGACGCTGCACAAAGTATGATCATTGAACAATTACCCTTATACCCAATAGCCCACGGCATGCGTTTTCAGGCAAGTAGTGCTGATGTTGAGGGGATCACACTCGGGCCATTTGGCGCTATTTCATTGGCTAACGCGAGGAAGAAGTAATGTTATTCGATTATATTTTACGCCGCCTCGGATTGTTATTTTTCATGGTGTTATTACTGAGTATTTTTACTTTTTCGCTGAGCTACTTATTCCCTGGCGATCCACTGAGTAACTTAAGTGGCATACCAGACACTAACTTTACTCAAAATGCACAGCTAGAAGAAAAGTACCTGTTTAACAGTAACTACTTTATGCAGTACATTGCCTTTGTTGGGCGAATAGTACAAGGCGATTGGGGCGTGTCGTTTGCCTCAGGAGATAGTGTTTTTGCTCACGTGGTTGATTTAATTCCAGCGACCTTAGAGCTGAGTATTTATGCGTTAGTCATCTCGGTTGTAGTAGGCGTGCCTGTCGGGATTTTAGCATCGGCTTATCATAAACAATGGCCTGATAAATTAATTAGCTCAACAGCTATGGTTGGTTATTCTATGCCTATTTTTTGGCTCGCGTTATTACTAATTATGGTTTTTTCGCTCAAACTTGGTTGGTTTCCTATGTCGGGGCGAGTGAGCTTATTGTATGAAATACCTGCCAGTACGGGGTTTATCTTACTGGATATTTTACTTGCTGATTTTCCCTACAATGGCATGGCAATGCTTGATGCACTGCATCACCTAACGTTACCTACCATTGTACTGGCTATGTATCCGACCACTGTATTGGTGCGCTTTACTCGCGAGTCAATGTTAAAAGTAATGGATCAAAACTTTATCAAAACAGCTCGCGCCAAAGGCCTTAACCGTGGGCAGCTTATTATTCATCACGCCCTGAGAAATGCATTACTGCCAGTCATAAAGCAAATAGGTCTGCAATTTAGCACCTTGATCACCCTTGCTATGATCACCGAGGTTATTTTTTCATGGCCGGGGATTGGCCGTTGGTTAATAGACAGTATTTATCAACGTGACTACCCTGCCATACAAGGGGGGTTAATGGCCGTTTCTTTTTTCATTATTATTGCGACAATTATAGCTGAACTAACATACACCCTACTCGATCCTCTGTCTCGGAACCAAGCGCATGGCAAAGTTTAATTTATTTTCAGAAGATTCAAATAAATCGCCATTAGCGAGACTATGGCGAAAATTTAAAAATAACCATCCTGCTTTGGTGGGTTTATGGGTGTTTATTGCCTTTAGTATATTAGCTGCAACAGCGCCGTTTCTTGCGCCCTATGGAGTAAACCAACAGCACAGTAATGCACTACTGCTGCCACCTTCATGGAATGAAATGGGCGATGTGCGGTTTATTTTAGGCACCGATGACTTGGGCCGAGATGTGCTTTCACGCTTAATGAATGGCGCGACTTATACATTTGGCTTGTCGGTCGTGGCTGCACTAATTACCACCATAATTGGTGTGTTAGTCGGTACATTTGCTGGTATTAGCAAAGGCATACGCTCTAGCTTTTTGAACCATTTACTTGATGTAACCTTGTCTATCCCCTCATTATTATTGGCCATTATTATTATTGCCATACTCGGCCCAGGGTTAATGAATACCGTTTGGGCAATTATTTTGGCGCTGTTACCACAGTTTATTCATTCTATTAGAAACCTGATCGTTGATGAGCTAGGTAAAGATTATGTCACAGCGTATCGGCTCGATGGGGCCTCTAAGTGGCATATTTTATCGCGTGGTATCTTTCCTAATGTGTATGAATATATTGTGGTTATTTTTACTATGGCACTTTCTACTGCTATTTTAGACATTGCTGCGCTAGGGTTTTTAAAACTTGGCGCACAGCCGCCGACCACTGAATGGGGTGCTATTTTGGCCGAAAACTTAGGGCTTATTTATTTAGCGCCATGGACGGTGGCTCTTCCGGGTGTACTGCTATTTTTAGCCGTTCTTTCAACAAACTTGGTGGGCGATGGACTTCGCAAAGTTTTACAAGCGCGTAAGGCAGATTAAATGCATTTACTAGATATTCGAAATTTAACCATAGAGCTGCAAACGTCTGAAACTGCTATTCGCGCTGTTGACCGAGTAAGTTTTAGTTTAAAAGAAGGTGAAGTACACGCCTTAGTGGGAGAATCCGGCTC
Organism: Pseudoalteromonas sp. 23_GOM-1509m; assembly: GCF_000518425.1. Classification (NCBI taxonomy): domain Bacteria; kingdom Pseudomonadati; phylum Pseudomonadota; class Gammaproteobacteria; order Alteromonadales; family Pseudoalteromonadaceae; genus Pseudoalteromonas; species Pseudoalteromonas sp. 23_GOM-1509m. The sequence goes on from NZ_KI912433.1 coordinate 170,628, forward strand.
AGGAAAAAGCTTAATTGCAAAAGCCATTGTAGGCGTACTTAACGAACGCTGGGTTATAACCGCTGATAGAATGCATTGGCGCGGTGTCGATTTAATGCGCCTCACACCAGAGCAGCGCCGTAAAACCGTCAGCCAAGACATTGCAATGATTTACCAAGATCCAAGTCGCTGCCTTGACCCTACTGCAAAAATATTTAACCAAATCGCTGAAACACTGCCTGAAGTGGCCGCCAAAGGGTTTTTCTTAAAACGCAACCGAGAGCGTAAAGATCGTGTAAAAGCACTGATACACAAAGTGGGCATTAAAAATCATGAAGCCGTGCTTGATAGCTACCCTCATGAACTCTCTGAAGGCGTTTGTCAAAAAGTCATGATAGCCATGGCCATTGCGCGTACACCTAAATTGCTCATTGCTGATGAGCCAACAACCGCACTAGAAAGTACCACTCGTGCGCAGGTATTTCGATTATTAAAAAGTTTGAATCAGCTAAAGAATATGTCTATTTTGATGATTTCCCATGAGCTAGAAGAAATAGTAAATTGGTCACATGGTATTCATGTTTTGTATTGCGGACAAATGGTTGAAGCTGGTCCAACGCACCGTATTTTTAGCCAACCGCGTCATCCTTATACGCAGGCTTTATTAAAAAGCTTACCTGATTATGAGCACGGCTTAGCCCATAAAGAACCTTTTTATGCATTAAAAGGCACCATACCTACACTACAACATTTACCGATTGGTTGTCGTTTAGGACCGCGTTGCCCGCAAGCACAAAAAGAGTGTGTGGTTGCCCCTAAACTCTCTAAACACCACGGCCATAGTTACGCGTGTCACTTTCCATTGATCAAGGAAGTAAAATAATGCAACCCTTGTTAAAAGTTCAAGCCTTGTCAAAAGCCTTTAACATGCGTGCAGGTTTATTTAGCCGTAAAAAATTTGATGTACTAAAAAACATCTCATTTAGTATTGGTAAAGGTGAAACGATTGCCATTATTGGTGAAACCGGCTCAGGAAAAAGCACCCTCGCTAAATTGTTAGTTGGCGCATACAGTGCAGACAGCGGACAAATATTATTAGAAAATAACACCATTGAAAACAACGGCCAGCGCGATGCTCAGTGCCGTTACATCCGAATGATTTTTCAAGATTCGGCCACCTCATTAAACCCGGCATTAACCATTGCAGAAATGCTCGACGATTGCCTAAAATTTAATACCGATTTTGATAAAGATCAGCGCAGTGAAAAAATTGGCAGTACTTTACTTAAGGTCGGTTTGCTGGTTGATCATCAACAATACTATCCGCATATGTTTAGTATTGGGCAATTACAGCGTATAGCGCTCGCTCGCGCACTTATTTTAGATCCCAAGGTCGTTGTACTCGATGAGGCACTTTCGTCGCTTGACCCCTCTGTGAGGGCGCAAATAGTTAACTTATTACTTAAATTACAGCTCGAAACCGGTTTAACCTATATTTTGATCACCCATCACTTAAGTTTAGTGCGTCATATTAGCGACCAATTAGTCGTTCTCAATAAAGGTGAAATTGTTGAATACGGTCCCACTGAAGCTATTTTTCAAAGCCCACAGTCAAAGGTTACTCAACGCTTATTAAGCTGTTAATACAAAAACAAAAAAGGCGCCAATTGGCGCCTTTTATAGTTTAGCTATTATTTATTCCGCAGGTTGCGCTGCTTTTGGTACATTTAGTTCCGCTTGTTGCTTAAGCGACTCAATGAATACCGTATAGTTTTTCTGTGCTTGGGCCATCGTGATATTTTGCTTCATTTGTGGCTCAATGCTGTCACTTACAGGTGCATCCGTGACTGAGTTAAGCGCAACAATGGCAGCATCACCATTGTTTAAGTTAACTACATCATAAACTGCGCCATCACGTGGGTGCGCCATTTTAAATACTTGAGTAACAATAGCAGGCGAAACAGCAAAGCTTTCACGAGTAAGTTGCGACTCTTGACGAACGCTTAGTGACTGCTCAGCAGCAACATCGTTTAAGCTCTTACCGTCTTTGATTTGTGCAAATAAGGTACGTGCTTTTTCTTTAGCAAGATCCGACGCTTTTTCGTTTACTAAGCGTGTTTTAATTTGCTCGCTTACTTCGCTCAATGCTTTAGTTGCAGCCGGTTGATGCTCGTTAACACGAACCACAATCACGTGCTCATTACCTAGTTCGATTACTTCTGAGTTTACTTTATCTTCTAGTAATTCAACTGATGATAATGCGGTTATAACCGCAGGATTATTAAGTGGCTCAGGAAGCGCACTCAGTGCTAATAGCGGTGTAGATTGTACTTCAACACCCGCCACTTCAGCAGCATCGTCTAAGCGGTCAGAAATCTCAAATGCTAACGCACCCATTTCTGTTTGCTTCTCGTAAAACGCATCCACTTTTTCAGCTTGTTCAAGTTCAGCACGTAAATCGGCTTTCACGGCATCGTAAGGTTTAACTTGCTGCGATTGAATGTCTGTAAGTTTAATGATGTGATAACCAAATTCAGAGGCTACTACATCAGAGTAATCACCTTTGTTTTGCAGTGCAAAAGCAGCATCTTCAAATGCAGGCTCCATGACATCACGTTCAATCCACTCTAGGTCACCACCCATTTCGGCGCTAACAATATCATCTGACGACGATTCAGCTAATTGTGCAAAATCAGCACCCGCATTAAGCTGTGCTAATAAAGACTCAGCTTTCGCTTTTGCAGCATCGTCATCTTCACTGTTATCAATTAAGATATGTGATACACGACGTTTTTCAGGCTCAACATATTGCGCTTTACTCTGCTCATAATATGCTTTTACGTCGTCTTCGCTTACCGATGCAACATCGATATCATCTGCATCTAACTCAATGTAATTAACTGAAATAAGCTCTGGCGATAAAAATTGCCCTGCATTTAATTCGTAATAATCTGCCACTTCTTGATCAGTAACGTCAACATCAGCCTGCATTGCTTGTTTATCAATGACTAAATAATCAATGCTGCGAGTTTGTTGTTGCAGTGCAATGGCTGATTTAAGCTCGTTTTGCAATGCAAAGTCAGTTCCTGCAACCGCTGACACTAACTGGCTACGTGTCATATCATCACGAAGGTACTCTCGAAATGAATCAGGTTGGAAGTTCATTTGACGAATCACTTGTAAGTAACGGTCGTTATTAAACTGATCGCCAATTTTAAAATAAGGAAGCTCTAAAATTGTTTGACGAATACTTTCATCACTCACACGCAGACCCAGCTCAGTCGCTAACTGGCTTTGTAATTCTTGTTGTACTAAACGGTCAATCACGCCTTGACGTATTTGAGCCATATAAGTTGGATCGGCTGCTATTTGGGTAAAATATTCACCAAATTGTTGTTCTAAGCGGCTACGTTCATTTTGAAACGCACGGCTAAATTCTGTTTGGCTAATTTTAATTCCATTTACTTCAGCAACGGGTTGTTCTGTGGTTTGACCTAAGTAACTACCGATCCCAGCTAAGGCAAAAGATAAAATCACCGCGCCTAAAATGACTTTGGCTACCGGCCCTTGCGAACCTTCTCTGATTTTCTCAAGCATTTGTTTATCTCTTTTCTGACCAAGGTCTTTTCTACCTTGTCATATGTAAAAAAAGCGTATCTTACCAGATACGCTTTTTCACTTGAAGTAACTGGCGGTGAAGTAACTTAATTCATCGATTAGAATAATTAAGCGTATTGTTCACTCGCCATAACTAATTTGTTTACACAGTGATTAGTTTACTGCGTCTTTAAGCGCTTTACCGGCTTTAAAAGCTGGGATGTTAGCAGCAGCAATTTGAATCGTTTCACCAGTTTGTGGGTTACGACCTGCACGAGCAGCACGCTCACGTACAGAGAAAGTACCAAAACCAACAAGTGCAACTGAGTCGCCATCTTTTAGCGCGCCAGATACAGATTCGATGAATGAATCTAGTGCACGACCTGCAGCCGCTTTAGAAATGTCAGCATCAGCTGCGATTTGATCGATTAATTGAGATTTATTCACAATATCATCCTCTTTCATTGTTGTTATCAAGAGCGATTGTTTTTTTAAACTAACATCACTGTTTTGAAATTTTTGAGCATTTATTTAAAGCTCATATGATTATATTTTTCTTAAGCCTAGGCCCTGCAAGGGCTAGGCTTGAAAACCAGTGCTTAACTTATCATACCGTTTAGATTTGAAAAGCCCCTAAAAGCACTTTTTTTGGCTTTTTTACTGCTTTTTCGGTGTTTCGACTGAAAAACTATCAACTGGATGCACTAAAGCAAGCTTTAATACCTCATCAATCCATGTAACTGGGTGAATATCAAGACCCGCCAATACATTGTCAGGTATCTCTTTTAAGTCACGTTCGTTAATTTTTGGAATGATGACCGTTTTAATCCCACCACGGTGAGCCGCTAATAATTTCTCTTTTAAACCACCAATAGGCAATACTTCACCACGTAAGGTAATTTCACCTGTCATGGCTACATCAGAGCGCACCGCATTACCGGTTAAGCTTGAAACCAAACACGTTACCATTGCAATACCGGCACTTGGGCCATCTTTAGGTGTTGCACCCTCAGGTACGTGTACGTGAATATCGCGCTTTTCATAAAAGTCGCTATTAATACGCAGCTCATCAGCACGATTACGCACAACGGTCATTGCCGCTTGAATCGACTCTTGCATTACATCGCCTAACGAGCCGGTGTAAGTCAATTTGCCTTTACCTGGTACTGCAGCACATTCAATCGTGAGTAAGTCACCGCCTACTTCTGTCCATGCAAGGCCTGTAACTTGACCAATACGGTCGCCGTCTTCTGCTTTACCGTAATCAAAGCGTTGCACACCTAAGTACTCTTCAAGGTTATCTGCATCGATCGTCACTGTTTTAGTGTCTTTTTCGATTAAGATATTTTTAACCGCTTTACGACATAGCTTAGATACTTCACGCTCTAAATTACGCACGCCCGCTTCACGGGTGTAATAACGGATAATACCAATGATGGCACTGTCGGCAATTTCAACTTCTTTAGCTTTTAAACCGTTACGCTTAATTTGCTTAGGAATTAAGTGCTCTTTAGCAATATTTAGCTTTTCGTCTTCGGTGTAACCCGATAATCGAATCACTTCCATGCGGTCTAATAAAGGACCTGGAATATTAAAGCTGTTTGAGGTTGCCACAAACATCACATCAGATAAGTCGTAATCAACTTCTAAGTAATGGTCCGCAAAGTGACTGTTTTGTTCAGGATCCAATACTTCTAACAATGCTGATGCAGGGTCACCGCGCATATCTGCTGACATTTTGTCAATTTCATCTAACAAGAATAATGGGTTTTTAACGCCCACTTTAGTCATGTTTTGAATTAACTTACCAGGCATAGAGCCAATGTAAGTACGACGATGCCCACGAATCTCAGCCTCATCGCGTACACCACCGAGCGCCATACGAACGTATTTACGACCCGTTGAACGCGCAATAGACTGTCCAAGTGATGTTTTACCTACACCTGGCGGTCCAACTAAACATAAGATTGGCCCTTTAAGTTTATTTGTGCGCTGTTGTACTGCGAGGTACTCAATAATGCGCTCTTTGACTTTATCAAGGCCGTGGTGGTCGCTATCTAATATTTTTTGCGCGCCGGCTAAGTCTTTTTTCACCTTAGAGCGCTTTTTCCACGGTACGTTAATTAACGTATCTATGTATGAGCGAACAACACTGGCTTCTGCCGACATTGGCGACATCATCTTAAGCTTATTTAACTCAGCTGTGGCTTTTTCTTTCGCTTCTGATGGCATGCCAGACTCTTCAATGCGCTTTTTCAACGCTTCAAATTCATCCGGTACGTCATCAATTTCACCCAACTCTTTTTGAATCGCTTTCATTTGCTCATTGAGGTAATACTCACGCTGCGATTTTTCCATTTGCTTTTTAACGCGGGTGCGAATTTTCTTCTCAACTTGCAATAAGTCTATTTCACCTTCCATCAGCGCCATTAAGTACTCTAAACGTTCTGTAACGCTAGATATTTCAAGTACTTTTTGTTTTTCAGGCACTTTCAATGGCATATGTGCTGCCATAGTGTCAGCAAGACGCGCAGGCTCATCAATACCGGATACCGAGGTCATGACTTCAGGTGGAATTTTTTTATTTAATTTTACATAGCCTTCAAACTGGCTCAATGCACTACGAATAAAGATATCTTGTTCTTGTTCGTTTACTGAATCAGACTCAATAAACTGTGCATTGGCAACGAAGAAGTCTTCGTTATCAATAAACTCTTCGATATTCGCACGTTGTGTGCCTTCAACTAATACTTTTACTGTACCATCGGGTAGCTTTAATAATTGAAGTACAGTCGCAATTGTCCCAACACGATAAATATCGTCTTTCTCAGGCTCATCTACAGTTGCATCTTTTTGTGCAACTAAGAAAATTTGTTTGTCTTTATCCATTGCCGCTTCAAGGCATTTTATTGATTTTTCACGGCCTACAAAAAGCGGGATCACCATGTGTGGATACACCACCACATCGCGCAGTGCTAGCACAGGGATTTCGACTCGATCGTTTCTCTCAAGCGTCATTGTATTTTCTCTTTGCACTTCATTTATTTAAAGATTACTCAAGTATATGGGGATAACCTAATTAAAGTTCAACAATTTTTGTTAACTCGATTAAATTAATTATAAAAAAAGGAGCCATTGGCTCCCTTTTTTTATAATTCGCTCAGAATTTAATCTGCCGCAGCGTGTTCTTGATGATTGCTATCATAAATTAAGATGGGATCAGACTCACCTTTAATAACGGTTTCATCAACAACCACTTTGCTAACGTTATCAATTGAAGGCAGCTCATACATAGTATCAAGTAATACACCTTCTACGATTGAACGTAGGCCACGTGCACCGGTTTTACGTTCCATTGCTTTATGAGCAATAGCACGCAGTGCATCATCACGAAACTCAAGCTCAACATCTTCCATACCAAACAATACTGAAAACTGTTTAGTAATGGCGTTTTTAGGCTCACTTAGAATTTGTACCAGCGCGGCTTCATCAAGTTCTGTCAGTGTTGCAACCACAGGTAAACGTCCAATAAACTCTGGAATTAAACCATATTTTACTAAATCTTCTGGCTCAACATCTTTAAATGTTTCACTCAGAGAACGGCTCGCCGCCGACTCTTTAACGTCAACACCAAAACCAATACCGGTGTTTTTGTGGCTACGCTGCTCAATAACTTTATCAAGACCAGCAAATGCACCACCACAAATAAACAGTATTTTAGAGGTGTCTACTTGCAGGAACTCTTGCTGTGGATGTTTACGTCCACCTTGTGGAGGAACAGAAGCTACTGTACCTTCAATCAGTTTAAGTAAGGCTTGTTGTACACCTTCACCTGATACATCACGTGTGATTGATGGGTTATCTGATTTACGAGAAATTTTGTCAATTTCATCAATGTAAACAATACCACGTTGTGCTTTTTCTACGTCGTAGTCACATTTTTGTAAAAGCTTTTGAATAATGTTTTCAACATCTTCACCTACATAACCGGCTTCGGTTAGTGTGGTGGCATCGGCCATAGTAAACGGCACATCAAGTAAACGAGCTAACGTTTCAGCTAATAATGTTTTACCACTCCCGGTTGGGCCAATTAATAAAATATTACTTTTACCTAGTTCAACGTCTTGTTTAGTTGATTGATTGCGTAAACGCTTGTAGTGATTGTAAACCGCTACAGACAATACTTTTTTAGCATGGTCTTGACCAATAACGTAGTCGTCTAAGTGGTTACGAATTTCTTTTGGCACAGGTAATTTGTCAGCGGCATCATGCTTAGGCGCGATGTCTTTAATTTCTTCCCTGATAATATCATTACACAGCTCTACACATTCATCACAAACGTATACTGAAGGTCCTGCAATTAACTTTCGAACTTCATGCTGGCTTTTGCCACAAAAAGAGCAGTATAACAATTTATTACTTTTGTCGCCGTCTGTAGGAGTGTCAGACATTCAGCTACCTCATTTTATTACGTTGGCCACCAAAGTCTTGGTGGCTATTTTAATACGCTTTAACTATACCAAAATTTAGTGTTTTTCGCATAGTAACTCTCATTAGCAAGCATCACTGCTTGCAGGCATACTTACTTGCTACCGCGATTAGTAAATACTGAGTCAACAATACCGTAATCTACAGCTTGGCTTGCACTCATAAAATTGTCACGGTCTGTATCGCGTGAAACAACGTCAAGCGGTTGGCCAGTATGCTCAGCCATTAAGCGATTTAACTTGTCTTTAATAGACAGGATTTCTTTTGCGTGTATTTCAAAGTCAGACGCTTGACCTTGGAATCCACCTAACGGTTGGTGAATCATCACGCGTGAATTTGGTAAACAAAAACGTTTACCCTTCGCGCCACCAGACAGTAAAAATGCGCCCATGCTAGCCGCTTGGCCTACACAGATTGTGCTTACGTCTGGTTTAATGAAGTTCATTGTATCGTAAATAGCCATTCCCGCAGTGACAGAGCCACCCGGTGAATTGATATATAAGAAAATATCTTTCTCTGGGTTCTCTGATTCTAAAAATAGCATTTGCGCTAAGATCAGGTTTGCCATGTTGTCTTCAACTTGGCCCGTTAAAAAGATAATACGCTCTTTTAATAGTCTCGAATAAATATCAAACGAGCGCTCGCCTTTAGCTGTTTGCTCAACAACCATAGGGACTAATGCGTTTAGGGGATCTGTCATACCAGTGTTCATACTTATTTAATTCCTTATGCGCTTATACTTATTCTAAGAAAAGCATAATGATCATTTTTAGCTAATTAAGAACCACAAACTAAAATGGCCCGGGCACACTGCATAAACAGAGTAACACGAGCCATTTAATCGTTAGCGAGCGCTTAAGTCAATGACTTATTATGCACCTTGCTGTGGATTCATGATGTCATCAAATGCTTTTTCAACATCAGTCACAGTTGCTTTAGCTAAAATAGCTTCAACAGCTTGCTCTTCCATTGCTACATTACGCATTTGCTGCATTAATTGATCATTCGCTTTGTAGTATTCTACTACTTCAGTTGGATCTTCGTATGCAGAAGCTACAGTAGCAATTAATGCTTCAACTTTAGCGTCATCAACTTTGATGCCATTCGCTTTAATCACTTCACCTAATAATAGGCCAGTTTTAACACGTGTTACCGCTTGCTCGTGGAACAATTCAGCTGGAAGCTCTGGCATATTTTGACCATTGCCACCAAAACGTTGAGCAGCTTGCTGACGTAGTGCGTCAACTTCTTGGTCGATTAATGCTTTAGGCACTTCAACTTCGTTTTGCTCTAAAAGACCTTTGATTGCTTGGTCTTTAACGTTAGCTTTAACCGCTTGGTCTAGCTCACGTGTCATGTTCTTTTTAACTTCTTCTTTAAGCGCGTCTACGCCGCCTTCGGTAACACCGAATTTAGTTGCAAACTCATCGCTTAATTCAGGTAATTCTTGCGCTTCCACTTTTTTCACTGTGATAGTGAATTGAGCCGCCTTACCTTTTAAGTTTTCAGCATGGTAATCTTCAGGGAAAGTTACATCAGCAACCACTTCTTCGCCTGCTTTTTTACCAACGATGTTATCTTCAAAACCTGGGATCATACGACCTTGGCCAAGTTCTAATGGGAAGTCTTCAGCTTTGCCGCCTTCAAATTCTTCGCCGTCGATAGTACCAACGAAATCAACCGTTACACGGTCGTTTGCGCCAGCCGCTGCATCAACATCAGCCCAAGAAGCGTGTTGCTTACGAAGTGTTTCTAGCATGTTTGCTAAATCTTCGTCAGTAACTTCTACCGCTGGTTTTTCAACGGCAATTTTCTCTAAACCTTGAACTTCAACTTCAGGATAAACTTCAAATGTTGCTGAGAACTCTAAATCTTTACCTGCTTCAAGTGCTTTAGGAGCAAATGTTGGTGCGCCTGCAGGGTTAATTTTTTCAGCAACAATTGCTTCAATGTAATTACGTTGCATTACTTCGCCAGCAACTTCTTGACGAACAGCTGGTCCGAAACGCTTGTTGATTACTGATACTGGAACTTTACCAGCACGGAAACCGTCGATACGCTGCGTTTTTGACAGTTGTTGTAAGCGTTTTTTTACTTCGGTCTCAACGTTCTCTGCAGGAACGGTGATGGTCAGACGGCGCTCAAGGCCTTGAGTCGTCTCAACAGAAACTTGCATGATTTACCTCAATATTCAATTTTGGCGACTGTTCGCCTTCCTTACAAACAAAGTAATCTATAGGCGTCTTGATAAAATTCAAGCTTTGGGGCTTAAAAAAATCCGTCGCTACCAGGAGATACCATTGCTGCTCTGCCCTTAGGGCACTATATTATTAAACAAATAGACGCGGCATTATAACCTAATATTTATGATAGTCGAGTGTAGGGGGCAATTATTTGGGGTAGATCAGGGTAGATAACGACTAAGCGAATAAAAAACAGACTAATTAAGTGAAAATACGATTAATAAAGAAAAAATTAAGGGTGTTGTTTAATAAAAGTAGAATTTAGATGTGTTTTACTTAGGGGAAAATGGTCGGCGATGCAGGATTTGAACCTGCGACCCCTTGGACCCAAACCAAGTGCGCTACCAAACTGCGCTAATCGCCGATATAACTTTTCTTGAATACTTAAATGTTGGATTTAAGACCACTTATAAGAAAGTGGTCGGCGATGCAGGATTTGAACCTGCGACCCCTTGGACCCAAACCAAGTGCGCTACCAAACTGCGCTAATCGCCGATATTCTTTTTGTAAATTGGGGTGACTGATGGGGCTCGAACCCACGACAACCGGAATCACAATCCGGGGCTCTACCAACTGAGCTACAATCACCACGGCATTACAGTGTTTTCAAAATGGCGCACCCAGAAGGATTCGAACCTTCGACCGACGCCTTAGAAGGGCGTTGCTCTATCCAGCTGAGCTATGGGCGCATCGAAAACTTCATAGTTCACTAGTAAGTTAAATTGTTATGAATAAACATAAAAATGGTCGGCGATGCAGGATTTGAACCTGCGACCCCTTGGACCCAAACCAAGTGCGCTACCAAACTGCGCTAATCGCCGATACTTACTATTGTCTGCGAGTGACCTCGTTGACAACGGGGTGCATAATAGTGATTTGACTGGGTTAGGTCAAACGTTTTTTTAAGAAAACAAATCAATTGCTCATTTTTAGTTCATAATGGTCAAATATTACGATACAGGGATAAAATTTAAACTCTTTTTTATAATTCGAGCGCTTATACTTTAAAAGCAACTTGGCGCTTAACCGCTTTTCTGCGAAAATAGCTGCCATATTAAAAAATGAGTAAGATAAAGGTGTTTTCTTTATCGGCATTTTAACCCCTATATATGCATTCGTTTTTTAAATGTATCGGTATCAAGTTAATTAACCTAATTAAAGGTCACCCATGACGGCAAACATCATTGATGGTAAAGCAGTAGCAAAACAAGTACGTAGCGCAGTGGCTGAACGAGTTTCAGAACGTGTTGCACAAAACCTTAGAGCCCCAGGATTAGCTGTGGTACTTGTTGGACAAGATCCAGCAAGCCAAGTTTACGTTGGTTCAAAACGTAAAGCCTGTGAAGAGGTTGGTTTTATTTCTAAGTCATTCGACTTACCAGCAGACACCACAGAGCAAGCGCTATTAGCATTAATTGATGAGTTGAATGTTGATGGTGAAATTGATGGTATTTTAGTGCAGCTCCCTTTACCAGAGGGCTTAGATGCAGAAAAAATTCTTGAGCGTATTACTCCACACAAAGACGTTGATGGTTTTCACCCTTATAATATTGGCCGATTAGCACAGCGTATGCCTGCTCTTCGTCCATGTACACCTAAGGGTATTATTACTTTACTAGATTCAACCGGCGTACGTTACAAAGGCATGCATGCTGTGGTTGTTGGTGCCTCTAATATTGTGGGTCGACCTATGTCACTTGAGCTGTTACTCGCCGGATGTACCACCACTGTTTGCCATAAGTTTACCCAAGATTTAGAAACGCATGTACGTCGTGCTGACTTACTGGTTGTAGCAGTGGGTAAACCTGAATTTATTCCTGGCGATTGGATAAAAGACGGCGCCATTGTTATTGATGTAGGTATTAACCGTTTAGACAACGGTAAATTAGTGGGTGATGTAGAGTACGCAGTTGCAGAGCAAAAAGCTGACTTTATTACCCCTGTACCAGGCGGTGTGGGCCCGATGACGGTTGCTAGCTTAATTGAGAATACGCTAGAAGCGTGTGAAAAATATCACAGCTAACAAACAAAAAATAAAGTAATGAAGAGCCCGCTTAATTGCGGGCTTTTTGTATCATCATTCTTCGTTTTATTAATGCCAAGCCTTGTGGCAATACCGAAAATACGATCATTAATAACATAATCGTGTACTGCCAACTTTCATATTGTTCGTTAATCAATAACCCTGCACATAAAATGCCGGCAATTGGGTTAGCTATAGTGCCAAAAGTAAATTCAACCACTGTCATTCGCCCTAATAACCAAACATACAAAATATAGGCTAAAGCAGTGTTAGGCACCACCAGCCAAAATAGCGCCAGCCATTGGGTTGTATTTATTGATGCAGTTAAAAATTGATACTGCTGGGGAGCAAAATAAAAAGCCTGTATTGCAGCAGCAATCGCTAGCAAACTGCCACCAATGATTAATTGCCACGTTAATACTGTCCACCAGTGTACTTTAGCGGTCACTTTTTTTACCAGCGTACTGCCTATAACAATAGTCAATAGCGCCCCTATCAGTGCCACTACTCCCAATAAATTAAGTGCAATATGTTGTGGGTCAAATAAGCGCCATGCTAAAACCACTAAAGCAAGGGCACAAAATCCTTGCACTAACGCTGGCTGTTGCCGTTTAACAAGCCAGGCATACAATAATGCCACTACCGGTACAGACACCATACCGACACCTGCAATCGCAGCAGGTAAATTAATCGCCATTACAAAAATAAAACTAAAAAACAACGCAATATTGATTGCGCCTATTAGAAAAATGCCTGGCCACTGTTTAGCCGTTGGCCAAGAAGGTTTAAATAACAACAATAATAAACCAGCAGGGAGTGCACGTATGGCTCCTAGCAAGATTGGCGGCCACTCTGGGGTTGCGTATTTAGTTACCGCATAAGTCGTTCCCCATAAAAAAGCTGGGATCATGGCAAGTAAAATATTCATTAATTTTCCATTTTTAAATTGATGAATGCGAGTTTAAAACCTCAACTATAATTGAGGTCAACAATATCAATTTTATTAAAAGCATAATCTATCTAATGCAATTGATATAACCAAAAAAGGGTTACCCTATGGCAACCCTTTTTTTGTGTTCAGCGCGTTATGGCTAAATCCGCAAAGCTCAACAAACCCTAAGCTTTACGCCACGTTGTTTTTCCCGCTGAATCTTCAAGTACTACACCTAACGCATTTAGAGCATCGCGAGCTTCATCTGCTGCAGCCCAATTTTTACTGGCACGTGCGTCATTACGTTTTACAATCAGTGCCTCAATTTCAGCCACTTCATCGTCGTTTTGACCGCCTTGTAAAAATGCCTCTGGTGCTTGTTGAGCAATACCAAGTATTTCACCTAAGCTACGTAGAATAAAGGCTAAATGTCCTGCTTTTTCGCTATCACTGTCTTTTACACGATTTAGCTCTTTAGCAACTTCAAACACAACCGGTAATGCTTCTGGCGAATTAAAGTCATCATTCATGGCTTTTCTAAACTTAGCCACATACTCATTACCCTCAAGCACACATTCAACTGGCTCAACGCCACGTAATGCGGTGTAAATACGCTCAAGAGACGAACGTGCTTGGTCTAAGTTTTCTTGCGAGTAATTGAGCTGACTGCGGTAATGACCTGATATTAAAAAGTAACGAACCGACTCTGCGTCATATTGTTTTAATACCTCACGAACGGTAAAAAAGTTATCTAACGATTTAGACATCTTCTCTTTGTTCACTTGTACCATACCGGTGTGGATCCAAGTATTTACATACTGGCCATTATTTGCACAACATGATTGCGCGATTTCGTTTTCGTGGTGCGGGAACTGTAGGTCTGAACCACCACCATGAATATCAAAATGCTCACCTAAATGCTTAGAGCTCATTGCTGAACATTCTATGTGCCAACCAGGGCGACCCTCACCCCAAGGTGATGACCACGACGGCTCCCCTGCTTTGGCTTTTTTCCATAAAACAAAATCAAGAGGATCGTCTTTATCTTGAGCTACTTCAACACGCGAACCTGATTGCAACATGGTTAAATCTTGTTGCGAAAGAGCTCCGTATTGCTCAAAGGTAGAAACATCAAATAAAACGTCGCCATCGGCTGCAACATAAGCGTGGCCTTTGGCAATCAAACGCTCAACCATAGCAATAATTTCATCCATGTGGCCAGTTACGGTTGGCTCTATATCAGGACGTAGCATATTTAAACTGTCAAAGTCTTCATGCATGGCTTTAGTCATACGCACGGTTAAGTCGTTAATCGCCTCACCGTTTTCATTTGCGCGCTTGATAATTTTATCATCAACATCGGTAATATTACGTACATACTTTAAATCGTAACCTAAGTGGCGAAGGTAGCGAACAATTACATCAAAACCCACAAATGTGCGTGCATGGCCAATGTGACAGTAATCATAAATGGTGATACCACACACATACATGTCGATTTTTCCATCGACCATAGGTTTAAACTCTTCTTTTTGGCGTGTCAGTGTGTTGTATATTTGTACCATTTAGTTGCTTTCCTTCACGATTAACAGAAAAGCTATGTTACCACTTGCTAAGCATGGGCTCTAGCGGTTTATCAAAGCTCTTTGTTAATCTGGGTCAACTACGATAAAATAGCGTCAATATTCAAACCAGCTATAGGAAATCTCATGGTTGTTCTACACACAAATTTTGGTGATATCACCATTAAAATGCACGAAAGCGAAGCTCCAAATACAGTAAAAAACTTTTTAGAGTATGCAAACTCAGGTTTTTATAACGGCACTATTTTTCATCGTGTAATTGATGGTTTTATGGTTCAAGGCGGTGGTTTTGCACCGGGTATGGAACAAAAAGAAGTAAACGACCCAATTGAAAATGAAGCGAACAACGGCCTATCTAACAAAGTAGGTACATTAGCAATGGCACGCACGCCTGATCCACACTCAGCTACAGCGCAATTTTTCATTAACGTAAATAACAACGATTTTTTAAACCACAGCAGTGAAACATCACAGGGCTGGGGTTACTGTGTGTTTGCTGAAGTAGTAGAAGGCATGGACGTAGTAAATAAAATCAAAGGTGTTGCTACAGGTAGCAATGGCTTCCACCAAGATGTACCACTTGAAGATGTGGTAATTGAAAGTGTAACTGTCAGCTAAGACCGCATTATTCTTCAAAGAATACATAAAGCGGGTATTCACCCGCTTTTATCTAAATGGAATCACCATGACTCGCCAAACCTACTTTATCGCCGATTTACATTTGAGTGAAAATCGCCCTGATATTACAGCGGCATTTTTTAAATTTTTACACGCCCATATTACTCCTCAAAAAGTAGACGCCCTATATATTTTAGGTGATTTTTTTGAAGTGTGGGTTGGTGACGATTATGTTAGCGAACTCTCAGCGGCAGTGGCAGAACAGCTAAAAGCGGTTAATAACTTAGGTATTCCTATTTATTTTGTACACGGTAATCGCGACTTTATCATGCGAGAACAGTACGCCGATATGGCAGGAATGACCTTACTGAATGAGCAAACAGTGATCGACCTCTACGGCACTCCTACTGTCATTTTGCACGGTGATGAAATGTGTACCCAGGATGTTGAGTACCAAAAGTTTCGTCGAAAGAGCCGTGGTTGGTGGTGGCCTAAACTTATGCTTGCTATGCCATTGTGGTATCGTAAAAAAATAGCGCGTGATGCACGTGAAAAAAGTAAACTTAGCCAAGCAGACAAACCTATAGAAATACTGGATGTGGTGCAAAGCGCAGTACTCGAAACCTTCGCCAAACATAACGTGGCTAATATGATCCACGGCCATACTCACCGCCCTGATGTACATACCTATGAAGTTAATAACCAAACGCTTACTCGCACAGTATTGGGCGATTGGTATACTCAAGGTTCGTATTTAGTGGTTACCCCTGATTCTCAAGAGTTAGTTTCGACCCCCTTGTAGGGTTTTTAGCCTTTATTGACTAATCGTAATGAGACTTTGCTTTTAAGTCAGGTAAAGTAATAATAAATTGCGTTTTAAAATAGGTATCGCTTTGTGGTTCTGAATGAAGTTTGATGTCCCCTTTTAAAATCTGGGTTACCCATTGATAAACCATATATAAACCTAAACCCGTGTTACCTTTACCTCTAGCTGTAGTATAAAAGGGTTCAAATATATCTGCCTTTATTTCACCATCAACACCTTTGCCATTATCTGACACGCTCAGCCTCACCCTATTATTAGTCGCTTGTTCGACTTTTATTTCTATTACCCCTTCCTGCTTTTCATCAAAAGCATGGTTTAGCGCATTAACCACTAAGTTTTCGACAACCTGAGAAATAATACCTGGCAAGCTAATTATCTGTTTATTAAGTAAAAAAACAGTTTTCACTTTTATTGGCGAGTTTTTTAACCTGGAGTTTAATGACAATAATAGCTCTTCAATAATTTTTTCAATATCACATGCTATAAATTCATCATTATGGCGATCAATCGCCATTTTTTTAAAACTTTTTACTAATACGGCGGTTTTATTTAAATTAATTTTAGCCAACGCTAGGTTCTCTCCAATACTTGTTGTAGTACTTTCTAACGTTGATTTAGTCAGCCCCTGTTTCATCGCTTCATTTAATTTATTCAATGCCATATCTGCATTTGAAACAGAAATAACGGCTCCACCGATAGGCGTATTCATTTCATGAGCAACACCTGCCACGAGCAACCCTAATGAGGATAGTTTTTGCGCTTCAATTAACCCTTCTTGCAGTTGCTGCTGCTGCTTAATTGTGGCATCAAGCTCACGGTTAACGATATCTAGTTCTATCTTTTCAATATGTAATTTATGTGACAGGGCTAATAGCTGATTTTGAAACTTATACTCACGATAAATAAAACCAAAGCTAATTAAACATAGTAATCCACTGCAAATTAACGCTAACCGTAAGGCCGCATTTCGTACAGTTATTAACAATTCATTGGGGCTACTTATAAGAATAATTAATTCTTTGTCAGCATTGCTAATTCTACCTTTGTTCTCGCGCAACGAAAAAATAGAAAAACGGCGGTAGGTATAAAGACCATGGTTAAAAAAGTGCGAACCATATTCTACATTGCCATCAATAATTTGCTGCCAAAGCTCTGGTTTTTTTAAAGCGAGTGTTTGCTCATTTTTACCATACATAAACCCCCACTCTAATTCAGCATCAGTATTTAATAACCAAAAGCCATCGTGGTTTAAAATGCTAATTAAAGTGCTCTCTTGGTTGTAACTTTTAATCTGATCAAACAAATAATCTAAGTTAAAGTTTACCACTAGCAAACCATCTAATAGGTAATTTTCTTTATCCGTACGGTAGGTTACACGGATTGTTGGTTGATGAGGCATTACAATTTGGTTGCGTTCGATATTTAAATCTATTTCTGTGGCAAAAATGTCAGGCGCACTGACCTGCATCCCTTTTTGAAAGTAGTAACGGGTTTGCTTATTTTGCAACTCATCAGGCGATACAATTTCGCCAATACCATTGGCTGCGTTAATGCGGTATTGCTCTTGGCCTTGTGTATCTAGCCAGCGAATTTGCGCGATATTAGTAGAGATAGCAGCAAAATTTAAAAAATAGTTATTTATTTCATCTCTTCTTTGCTTTGATTGTAAAGGCTTGTTTGGTGTGTCGCTTTTTAAAATCGGCCCTTGGGCAAGGATACGCGTAAGCTTTTTAATACTACTGAGCTCTTTAGAAAAATCTCCACTGATAAGGACTAACTTTTCATCTTGCATAGCTTTTATGGTGTTTATTTTTTCTTGATATGTTTGTGCGTATATAAGCCAGCCAATAAATAAAGTGATAAATAAACTGAACGAAGACTTTAATAACACACTTTTTTTTGAGCCGTTCGGAAAGCTACTGAAGCTATTCATTCTTACTCACTTCAGACTGTTTTAGCCACACAATTAAATCTTTTAAAAATAATGGTTTAGAAAAGTAGTATCCTTGAGCAGTTTCGCACCCCTGCTGATGTAACCACTGAGCCTCAAATTCATTCTCAACACCTTCAGCAATTACCGAAAAGTTAAACTGATTCGCTAAAGATAATATCATCTTAATCATGTACTGATTGTTGTCATTAAATTCAAGATCACTAACAAAGTAGCGATCTATTTTTATCGACGTAGACGGTATTTCATTGATGTGAGCTAACGACGAGTAACCAGTGCCAAAGTCATCAATGCTGACTTTCATACCTAAGGTGATAAACCGTTCAAGTGCTTCTTTAATTAAGTTATAGTTACTTATGGCTTGCGTTTCTGTCACCTCTAGCTCAAGCATAGAAGGCAGAATGTTGTACTCTTCAATTTTAGTTTTTATTTGCTCAAAGTAACTAGGTTCAACTAAATCATAAGAGGATGCATTAAATGCAAAGGGTAAGTTGAAGCCTTGCTCTTTAAGTTGATTAATAGTCTCTAGTATTTTTTCGAAAATCACATGGTCTAGTTCATTAATTAATCCGGCTGTTTCAGCTAACTCTATAAATTCATCAGGGCGTACAAAGCTGCCATCAGCTCTTTGCCACCTAGCGAGCGCTTCAAAACCTGCTGGTTTCAAGGTTGATAAGCTGATTTTGGGTTGTAACGCCACCTGTAAACTTTTATTACCTATAGCCGTTCTGAGCTCAGCCATCAGCTCATAACGACGAGTAATTTGATCTGTTTTTTCCTCGGTATGCTGAATATACTTAGTTTGGTTTAGCTGCGAAGAGTTCAGGCTCGACTCTGCAAGGCTGATTACTTTTTCAGGTGTTAAGTTTAAAGCTACATTTAATTTTAATTCTAAAATACGGACATCAATGTATTGCTTAACTTGTTCAATTTCGAATTTTTGTTTATTTTGAAAGTAACTAACTGCATTTGAGATATCAAAGTCAACGCTCACTAACATGCCAAACGCTTTGTTACTAATCAATGCTATGCGGGGGTCATACCTAGTAAAGCTATCAACAATACTCTGGTAAACTAACTTCATTAATTTATTACAAAATTCATGACCAAAGGTGAATGCTTTTTCGTCAAACTGATAAATATCAAAAATGACCAATCGCGTTTTTAGCCGCTCCTGCGCATTCATGTTCTTTATTTCACGGGTTAGCCAGTTACGGTTTTGCAAGTTAAGTGACACATCGGTATAAGCAAGCTCGGTTAAGCGATTTAATAACGAAATATTAGCAAATCCTGTGCTCACATTTTCACTAAATACTTTAAGTAAATATTCGTTTTGCTCACTAATTGGGTTGTCTGATTTGACGATAGTTATGTAATCAGCGCCCTGCTGATCTGGCGTTTCGAAAAAAAACACACTGTGGTGCTTTGAAAAAATATGACGACGCTCTCTAATCGCTTGTTTAAAGTCTTGCAGCATTTCTGCAGGCAGATTAGGTCCCACAGGTTGCCCTTTAATGCCACTAAAGCAACCATGGGTTGAGAGTATTAAACATTCAGAGCTAGGGTCTGAATTACTCGAACAAAAAATACCACCCCCTTCGGTTATTTTTAAAATGTTGCTAATTTCTTTAAGCACAGCATAAGAGAAAGAGGCCATATCGTGCTTACCGTTAATACTTCTAGATGCATCAAGCACCAACTGTAAACCTTGCTTGGCTGACCTAATTTGTGAGATATACTCCCAAGTGCGCATGTTGCTATTAACAATTGATTGCAGCTTCTCGGCAGATAGGTCTGATTTATTCCAGTATTCATCGATATCGAGCATTTTCATGATATCGCTCTCTGGTGCAAAACCAGGTTGCCCTGTTAAGAGCACAATACGCATTTCTGCGTTACCGATGACCTCTCGAATAGTATTCACTAAACGCAGACCTGAGTCATCCTCCTCCATCACCACATCTATAAAAATAAGTGCAATATCAGGGTGCATGCTCAACGCCAAAGCCGCCTCTGGTACCGAATTTGCTGTTAACAACTCGTATTTATAACCATCTTTGGCTTTTAGCTCTTTTAAGCTGTTAACTAACGCGTTTTGATAATCAAGATCATCCTCAACGGTTAATATTTTCCAAGTTTTCAGATCTGTATCTGCTTGTTCTTCTTCAGCTGCAAATACAAATAATCCCTCTTTATCTTGCATACATTCTCACCCAATAATAAATAAGGTATGGCCCTTTTATTAAAATGAATTACAAAGCAATATAGACCGTTGATAACTCAAAATTCGACTTGCTTAAATATTAGGAGAGAGTTTTGGAAGTGTCTAATTTAAAAATAATTTTGATACTAAAGTATGTGCTACAACAACATAACCCATTTGTAGCACTCAAGTATACTAAGCACTTTTACTTAACGGTGTTCCACTGTGAAACTTAAAGTCTTCGTCATCAGATAAAATTAACTGTGCTTCTATTTCAGCAAATTCTTTTACCCGCTCGGTAATATCAAAATCAGCAATGTCTTGAGCAAGGGTTAAATAATCTTGGTAATGACGTGCCTCAGAGCGCAGCAATGAAATATAAAAATCACCTAATCGTTTATCTACATGGGGTGCAAGCTTGGCAAAGCGTTCACACGAGCGAGCTTCTATGTAAGCACCTACAATAAGCTTATCAACTAAGGCATTAGGCTCAAACGTTTTAACATTGCGTAGCATGCCTTTGGCATAACGACATGGCGTTATACTTTTATATTCAACACCGTATTCATCCATAATTTCGAGCACTTGATAGAAATGATGCAGCTCTTCTTTTATCAGCATTACCATTTTATCAATTAAATCTTGGCCATAAGGCGAGTTAGATTTAGGGATAATGGATTTAGTGAGTTTATTTTTAGCCGCTAAATCACGCCAATTTCCCTCACGTTTATAAATAAGCGTTTCAAACGGTTTAAGCCATTCAAGCAGTGCATCACTACTCTCTTTATCTACCGCATACTTACGGATTAAAAACATGGCACTTTGCGCCGCTTTTAATTCACATATTAAGTGATCAATTAATATGATGGGTAAGTTTTCTTTTTTGATTGCTTGTTCAACCCACTCATCGGGAGTACTGCATAATAAAAAATTGTTAATTGGCTCTAAAAGCTGGCTATGTGGCACGCTGACTACTCATTGCTAAAAATTGCGATTATGGCATTTTAACATGAAATATTACTCTGAATAAAATAAACACTCGCCCTTATTGCAAGCATGTGGATAACTTGACTTTGTATACTTACTGAACCATAACTAAATGGACTGTATAAAAACAAACCAATTATAACCAAACAGTAATATATCCTTTTATGGAGAGCACGCAATGATACTAAATCACCTATGGGGTTTATACGCCCATCCACTCGAAGAATGGCAAACAATTGATAACCGTCACGAAAGCTTAACCTATAGCTTATCGCACATTTTGCTTATCGCTTTATTTCCCTCTGCAATGGGGTACTACTCATCGGTTTACTTAGGCTGGAGTATAGGTACAGGTAATCCAGTATTTTTAACCCATGAAAGCGCTCTGATGATTGGCGCAGCCATGTATGTCGCTTTAATTGGCGGTGTATTTGCACTGGCCTATTTAGCCCATTGGATGGCGGTTACTTTTGGTGCTAAACCGACTTTTACCCAAACAATTGAGCTGGCAGCTTATACCGCTACACCGGTGTTTATGTCGGCATTGGCAGCTTTTTGGCCTGAGCTGTGGTTTGTGGTGTGTGTTGGATTAGTTGCACTCGCCTACTCAGTTTATTTACTGTACACCGGCGTGCCAATTTTGATGCACATTCCGCAAGAGCGCGGCTTTATTTATGCAAGCTCTGTTGTTACCTGTGGATTAATTTTACTGGTTATTATATTAGCACTTACCGCTATGCTATGGACCAACGGTATTATCAGCCCCATGTTTACTTAAATATTCCTTTTCTATAGACGCAAAAAAGGAGCTGTTAAGCTCCTTTTTTTATTAGCCTTAAAATACTATCAGGCTAACATTACATTATTAATCAGATTCGTTTTCATCTTGATTATGTATTTCTAAACCAGATGACATTGCGTTTTCACGGATGCTTTTAGCTGAATCGTTGCGCAGCTTATCTATACGGTTTAAGTAATCTTGATCAATGTCGCCAGTAATGTATTGTCCGTCAAACACTGATGTTTCAAACTTAGTGATCTCTGGGTTTTCTTGGCTAACGGCAGCAATTAAATCGCTTAACGATTGAAAGATTAAACCATCAGAGCTAATGCTTTGGTTAATATCTTCTACTTCACGGCCGTGTGCAATAAGTTCTGCCGCAGATGGCATATCTATACCGTATACATTTGGAAAGCGTATTTCAGGTGCTGCTGATGCAAAGTAAACATTTTTAGCGCCTGACTCGCGTGCCATCTCTACAATTTGTGCCGAGGTGGTACCACGTACAATTGAGTCATCAACAAGTAGGACATTTTTACCTTTAAACTCACGGTCAATCGCATTGAGTTTTTGGCGAACTGATTTTTTACGAAGCTCTTGGCCAGGCATAATAAACGTACGACCAATATAACGATTTTTAACAAAGCCTTGGCGATACGGTAAGTCAAGCACGCGTGCCATTTCTAATGCAATATCACACGAGGTTTCAGGAATAGGAATAACCACATCAATGTCTTTGTCTGCCCATTCACGCGCTACTTTTTCACCTAACTTAGTCCCCATATTTACACGCGCTGCATACACTGACATACGGTCAATGGTTGAATCCGGTCGTGCAAAATAAACAAATTCAAAAATACACGGTGAGTAAGACACTTTATCTGCACAGCTTAAAGAGTGAAACTCTCCATTTTCAGTGACATAAATAGCTTCGCCTGGGGCAACGTCACGAACAAATTCAAAACCGTCAGGCTTTAATGCTACGCTTTCTGAGGCAAACATGTATTCAGTGCCGTTTGCTGATTCACGTTTACCAAACACCAATGGACGAATACCGTTTGGATCGCGAAACGCCACAATACCATGACCAATAATCATGGCGATAGTGGCATAACCGCCACTTACTTTATTGTTAACTTCAGTAACCGCGGTGAAAATATCTTCAGGGTCTAATTTTAGTTTGTCTGATTTACTTAGCTCATGCGCCATGATGTTAAGTAAAATTTCAGAATCAGAGGTCGTATTAACATGGCGACGTGCCTCTGAAAATAACTGCTCTTTTAACGACTCGGCATTGGTTAAGTTACCATTATGCGCAAGCGCTATACCAAATGGAGAGTTTACATAAAACGGCTGAGCCTCTGACGAACTTGAAGAACCCGCTGTTGGGTAACGCACATGGCCAATGCCAATATTGCCTTGCAAACGTTTCATATGACGAGTGTGAAATACATCTTTCACTAGGCCATTTGCTTTGCGCAAGCTAAATGTATTGTTCTCAATAGTTATGATACCCGCAGCATCTTGGCCACGGTGTTGCAAAACGGTTAAGCCATCATAAATCGCCTGATTAACTGGCGATGTTCCGACTATTCCAACGATACCACACATGTAATTTATCCTCGCCGATTAACGGTTTACTGAATTTAAAAAGCTCGAGTTGTTTTCTAGGTACGAAAAGAACCATTCAACTACGAAGCCAAATTCTGGAATCAAAATAGAGTTGCCCCACCAATGCGTACTTGGCGCACCAGTAAAAGCATCAAGAAAGAAGAGTAACGCGCTCACGACCAACACGCCTCGAAGAGCACCAAACACCACACCAAAAACACGGTCTGTGCCGGATAATCCGGTTCGCTGTACAAGCTCACCTAAAATATAGTTTAGTAAACCGCCTAACAATAGCGTCGCAAAGAATAATATGGCAATGGCCGCCGCATTTCTTAAAAGGGGTTCAGAAATGGATGTTAGGAAGGAAGCTAAATATTGATAAAATAAGCTGGAGATGATGAAAGCCCCTGCCCATACCGCTAATGACATAGCTTCTTTAACAAAGCCGCGTATTAAACCGATGATGGTAGAGAGTGCAATAATGCCAATAATGGCGTAATCAACCCAGATCATAAGAACCAATTAGTCGCTAATTTTGGGCGCATTCTATACCTAAACCTCCTTGTGATGCAAGTTTAAGCGTGAGATTACAGGTGAGTAAACACACACCATTATTAGATTAAAAATAGCGCAGACTCACCGTTATAAAAACAACAAACATTTTGTTTATAGCGCATCTATTTTGCATTTTTTGTGTGGGCATTGATAAGTAAAGGTAGCGAGCTAAAAATGGGACAAAGGTCTATTTAAACGTATAAAATAAGACGAGGTAAGTGTGTAATATCTCGCGATAAACACACTTCCTTTTATTGAATTTATTTGGTCACTTCAAATTGGGTGACTTTACCGTTGAGTTTGGTTAACTCTTTAAGTGCAGGAAGTTGAGATTGCAGTTCTTGTTTATTCAGTGATGGTCCGACAAAAACTTTCGTTAACGTCCCATTTGGCGTTTTAACTGGTTTAGTAAAAGTTTTAAACCCTTTAGCCTTGAGCTTAGCTTGCAGCGCTTTTACATTGGCTGCATGTGAAAAACTACCTAACTGAATAACATACGCCATGCTAGTTAAGTTTTCGTTAGCTGGGCGCGTAGGTTCTTGAATTGCAGCCGTACTGCTTTGGTTTGTATCAGGTATTACCGCTTCAACCATTGCAGGCTGGTCGGTAATGTCTGTTTGAGCAGCACTGTTTTGCTGTTCAAATGCGGCATCATCAGGCTGAATATCTTCAACTTCATCCTCTTTTAAAGGCTGTGCATTTGCCACTTTTTGATCGATTGATTCTTGCAAATCAATGGTCTTGAACTCAGAGCGTTCTGGAATCGCTTTAAAGCCTTCTTTATAGTGCACTTTTTCACCATCGAGTATATTGGGAATAAACACAATTGCTGCGATCACCACAATACTTGTTCCGACTAAGCGATTAATAAAACCTGAGTTCACCGACATCCTCTCTATTTTTTAAAGTAATGAATAGCGCCAGCCACGGTAAAAAATGAACCAAATACAATTAATAGTGTGTTAGTTGGCTGGTTTGGCAAGATAGCATCCAATGCTGCCTCTACGCTATTATAACCCTGTTTAAAATAACTATTAGGAATGCTTAAAAGTGCCTGATGTAAATTAGCAGCGCTATCGCCGCGTGGGCCCTCTAAGCTCGCAAACGACCATTCATCTACTACATCACTAACTTCTTTAAGCACACCAACCTTATCTTTATCAGCAAGCATAGCGGCTAATGCATGAATTTTAAAGCCTTTATCTTTATAGCTTGCTAATTTAGTCGCTAAATAGCGAGCTGATTCAGGGTTATGTGCTACATCGGTATACACTAATGGCTCTGCACTTAGTTGTTGAAAACGTCCCTCAACGACTAAGTTCGCTAAACACTGAGTAATCACCTCATCGCTCGGTAATAAGTTTAATACCGATAGAGCGGTTAATGCCGTGGCTACATTTTGGCATGGAATTGCTGGTTTAGGTAACTCAAGATTATGCTCTTTAAATTGCCAACTAAAACTCTGCGCGTGCTCTTTAAAAATAAAGTCGCTGCCAGATAACACCATATTAGCGTTAATTTCTTTACCATAATCGGTCATTGTATGTGGAATATTTAAGTCCCCAATAATTGCAGGAGTACTCTCTCGAAAAATACCCGCTTTATCATAAGCAACTAATTCACGCGTGTCACCTAAGTATTCTTTATGATCTAAGTCGATGGTGGTGATGATGCTGGCATAGGGGGTAACAATATTGGTCGCGTCAAAACGCCCGCCTAAACCTACCTCTAACAGCACGTAATCAACCTCTAAACGCTTGAATATTGCTAACGCGCCTAAGGTGCCATATTCAAAATATGTCAGTGGGGTGTCACCACGACCTTGTTCTAATAAATGAAACGCATCGACATGGTATTGATCGTCAAGCTCTGCGCCATCAACGCGTACGCGCTCATTGTAACGAATTAAATGCGGAGAAGCATACGTACCAACACGATAACCTTGGGCTAATAACAGTGACTCTAAACAACGTGCTGTTGTGCCTTTGCCATTGGTGCCTGCAATAAGAATGATTTTACTTGAGGAGGTTAAAAGCCCAATGTTGTTAGCAACACGAGCAACGCGTTCTAAACCCATTTCTATATTAGCAGGGTGAACACTCTCTAAATAACAAAGCCAATCATCAAGGCTTGATGATTGGCTAGGAATTGTTTTTGTCATAGCATGTAATCAGTAAAGCTGAAATTTACGCTACTCTATGCTCTTGTTCCGTAGAAGGCAAGTTCATAAATTTTGCTAAGATACGTGCTAGCGTATCGCGCATTTCTCGACGGTCTATAATCATGTCGATTGCGCCATGTTCTAACAAGAATTCACTGCGTTGGAAACCCTCTGGTAGCGTTTCGCGAACAGTTTGTTCAATAACACGCGGACCGGCAAAACCAATCAAAGCTTTAGGCTCTGCAACATTAATATCACCAAGCATTGCCAATGATGCTGATACACCACCCATTGTTGGATCTGTCATTACAGAAATAAACGGTAGGCCTTTTTCAGTCATTTTAGCCAGTGCCGCACTGGTTTTAGCCATTTGCATAAGTGACATAAGGGCTTCTTGCATACGAGCACCGCCCGATGCAGAAAAACAAATCAGCGGCATATTATGCTCTAAACATTGGTCAACCGCGTCAACAAAACGAGCACCCACTACCGATGCCATTGAGCCACCCATAAATGAGAATTCAAATGCAACAGCAGCAACCGGAATGCCTTTTAGGTTCCCTTTCATTGCGACAAGCGCGTCTTTTTCACCGCTTGACTTTTGAGCTGCATTGATACGATCTGAGTATTTTTTTGAGTCTCTAAATTTAAGCACATCTTTAGGTTCGTGTTGGGCACCTAACTCGTGACGATCGCCTTCATCTAAAAACTGTTCAAGACGTTTACGACCACTAACACGCATATGATGATCGCATTTAGGGCATACGTTCAGTGATTTTTCTAATTCTGCTTTATATAAAATTGAATCACATGACGTACATTTAGCCCATACACCTTCTGGAATTTCTTTACGACCTGAAGATTTAGTCGTTTTTGGTAAGATTTTTTCTAGCCAACTCATTTGCAACTCTCTTAATGCTGTTCTGTGTCGCGAGTCTACATGTTAACCATGCAAACAAATTTTTCCAATTAAAACATGAATTACGCTGTCACGGTATAAAAAACTGGTCTTAGTAGTTAGCAATACGAATAACAGCGTATAAATTTAGCCTCAAAATATACACATCTCGTTACTTATCAAATATCACTGTCGGCTAAAAACAATGGTCCTAGCGGCGTTCTAGGGATATTAAAATGTTCTGGATAATCAACATCCACTAAATATAAACCTGCTGCTTTTGCTGTTGCGCTCGCTTTAGCTCGCTCTTTAACATCTAGCAGCTCTTTTAACCAAATTGGTTCATGTTTATGTAAGCCAATATCCATTAAACAACCCGTAATATTACGTACCATATGGTGTAAAAACGCATTGGCTTTAATATCAATAATGACATAAGCACCTTGGCGCTGTACCGATAAATGATGAATCGTTCGCGTTGCCGTATTAGCTTGGCAGTGCAGCGCTCTAAACGAGGTAAAGTCATGCTCACCTAGTAAATATTGACACGCCTGCTGCATTTTCACTTCATCTAGTGGGTGATGAAAATGTGTAACACCTTCATTTAATACCGCACCACGAAACGCATAATTGTAAATAACATAACGATAACGACGAGCAGTTGCACTAAAGCGGGCATGAAAGTCTTCCGCCACAGGTTGTGCAAAACGAATAGCAATATCTTTGGGTAATAAGGTGTTCATACCTAATGTAAAGGCCACCATTTCACGCTCAGCATGTGTATCAAAATGCACTACTTGTCCAGTGCCATGTACACCGGCATCGGTACGCCCTGCACATACAATTTCAACTGGATGATTACAAATGCGCGACAACGCTTTTTCTACTTCTTGTTGTACACTATTTACGTGTGATTGACGCTGCCAACCACTGTAACGTGCGCCATTGTATTCTACTCCAAGTGCTACTCGCATAATTACTGCTTTACCTACTGTGCTAATCGACGCTGCATTTTATGCTATATGGCGTCCCAATAAAAGCAGCGAACTAAGGTTCCTAACTATGCAATACAAAAAACCCGCTATTAGCATCACTAATAACGGGTTTTCATATCAACCATACCTTACAGGAGCTTGGTTATTAATTTTTAAGTTTAGCCTTTAAGCTTTGCGCTTCTTCTTGCACATCATCCGGGCCATTATTAATGATCTCATCCAGGATTTTAACTGCTGAGTCTGCATCATCAATCTCAATATAGGCATGTGCAAGATCAAGCTTAGCTGAGTAACCCCCGCTTTGGGTATCAACATCCATAGGGTTATCACCAGCCAGAAGTGAATCATACTCACCTAAACCAACATCCATATCGACGTCTGTGTAAGGTTCGTGATCTAAATCAGCTTCATCGCTTTGCTCTAACAATGCATCAATATCAACAAAGTCATCCTGCGCTAATGGCTCAGTAACCTCAGGTTGCTCAATAGGCTCTTGCAACGAGGATGCGCTTTCGTCAGCTAAGTCTTCACTTAGTAAGCTATTAAAAACAACATCAAACTCACTGCTGTCACTTAAATCAACATTTTCAGGTTCTGCCAGTTCATTAAGCAAGGCATCAAAATCAGTTTGTGTTAAATCAGCCATGAACTCATCGTCAAGCTCATCATCTGAAATCATGTCTGATTCTGGCGATACTGGGCTTTGCGTTAAATCAGCTTCACGGTCAGCGTTCGTTTGCTCGTCAGTAAACTCTGATGATTCAGCTAAAGCATCAAGTTGTTCATCATCAAACTCATCGTCTGTGCTAACGCTTTGCTCATCTGTAATTTGTTCAGTCAGCTTTTCAGGCTCTGAAGCTTCATTATCTAGACCTTGCGCAGTGTTTGACTCTGAAAACTCATTGTCTAGTAATAATTCATCATCAAAATCGTCTTCTAAGCTATCGAGATCATTACCTGCGGATAGTGCATTAGCGAGATCTTGCTCTGCTTGACTTGGTGACATACCCGTTGCATCACCGTCTAAATTATCACCTTTTAGCTCTTCTGGTGTTAGTGATTGATGCTCTTCATCAGATAAAGGCAACTCATCATCAAGCTCTAACTCAGGATATTCTTCAAGCTCTTCACTCGGTGTAACTATTTCTGGCTCGTATAGCTCATCGTCATCTGTCGATAAATCATTGTTTTGGATATCACCAGCAAGCGGATCATCACCTAAATCAATTTCATCTTCATCAAGCTCATCGTTTAAATCGTCGAGTGACCAATCAGGAACGTGTTCATCTGCATCGCTTGTTTGCTCAAGTTCACTTAAAAGATCATCAACGCTTTTAAAGTTTTCACCGTCGTACTCGTCAAGCGCATCTTCTGGGTCGAGTAAGGTTGAAGACGTATCGGTAAAGTCATCTTCTGATTCAACGTCAAACTCAGGATCTTGTTCAAGCTCTGGTTCTACTTCAAGCTCAGGCTCTGGTTCTGCTTCAAGCTCTGGTTCTGCTTCAAGCTCAGGCTCTGGTTCTACTTCAAGCTCAGGCTCTGCTTCAAGCTCAGGCTCTGCTTCAAGTTCAGGCTTTGCTTCAAGCTCTGGGTCTACTTCAAGCTCTGGTTCTACTTCAAGTTCAGGTTCTTCTTCAAGCTCCGGTTCAGCTGCAACTTCTGGCTCAGCTTCAAGTTCTGGTTCTGCTTCAAGTTCTGGCTCAACTTCAAGTTCAGGCTCAACTTCAAGTTCGGGTTCTACTTCAAGTTCAGGCTCTACTTCAAGCTCCGGCTCAGCTTCAACTTCTGGCTCAGCTTCAAACTCAGGCTCTACTTCAAGTTCAGGTTCAGCTTCAAGCTCTGGTTCTACTTCACGTTCTGGTTCTACTTCAAGTTCAGGTTCTTCTTCAAGCTCCGGCTCAGCTTCAACGCCTGGCTCTGGCTCTACTTCTGGCTCAGCAAAAGATGAAGCGATAGATTCTACATCTTCACTATTTAACTCTTCTTGCGCGTCAGTTAAATCTTCAATTGAGTCCGCCAATGCATGATCTATTTCAGAATCATGAACATCACTTTCAGGTTGCTCCGCATCCAGTACATCGTCAATATCTACTTCGTCTTCATCAACTAGGCTGTCGATGTCTGGCTCTTCACTTTGAGCTTCAGTAGCCGGTTGCTCAGCATCAAGTAAGTCGTCAATATCAACTTCATCGTCTTCATCAACTAAGCTGTCAATATCAGGCTCTGCATTTTCGACTTCAGCAGCAGGTTGCTCTGCATCAAGTAAGTCGTCAATATCAAATTCGTCACCTTCATCAACTAAACTGTCAATATCCACGTCTTCACTCTCTGCAGCAGCGGGTTGCTCTGCATCAAGTAAGTCGTCAATATCAACTTCGTCATCTTCATCAACTAAGCTATCAATATCAGGCTCTTCATTTTCGACTTCAGCAGCAGGTTGCTCTGCATCAAGTAAGTCGTCAATATCAAATTCGTCACCTTCATCAACTAAACTGTCAATATCCGCTTCGTCACTCTCTGCAACAGCGGGTTGTTCAGCATCGAGTAAGTCGTCAATATCAAATTCGTCATCTTCATCAACTAAGCTGTCAATATCGGTTTCTTCACTCTGTGCAGTAGCGGGTTGCTCTGCATCGAGTAAATCGTCAATATCAAATTCGTCATCGTCTGCTGATGTGTCAGTTGCCTGCTCATTATTTTCATCGAGTAAATCATCAATGTCGAAGTCTTCGCCCTCTTCGGCGAGCTCTTCACTGAGTGCAGCCATATCATCATTCGATTCACCTTGGGGTTCATCAGGCAATGAATCGTCATCTTCTTCATCAAACAGGCTATCTAAATCATCCGCACTTAAAATATCATCCGATTCGTCAAGATTAATTGTATCGCCCGTGTCATCCTCATCAGGGCTATCAAAATCTTGTTGCATGAAAACATCAAGTTCATCGCCCTCAGTATTTTCATCCTCAAAAACAACATCATCATTAAGTAAGCTTTCTAACTCATCTTGATCTAATAAACTGTCATCATCGAGATCATCATTAAATTCCACATCATCATCAAGTAATACGTCATCCATGTTCTCGTCTAACTGCACACTTAAATCATCAAGTGGATCGGGAGCAGGCGCTTCGTCAAGCGTGGGTTCTGGCATTTCATCTAGAGGGTCAGTATAAGCAGGCGCTTGTGGTATAAATTCATCATCGTTACTCTCAGGCTCTTGGTTATTACCACGCTTACGCAGCCACATAACTACAGCAAAAATAATCAACAACGCTGGAATGGTCATTAATAAAATGAGTACCAAAGGGTTCGAGAGTAATGCAGCAAAGCTAAATTCATTCTCTTGCTCTGCATCTTTTAATTTTTGCTGTGCAATGATCTCGTTTTGCTTAACGATTAATTCTTTTAACTGTTGTTGAATTTCACTATCTTGGCCTAGTTGTAAACGAACATTTTCTAACTCGTTTGAAATACCTGTCAGCTGTTTTTTAAGGTTGTTGTTTTCAACTAAAATCTCTTCTACGTTACTAACCGAACTTTTAAACTGCTGCTGAAGCTCAACTAATTTATTACCTTGATCTGTTTTAATAGCTTTTAATTCTTGTTGTAATTCTTTTTTGGCTTTATCAACGTCTGCTTTGCGGGCTTGGGTTACTTGTGTTTGTGCTGAATTGATCTCTGCTTGAGTGAGTGTGCCATTTTTCTTTTTTTCCCACAGTTCATCGTCTTGCTCAGAACGTTGCTTAGCTAATTGCGGGTTTACTCGTCTAATTTCTGCCAAAGTAGGTATTTTTAAATACGAACCACTTTGCATGTGATTTAAGTTTTGTTCTAAAAATGAGTTGGGGTTTTTGTTATACAAGGCCTGCATAACTTGATAAATGCTGACTGAGTTATCTGGGCGAACTTTAACGGCAATACGCCAAAGTGTATCGGTTGGTTTTATTGGCCCAATAGAGCGACCCTGCGCGCCGTAATCTGCGCCTTTAGGCCCTCTTAATTGGGTACTGTCTTGAGAGTAAACAGTCGTTACCATCAGTGCAGACGCTAATATAATAAGTGAAACGAAACCGCGCATGCTGATCCTTTAATGTTTAAATGTTAACGCAGCGCTTTAAAATTGGCGCTTAAACATTGATTATTCTTGCCGTTGTTAGCCACGTGGCCAACGCACATTTTTATTACAATCTATTTTTATTGCAAGCTCTATTCCAGTTACAAACTATAAACCAGTTAAGCCATAATATCCATCGCAACGCATTGAAAATAAATACCTTAAACATCATGATAAAAATGTTTTTATGTTGTTTATCAAGATGTTTACACTCTCTCAGTTAATAAGTGGCAAAAAAATGGCGGTTAAAGCATAAAAAAACGGCAAACCACTGTGGTTTGCCGTTTATTGAAATTATCACTATTTTCAGGCTAATTACATATAATTAGCAATCAGCTCTTCTGCTATTTGTACACTATTGGTTGCAGCCCCTTTACGGGTATTATCACTTACTACCCACATATTTAATCCATGTGGGTGTGAAATATCAGCACGTAAACGGCCGATATAAACAGTATCATTACCACTGGCATCCGACACAGCCGTTGGGTAGTCGCCAGCATCATCAATTAGCTCAACACCTGGCGCATCACTCAAGAGTTGCTTTACATGCTCAAAATCATAAGGCATACGCGTTTCAATATTAATTGACTCAGAATGACCAAAAAATACAGGGACGCGAACACAAGTCGGGTTTACCGCAATGGTTGTATCGCCTAAAATTTTATGCGTTTCGTTTACCATTTTCATTTCTTCGCGCGTATAGCCGTTATCTTCAAAGCTATCGATTTGCGGTATTACATTAAACGCAATTTGCTTAGGAAATATTTCGTTTTCCATTGGGCGTGCATTCATTAAATTTGCAGTTTGTTTAGCCAGTTCATCAACTGCCTCTTTACCCGCTCCCGACACCGCTTGGTAAGTTGAAACGTTAATACGATCAATGCCGTATGCATCATAAATAGGCTTAAGCGCAAGCATCATTTGAATGGTTGAACAATTAGGGTTGGCAATAATATTACGATTTCTAAAATCGGCTAGGCTCGATGCATTTACTTCTGGCACAATAAGCGGCACTTCAAAGTCATTTCTAAAGTGCGATGTGTTATCAATAACGATACAGCCAGCGTCTGCGGCAATAGGGGCATATTTTTCAGATACACTGCCACCAGCAGAAAATAAACCGATATGCGCTTGGCTAAAATCAAAGCCTTCAACATCACGTACTTCTATGGTCTCACCACGAAACTTTATATCTTCGCCAGCACTGCGGCTGCTTGCTAATAAAAACAGCTGATCGACCGGAAATTTACGATCTTCCAAAGTTTCAATGATTTGACGACCTACAAGGCCTGTAGCGCCGAGTACGGCAACGTTATATTTTTGCGACATATTTCATCCTCTGTAAGCACGATTAAAACAACCGTGCTAATTAAATTAGTTTGCTGTAGTAAAACCAAGCTGCGCAAGTGCAGCAAGCTCGGTGCTATCACCTTCAACCACCACGGTGCTAAATTCACGTCGGGTTGGATAATTTTTTCGTAAACTGTCAAAGCCTTCATCGGCCAAGTGACGCAGTAAAATGCCATCATCACGGCGTACGTCATAAACTAAGTGCACTAAACGGGCTATATCTGTTTCGCTAAAACTACTTCCTAGGGCGACTTTTTTAATTGCAGGAGGCGGTAAAAAATCATCAAGCGATTTTATTGCGTTAACCCCTTTTAGCTCGCACAAGCTTTGATACAACATTTGTGTACCCCGAGCTTTACCCTCAAGAGTATGTCCGGCAATGTGCACACTGGCATAGCGAACATGCTCAAGTAACTCGGTTAAAATGTTAGGTTCGTTTTCCCACACATCCAACACTAAATCGAGCTCAGCGCCGGCTTCCATCACCTCAAGTAATGCTTGATTATCAATCACATCACCTCGGCTGGCGTTAATTAAAGTAAGCCCAGGTTTAAGCGTAGTTAAGCGCTTTTTATCAAGCATATGCAGTGTTTTATGCGTACCTGTTTTTACTAACGGCACATGAAACGTGACTATATCTGACTGCGCTAATAGCTCATCAAGCTCAACGTGCTCGGTTAATAGCCCTTGCTCATACTTTATTGGGTCGCACAATAGTAAATTAACGTTAAGTGCTTTTAGCTTGTGCGCGAGGCAACTACCAATATTACCCACACCCACAATACCAATTGTTTTCCCGCTTAATGGGCTGGCGTTTTCTTGACTTAATGCAAATAAACTACTGATCACATATTCAGCAACCGCAATCGCATTGCAGCCTGGTGCACTGGTAAAAGCAATATTTTTTGCGTTGAGCAAATCGGTATCAATATGATCCACACCAATAGTGGCTGTACCTACAAAGCTTAGCTTATTAGCCTGTGCTAATAATTCACTATTGACCTGCGTGACTGAACGAGTGAGTAATACATCAACATCAATGAGTTGTTCTGGAGTTAATTGCCTGCCATCAAATCGTTCAACCTCACCCATATCTTTAAAGAATTGCTCAACTAAAGGCATATTTTGATCGGCAAGAATTTTCATTGTGAATCCGTTTGGCAAAATGAGACCCTATTGTAACGAACAACCGCCTATTTGCACAAACGAAAAAGCCGAGCATTTTGCTCGGCTTTAAAATAGTTAAAGGTTTACTTAGCCTTTGTATTTGCTCATTACTAATGTGGCATTGGTGCCGCCAAAACCAAAACTGTTAGACATAACCGTATTTAGTTCAACGTCTTTGGCTTCAGTTACAATGTTCAAGCCCGCTGCTTGCTCATCAAGCTCATCAATATTGATAGATGGTGCAACAAAACCATGCTCAAGCATTAGCAATGAAAAGATGGCTTCATGTACACCTGCCGCACCCAGTGCATGGCCTGTCATTGCTTTAGTTGCGCTGATCATTGGCGAGTTACCACCAAATACTTCTTGAATAGCGCCCAGCTCTTTCACATCGCCTACGGGTGTTGACGTACCATGGGTATTCAAGTAATCAATGCTATCAACGTTTTGCATTGCTTGGCGCATACAACGTACTGCGCCCTCACCTGATGGTGCAACCATATCGTAACCATCTGAGGTTGCGCCGTAACCGGTAATTTCAGCATAAATGTGCGCGCCACGTGCAAGTGCGTGTTCTAGCTCTTCAACAACCACAATACCGCCACCGGCTGAAATCACAAAACCATCACGGTTAGCATCGTATGTACGTGATGCTTTTTCAGGTGTGTCGTTATATTTAGTCGAAAGCGCGCCCATAGCGTCAAATTCCATCGCTAGCGTCCAGTGAAGTTCTTCACCCCCACCTGCAAAAATAACGTCTTGCTTGCCTAGTTGAATCTGCTCAACGGCATGGCCAATACAATGCGCAGAGGTTGCACACGCAGAGCTAATTGAATAGTTAACGCCTTTAATTTTAAATGGCGTTGCTAAACAAGCCGAGGTGGTGCTCGCCATAGTACGTGGCACCATGTAAGGGCCAACGCGCTTAACGCCTTTTTCGCGAAGGATATCGGCCGCTTCTACTTGCCACTTTGATGAACCGCCGCCAGAACCCACTAATAAACCAGTGCGCTCGTTTGATACTTGTTCGTCGCTAAGGCCCGCATCTTCAATCGCTTGTGCCATTGAAATATAAGAATAAGCCGCTGCATCACCCATAAAGCGCATTGCTTTGCGGTCAACATGCTCTTTAACATCAATATCAATTTTACCTGATACATTGCTGCGCAATTTGTAATCAGCAAATTCTTGGTTAAAAGCAATACCGCTTTTACCCGCTCTTAGTGACTCTAATACTTCTTCTTTATTATTGCCGATGCTTGATACAACACCGATGCCTGTTATTACGGCTCTTCTCATGGGTAATTCCCTTAGCTTAATACTTAATTGTGTTCTATTTTACGCGAATTTAATCACCTAAGTGGTCAGCTTTCTAGCGTACACTTGTACTCTGAACCTACAGCTTATAAATAACGCCAGACTATTTCAAAGAAAACACGTAAAATAATTAAAAAATTATCTATAAAATTGAATTGGTCATGATAAAAAACGCCCACATACACTTTAATGATTTAGGGACACCGGTTGCTAATGACTTTGATGATGTTTATTTTTCTAATGACGACGGCCTCGCTGAGTCTCATTATGTGTTTTATCAACAAAACAATATAGAGTCACGGTTACAAAATCATGACCGTGAGCACTTTGTTATAGCCGAAACCGGTTTTGGTACAGGGCTTAATTTTTTAAATGCATGGCAGCAGTTTTATGACCACCTGCAATGCCCACAAGTTCAAAGTCAACAGTCTAATAACGTGCAACGACTGCATTTTATTTCTTTTGAAAAATATCCACTTAGCGTAAATGATTTAAAACAAGCCTTGCAAGCTTGGCCTAGTTTAAGTCATTTAAGCGCCCAACTCGTCTCCCACTACCCGATTAATTTAACCGGTTGTCATCGCCTTGAATTTGCCAATGGCCTTGTGGTGCTCGACCTCTACTTTGGTGATGTGCTGGAATGTATTAATAGCATGAGCTACCCACAAAGTGGACTCGTTGACGCATGGTTTTTAGATGGTTTTGCACCGAGTAAAAATCCTGATATGTGGCAGCAAAGTGTATTTAACGCCATGGTTGATATTTCTAGAAGCAACGCCACATTAGCCACGTTTACCGCTGCGGGCTTTGTTCGCCGTGGTTTAATTGAAGCGGGCTTTAGCATGCAAAAAGCCAAAGGCTTTGGCCGAAAACGAGAGATGCTAGTTGGCACACTCGCTCAGGCTAATTCAAAACAATCGGCCCCCGCCTATTTTGAGCATCACTTCTCTCCCCTTACCAATGTGGCTGTTATTGGCGGTGGTATAGCGAGCAGTTGTATTCTTTATAGCCTCGCGAAACGCGGTATACCAAGCCACTTATTTTGCCAAGATAAACAACCGGCCATGGGGGCATCTCACAATGTACAAGGGGCGATATATCCGCATTTACAAGCAAAAAATTCGCCACACAGTGAACTATTTGCCCATAGTTTTTTATACGCAAAGCGGCTTTACAATCAATTACTCAACAATGGCTTTTTGTTTGATCACCAGTGGTGTGGTGTGCTGCAACATGCAGTAAAAAAACCATTGGCAGAGCGTCATCAAAATCTCGCTGATAAACAACTGTGGCCAGAGCAGCTTATGCGAAATGTGACTGCTGATGAGGGTGATGCTATCGCTGGGGTTAAAACAGGTTACTCAGGGGTGTTTTTTGAACAAGGCGGCTGGGTTAATCCCCCCCAGTTAGTCAGTGCTATGTTAGATGCCGCACAGCAATTAAATGAGTTTGAGAGCCTATTTAATTGCCACATTGAGCAACTTAACAAACAACCCGATGGCTGGTACTTAACCACGCAAAAACAAACATTTGGCCCCTTTAGCGATGTGATTATTTGCGCCGGTGAACACAGCGATGCATTTGCGCAAACTAAAACGCTCCCTATTGTTGGCGTACGCGGACAGGTGTCACATGTTCAAGCAAGCACGCAATCACGTAAGCTAAAAACCGTGTTGTGTCACAAGGGGTATTTCACCCCCGCTTATTTAGATCACCATTGTATGGGCGCCACCTTTGAAAAAAACAGTAAAAGCCGTGAAGTGACCGAGCAAGATAATCAAACCAACCGCGAGCAACTGCTGAGCTTTTATAACAACACTGAATTTGCCACCAGCTTAGGCGATATTAGCTCTGCTAAAGCCGCTGTTCGCTGTAGTTTTATT
This sequence comes from Pseudoalteromonas sp. 23_GOM-1509m, assembly GCF_000518425.1. Lineage (NCBI taxonomy): Bacteria > Pseudomonadati > Pseudomonadota > Gammaproteobacteria > Alteromonadales > Pseudoalteromonadaceae > Pseudoalteromonas > Pseudoalteromonas sp. 23_GOM-1509m. Next base: position 208,895 of record NZ_KI912433.1, read on the forward strand.
GATCACTTACCTATGGCCGGTGAATGGGTGGAGCAAACTGACTATACACATGCATTTGCTAATTTACGTTTGGGTAAGCGCTATCAATACCAAGCATTAAAAAAACCACAACAGGGCCTGCATATTTTTACCGGCTTTGGCGCGCGAGCATTATGCAGTGCACCGCTATCTGCCGAGCACCTAATTAGTAGTTTAAACAATGAACCTCGCCCACTAAGCGAACGCGTAAGCCAAGCTATTCACCCAGGCCGCTTTATTGTTCGTGACCTTATTCGCAATAAAATTTAAAGGTAATAATACCTACAAAGCCCTTTACTGTAATTACCAAGAACGCAGTGTACGTATTGGCTTATACCACCGTAGCTTTGTAACCGAAGTAAGTATAATGATCGAGTAAAAAGTTCTAAAAAACGCCTTAAAAAATAGCTAATTTTAATACTCAGTTAAGTAATAACTTTTCACTAATATGTTTTTTTTAAATAAGCTCGTTTAAATCCCATTTACTCTTTAAAAATAATTTCCTACCCCAAGGTCTGTTTGTACGAACAATCTTTACACTATATTGAGAAGGAATTAATTATGAGTAAGACTTTAATTATTGGCGCAAGTGGTCAAATTGGTAAAATGGCTACCAAACTACTTTTAGAAAATGAGCAAAATGTTGTTGCACTTGTAAGAGACAAAAGCAAACTGCGTGATTTAGATAGCCCATTTTTAAGTATTGTTGAACAGGATTTAGAAGGTGACTTTTCAAGTGCCATTAATGGCTGCGACCAAGTTATCTTTGCAGCAGGTTCAGGTGGAAGTACAGGCACAGATAAAACCGTACTTATTGATTTGTGGGCAGCGACAAAAGCAGCAACTTATTCTAAAGAGCACGGTGTAAAACACTTTATTATGGTCAGCTCTATTGGTGCAGACGATCCTGATGCGATAGATAGTGACTTAAAGCCTTATCTTGTAGCAAAACATATGGCCGATGAGCATTTAATTCACAGTGGACTCAATTATACAATTGTCCGCCCAGGAACATTAACCGACGAAAGTGCCTCTTTGGAAGTAACAACAGAGCGTCCTAGCGATCAGTCAAAGGCTAAAATTAGCCGCGAAAATGTAGCCAACGCATTGCTTCACGTTGCTACAAACTCATTTAATAGCAATCGTATTTTTGAGTTATTTGAGGGAGACAAACCAATAAAAGCCGCTATTAAGTAAGCATTACACTCACCCCTTGCCATGCAAGCTGCATGGCAAGCAGAGTTAAAATCACTTTAAAAATAACCCTAAAACGTGCCACCGAGAGCCGCTTAAGTAAACGAATCCCTAACCAAGTGCCAATGGCTCCGCTTAAAATCATCGCCAGTGTTAACGGCAACCATTGCCAAAAGCTAAAACCCAGCCCCGCATAAACAACGGCTTTTAAGCTATGCTGCAAGGTCATAATACTTGAAAAAGTCGCGGTAAATTTAAGCTTATCGTAATGATTAATGTGTAAATAACTTGCCACCAGAGGCCCACTTGCTCCCACAAAAGTAGAAATAAATGCCGTAATTAAACCCGCTATTAAACGCCCTAATCGTGAGTCTTTATTAAATTCAGGGATTGTTCCCCACAGTAAATAAATCACAAATAAAGCCACAAACAGCTTCATGCTATCAAGGTTAATATCGCTCACTACTTGGCTCGACAACCCGGCACCAATTAACCCACCCAGAGTAAAATACAACAACATCGGCTTATCAAGATGAGCAATACTTAACAATAATCGATTGGCATTAGAGCCTAACTGCACTAAACCATGAACCGGCACCACCACCGCCATAGGCATAACCGACGCCATTACCACCAACAGCATTAACCCGCCGCCCGCACCAAAAGCGGCCGATACAAACGAAGTAAACCCCGCCAGTACAATGAGTAACAGCGAAATTAAAGGCGAAATGTGTTCAGCTGTAAAAATATCCATATCAAAGCTCGCAGTTAATCATTGGCTCATAATACAAAAAATAGGTAAGTAAGCGACTAGTCTATTAGTTGTAGGGTTCGGGGTCAGCGGTCAGCGGTCAGCGGTCAGCGGTCAGCGGTCAGCGGTCAGCGGTCAGCGCAAGATAAATCAAACTACAATAAATTCAATAATTTTAGCCATAAAAAAACCCGCGACTTGATTGCTCAAGTTGCGGTTTTTTAGGGTTTTTAAACAAACGAATTTAAAAACCGTTATTGGTGAAGCTGGGGGGATTTGCCCCTTGCCCTAAAAGCTTCGATCATATAAATAAAAAATAAAAACAAAAACTTACATTAAAAATATATTATTTACTTATGATATCTACCTAGTTATTGTGAAATCTTTTGTATTTGGGCACTATGTGGGCAACAATCAAATAAATGGATTTTTTATGTTTGAAGCTTTCAACTTAAAACTTAAATTTCAAGATAAAGATATAATAAAAATTAAAGAACTCCTGGATGAGAACACTCAGTTAAAGTCATATTTGAATGAAGAGTTTTATTCCAACCCAAAACTACAGCTTGAAAAATTGAGAGCGCACTTAATAGAGAGTAAAGATGTTTTAGATGGAGATAAAATTATTGGTGATTGGTTTCCATCTGACCATTTCGACATATTTATTTCTCATTCACATAAAGATGAACCCCTTGCAATCATTTTTGCTCTACTTTTAAAAATGGAATGCGGCTTAAACGTATTCATAGACTCTATATATTGGGGTTTTGCTGATAAACTACTCAAAGAAATAGATAATAAGTATGCTTATGATAACACTACTCAAACATACTCCTATGAAACTCGAAATAAAACCACTTCAAATGTATATTTAATGCTCAACGCAGCATTAATTGATGTTATCGATAAATCAGAATGCTTAATTTTCTTCAATTCAGAAAACTCAATTTACCAAGGAGGTGATTCATCTAAATTATATAATTCTGAAAGTTATAGTACTTCACCTTGGCTTATGTCAGAGCTAAATTTTTCGAGCAAAGCCAGAAAAGTATATCCTGAACGTATCTCCTCAACCTCAAGAAAGATACAATTTAACGATTCTTTATCTAAATCAGCAAATGACTCTATTGATATAAAATACAAATTGCCTATGGAACACTTAAACAATTTAAATGAGTCTAAATTCTTAGAGTGGTTCTATTATAGTACTGAAAATAAACTTTCCCCTCATGAAGCATTAAATTATTTATACGAGTTAACTAATTTAGGTTATCAAAATAAGGATTAACACAATGTCCGAAAAATATTTAGAATTTATTCAGCAAATCATCACTAGAATGGCTAATAATTCATTTCTATTAAAAGGATGGTCTCTCACAGTTTCAACAGCTATTGTTGGGCTTGCAACCAAAGGTGAGGGCATAGCTGATGACTTATTTATGCTACTCCCTATAGCTCTTTTTTGGTGCTTAGATTCTTATTATTTATCTCAAGAAAAAGCCTTCAGAGATCTTTATAATAAAGTCATTGCCGAAACAGGAATGACCTCTTATTCATTGGATAATAGTGAGTTTTATAACGGGGTTAGTTCCGTACTATCTAAAGTAGTATCAATAACAATAGCCCCCTTTTATATAGCACAAATAGCTTTTATCTACTTTGGTTTTATATCTTAGGTCCAAATTTAATAGCATCTTCCAAATGACTTGGTGCAAAGTGCGCGTAAACCATGGTTTGCTCAATCTTTGCATGACCAAGTATCTGCTGTAGTACCAAAATATTACCACCGTTCATCATAAAATGACTCGCAAAAGTATGCCGTAGAACATGGCTGCACTGCCCCTTTGGTAAGTTAATATCTGTTTTATTTACTGCCCTTTCAAACGCCTTTCGACAATCTGCGAACAGTGGCCCTGATTTTTTGAGAGCTGATTAAACAACTGCACTCGTTTAACGCATTACTAGTTTAGCTGCTGTTTAATGTTAAACGGGTGAATTAACCTGCCAATACCCTGTTTTCTTAGCGCCAATACGAGTTATCAAGCCTGCGCCTTTCAAAAACTTTACGCGCCTTTCAATAGTGCTTTGAGATTTGCCACATTTTTCAGCAAGTTGTGTATTAGTTATATAAAGGACTTGTTGAATAAACATCAAAATACCTTTATCAAAAAGATAATTTTAAACCATCATTTAATATTTTATTAGTACACCCGAGACTGCAAACAAATCAATTGTTTTAATTAAATTTTAGCCATAAAAAAACCCGCAGCTTGATTGCTCAAGTTGCGGGTTTTTTAGGGTTTTTAAACAAACGAATTTAAAAACCGTTATTGGTGGAGCTGGGGGGATTTGAACCCCCGTCCGAAAAGCCTCGACCGTCGGTACTACATGTTTAGTATTGTCATTTAATTAACCTTTAAATCCCGGACAAACACGGTAGATAAAGGCGAGGCCGCTTAGTTTTAACGCTTCAACCCCGGCCAGGGTTTCCGTCGCGATCAGGTGTTAGGGTGACACTCCAAAATCCAGTCCACAAGAATACATGGAAGGAGCGCTAGCCAGCCTAAGCTGCTAGAGAGTAGTTATCGTCGTTTGCGATTACTTTAAATTGCGGCTTTTTTACGAGGCAAACCGCACCTCGACATGCACCTTGGGCTTCTTGAATTCCGTCGAATCCTAATCAGCCCCTGAATAAGGTTACTCATTCAGAGCGTGCAAGCAGTATAACTGAGTAACCCATCAATACTCAACACCTTAGGCGTTTTATTTTATTGGTTGGTTAATCCTGCATCAAACACACTTTTAAATGTAAAATATTGGATAATTAAGAAACAATTACTTAACAAGCATGATGCTTTATGCTCAAATGTAGGGCTAGACCTTGGTCTAATAGATTATAAAAAATAATAACAGGCATATTACCTAGAGGATTTATAAATGTCGGTTTTTTCTTTTGATGAGCAAACGGGGCATATCTCTTTGCTCTCCCACCCTAATGTCTCAGGTTTAGCCTCAACAGCAACACAGCTTATTGAATTAATTAGGCAGTCAGAATATTGCGAGTGTGACATTATTGCTAGCAATATTGGTAAGTTGTTTGCTCAAAATAACGACGAAGAGACCCCCTCTTTGGTGGTTGCTCAAGCCATTGATGCAAAGCTAACCATTAACATTGATGAAAAAAATATGCTTGTTGAAGCTACCCTTATTACTGCTAAGGGCGGTAAATTACTTAACATGGAACAAGCAATTGACGTGTTAGCTCAGGCAGGCATTGTAAAAGGTATTAGCTCTCATGCATTAGAACAGTTATTGGCACAACAATTTGAACAACCCTCAGGAAGCACGCATTGCGCTGAAGTCGCTTTTGGTCGCGCGCCTAAAGTGGGTAACGATGCCAAATTTGTGCGTCTTTGCTGCACAGCGCAAGACCGCGTACTTAGCCCGCAAGCTAAGGGCGGTGGTAAAGTCGATATGAGAAACCTAGGTGATATTATTACTGTAAAACCTGGGTGTGAACTAATGCGGCGTATTCCAGCAACATCGGGAGTTGATGGCTTTACTGTGTTTGGAGATGTGCTAACTGCAATCCCTGGCAAAGAGCATAAATTACAACCTTTTGACGGTACTAAAATTGCGCCCGATAACCCCAACTTACTAATTGCCGACTGTACTGGTGTACCGGTTGCCCTTCCCCGTGGTATGCGTGTTGATGATGTTTTATGTTTTCATAATATTGACCCAAGTACCGGCCATGTTGAATTTGATGGCAGTATTATAGTCAGTGGTGATATAAAAGATGGCATGCGCGTGACTGCTACCGGCGATATTACTGTTTTAGGTTTTGTTGAATCGGCGCAGTTAAAAAGTAATAACGCCATCACAATAGTAAAGGGGGCAATTGGCAGAAAACGAGAAGCCGATGAGCCATTCACCTGTTCTATTTTTGCTAAACGAACCGTTGCACTTGGTTACTCTCAATACTGTGACATAAAAACGGAGCAAAACTTATTAATAGAACGCCAATCATTACATTGTGACTTGAGTGCTGGAAATTTAATTAGGGTTGGCAGCGCAAAAGATCCTAAAGGGAAAATTATTGGTGGTCATATTCTAGACGCAATGCGCATTGAAACAGGTGAATTGGGCGCACCAGCAGGAACTAGAACCCGTGTTTGCATCGCACAGCGATGGTATGTGCTAAAACAAAAACAAGCGCAAATCACTGACTTTGAAAAAGTTTTAATCAGTAAGTCAATTGAACTACAGCAAGCGCGCCAGCGAATTAATAAACAAGTTGCAAGCGCACAGCGTCAGCAGTTTTTGAATAAAATAACAACGAATGAAGAACACATAGCAAACCGAAGCGCCAGTATCAGTCAGCAAAAGCAGTTGCTAAGAAAGAAAATGGCGCAGCTTTTAGCGCTCAGTCGTTTGAAAGTTAATGAGCTTATGCACCCCGGGGTGGAGCTTAAAATTGCACGAGAATCAATTAGCTTTTCGCGTAATTATCCACCACATTTAATCACTCACAGTGAAGGTAAAATAACGCAATCGTTTTAATAACACATATTAAGACTGGCTCAGCCCACACAGTGAAGGTAAAATAACGCAATCGTTTTAATAACACATATTAAGACTGGCTCAGCCCACACAGTGAACACTCATTAATATGAGCTGAGTTTATGCTAATCTTGGTTGCTTACTTCGTCTTCGTTTTGTTGTGTTTCATCTATAGCAAGTGGCCAACCACCTAGTTGCTGCCAACGATTAACAATTAAACAATATAATTCAGCGGTGCGTTCTGTATCGTATAACGCAGAGTGTGCTTGTTTGTTATCAAACTCTATTCCTGCCGCGCGGCACGCTTTAGCCAATACTGTTTGCCCTAATGCCAAGCCTGCAAGTGATGTGGTATCAAAACTAACAAACGGATGAAATGGTGTGCGCTTAATATTATTACGCTCAATAGCCGCATTTAAAAAGCCATGATCAAAAGCAGCATTATGAGCAACCACCACTGAGCGCTGGCACCCTGCAGCTTTTTGCGCTTTGCGCACTACTTTACAAATTTCTTTAATCGCCTCTTCTTCAGGGACTGCCCCTCGCAGTGCTGAAAAAGGCTCAATACCATTAAACTCAATGGCGGCTTGTTCAATGTTTGCGCCCTCAAACGGTTGCACATGAAAATGAACAGTATGATCTATGCTAAGCAATCCCTCGTCATCCATTTTTAAAACGGATGCTGCAATTTCTAGTAGTGCGTCGGTTTCTTTGTTAAAACCGGCGGTTTCAACATCAATAACCACAGGAAAAAAGCCACGAAAGCGTTGTGCGAAAAGTGTTTGCTCAGTATTTGCCATAGTATTCTTGGTTTATAGGGATTAGCTGTCTATTATGTCAAAATTGGTGGCCTGTCGGCTAGGGGATTTATTGATTAATTACAGTTAAACTATAGGCATGTTACTTGCTTTGTAATTAGCGTTTGCGCTGAATTATTTACTGTTGCGTAATATTTTACGGTTTTTGTCACTTTTTTGGCAAAGCTAGATAACTGGAGAATTCTCAATGAAGTGTAAGTTGTTATTTATTAGCCTAAGCATTAGTAGTGTGCTGTGTAGTTTGAATACAACTGCGGCAATGCGCCAGTACACGGCTAACCAAGATAATTCAAACTGGAACTTGGTTAAAACAACTCGCTTACAATGCCAATTAAATCATGAAGTTCCCTACTATGGTGAAGCCGTTTTTAAAGCATCAGCCAGTAAAAACAAAGATCTCACCTTTAATTTAGACATGGTTGTGCGCCCAGAAGATTACGCGATTGCCGGTTTGAAAGCGGTGCCACCTAGCTGGCGAGCAGGCCGCCCTGCCCGTGATATTGCTGATATGAAATTACTTAAAAAGTTTGATGGTGAACTAGGTAATAAAACAGCGTGGGAAATGCTAACTGAACTTGAAAAAGGCAACCAACCTACCTTTTACTATCAAGACTGGCAAAATAGTGCCGACAAAATTGCCGTGGGAATATCTAATATCAACTTTAAACAAGCTTATTGGGCGTTTTTACAATGTCGCGACGAATTACTGCCATATAATTTTGAAGATATTTCGTTCACTATAATGAACTACGAATCCAATAGCAGTAAATTAACCAAATCATCTCAGCAACGCCTTGATAAAATTGCTGAGTATTTAAAAAACGACCCGAGTATAGAATCAATTAGTATTGCATCGTACACCGATAGTTATGGCGGTCGCTGGAATAACCTCGATTTATCAAGAAAGCGTGCTAAGGAGATTAAAGATTACATGGTTGGCTTAGGCGTTGATGAAGCTAAAGTGGTTACTGAAGGCTTTGGTGAAAAACGCTTTGTAGATACTAATGACAATATTTTAGGCCGTGATAAAAACCGCCGCTTAGTGATTCAAATCGCTAAAATGTAAATTGTCGTATTCCTTTTCGACCGACGGTGTAATGGATAACGCTTTCGGTCAATACATACCATTTTTGTGATGCCTATTTTATACATAGCAAACAACCTCCCTTTTAATTATTAACATTTAGCTTTTTATTTTTTCATTTATATTAATAAGTTAAATTTCCTTTTTTTGATGATTTTGGCTTTTTTAATACAGTTGTAAATAGAAGATTACATTTTATTTTGTCTCTTTTATGACAAAACTATTTAAGTTTTACACAACTAGTTATATCTTGCGTGTCTCTCACGTTTGATCAGGATCATTAAGTGCTTAAAAATAAAACAATAGGTAGCATGTTAATTGTTGCAGGAACCACCATAGGTGCAGGTATGCTTGCCCTGCCTATCGCCTCTGCAGGGCTTGGATTTAATACCGCGATGGTATTAATTATCGGTTGTTGGTTACTTATGACCTACACCGCTTTACTTATGTTGGAACTACATCAATACGCCCCTCGCGACGCCACCTTAAATACCTTGGCTAAGCTTTGGCTAGGTAAGCGCGGTCAGTATGTGGCTAACTTTTCAATGATATTTTTATTTTATGCGTTATGCGCGGCCTACATAGCAGGTGGCGGAGCCCAGCTACAAGAACGTATAAACACTGGTTTTAACTTAAGTATTGCCCCACAGTTAGGCTCCGTTATTTTAGCGGTGGTGATTGCAGGTGTTGTCACTTTAGGCACCAGCAAGGTAGATAAGCTTAATAGAGTGCTGTTTAGTATAAAAATAGTGGTATTGGGTAGCTTATTTTATATGCTTACGCCTTATGTGCATGGCCAGCACTTACTTGAAATGCCGGTTGAGCAAGGGCTGATACTTTCGGCTATTCCGGTGGTATTTACCTCTTTTGGCTTTCATGGCTCTATTCCTTCTATTGTTAAATACGTTGGCCTTGACATAAAAACCTTACGCAAAGTTATGATTGCAGGCGCCTCTTTACCACTGGTTATTTATGTATTTTGGCAAGTATTAAGCCAAGGCATAATGAGCCAAGATCAATTACTACAAAGCGAAGGGTTAACTGGGTTTGTAGCCAGTGTGGCAAATATTGCTAACAACACGAGCGTTTCTACAGCGGTTAAGCTTTTTGCTGATTTAGCGCTGGCAACGTCATTTTTAGGGGTAAGCTTGGGGTTATTTGACTTTTTTGCCGACACATTCAAAAAAGCAGATACGGGCGCAGATAGAATAAAAACCGCATTTATTACCTTTATTCCTCCTCTTGGGTTTGCCTTATTTTATCCGCAAGGGTTTATTATGGCATTAGGTTATGCCGCCATTGCATTGGTGATATTGGCTGTATTTTTGCCGGTGAGTATGGTGTACAAACAGCGTCAAGGCGTTGAAAAAAGCGGTTATAAAGTACGAAGCGGTAATATTGGTTTAGCCATAGCCGCTTTGTGTGGCATTTCAATTATTAGTGCGCAATGCCTGCAAATGGCAGGGCTAATACCTGCAATAGGTTAATACCCAATAATAAGTAATACTCTATTGGCAATCCCCCCAAACAAGAGTTTGGGGGGATTGCCATGCAAACGCTAACGTTAAAACACGATTGCTTTTCCTCTACCGCTTTGCTCTGACGCCGCATCTAATTTGCCATTATGATTAATAATCACATGCATATCACCAAAGTGGCGTTCGTCCACTGTGTAACCCATTTTTATAAGCTGTTGTTTTACTGATGGCTCCAAGCCGGCATGTGCTCTGATAACATTTTTTGGCCATAACTGATGATGAAAACGCGGGCTATTTACCACATCATCGGCGCTCATATTAAATTCAATCGCGTTGACTATCGATTGATACACCGAGCTAATAATAGTAGTGCCACCTGGCGACCCTGTTACCATTTTCACCTGATTATTACTGAGTAAAATAGTGGGGGTCATAGAGCTGAGCATACGTTTATGCGGCTGAATTTCATTTGCTTTGCCGCCAATGGCACCAAATACATTCATAACCCCGGGTTTAGCGCTAAAGTCATCCATTTCATCGTTTAAAATAAAGCCTGCGCCTTCTACCACCACACCACTACCAAAGCCTAAATTAATGGTGGTGGTATTAGCTACAGCGTTACCCATGTTATCGACAATGGAAAAGTGAGTGGTTTGCTCGCTTTCTTTTAAACCAGGTTTAATATTTTCGGTGGTTGAAATAGCCTTTAAATCAATACTGTTACTACGGTTTTTAAGATAGTTTTCTGCAAGTAGTTTTGCTGTAGGTACTTGGTAAAAATCAGGATCGCCTAAGTATTCTGCTCTATCGGCAAATACTCGCTTACCTATTTCAGCCAATAAATGCACATACCCTACTGAATTATGTTGTTGTGCGGACGTTGGTTTTTTAAGCTCATACATTTTCAGCCACTGCAATATAGCAATGCCGCCTGAACTTGGTGGCGGTGAAGTAAGCACTTGGTAGCCATTCCAGTTCGCTTTTATAGGAGTCCGCGATTTAGCACGATAACGTTTTAAGTCATCTTGGTTAATGATCCCGCCATGTTGGTGCATAAATTTTGTAATAATTGCGGCAGTTTCACCTTGATAAAAGCCATCTTGACCATCATCGCGAATGCGTTTGAGTGTGGCAGCTAGCTCTGGTTGTTTAAAAAGCGCACCTGCCGTAGCTGTAGCAAAATAACTGGCAAAGTTTACTTTAATATTTTTATTATTTAGATGCGCTATATAGTCCTCAATCAGCTGAGCCAACTTTTCAGGCACAACAAAGCCCTGCTCTGCTAATGTTACCGCAGGTTGCACTAACGCTTTCCACGGTAACGTACCATGCTTTTTATGGGCTAACCACATCCCTGCGACACTGCCAGGCACGCCACTAGCGTGTATGCCGTAAATAGATTTATTTTCAATTACTTGCCCTTGCTCATCTAAATACATATCGCGATGCGCGGCACTGGGCGCGGTTTCGCGGTAATCTATAAAATCACCTTTTCCATCTTTATGGATAAGCATAAACCCACCGCCACCAATATTACCCGCTTCGGGGAGCGTAACGGCTAATACAAACTGAGCAGCAATAGCTGCATCAATCGCGTTGCCGCCTTGCTCTAACACGGCTTTTGCAGCGTGCGCACTAAATGTGTCGGGCATCGCCACCGCACTTTGTTTAGCCGCTACATTAAAAAAGCCTACTTGTATTATTAAGACACTGCTAATAATTAGCTTGCGTGGTGAAAAAAGTGATCCCATCCCATATCCTTAGGTTATTTTTATACATTGATGGCAAACATTAATGCACAGTAACAAACACTAGGTCAATATTTATACGCCACATTTAAAGAGCTTAGGATTGTTGTTAGATTATCCACATGACTTTGAATAAAGTACGGCTGTTAAATTTGAGCCATCCTCTGTATGAATATAATAATGTTTAAGCTGCATACCGAGTTTTTTCATAACATTAATTGAGCCAACATTTGAGGTCAGTGCTGTAGCGCTAATTGCCTTTACTTGGCGTTGTTTTTCAAGCTCTGAACAAATAGCGCCTGCCGCTTCGATAGCATACCCTTTGCCCCAACTCGCTTGCTTAAACCGCCAGCCCACTTCAATATCACTAAAATCAGGCGTATCTGAAAAAAAGCCCATCGGCCGAACAAGCACCCATCCTATAAAGGTATTGCTTTCACGCAAGGTTACTTGCCATAACCCCCACCCTTGTTGCTCGTTACGATAAGCAAGCATTCTAGGAATACTGACTGTTTTTATCTCTTCAAGCGAAGTGGGTTTACCTTGTGTTAAATACTGCATAACGGCTGGGTCTTGATCGAGCTCGTATAATTGCGGCCAATCATGTTCGTCCATTAATTTAAAACTTAATCGTGTTGTTACAGCTATGTTCATTTTCATTGTTGTATAGTTACCCCTGAAATATAATTTTCTCTAAAGGAGATAGTAAATGAAGAAATTAGCAGGTTTAGCTTTATTAGGCACTTTAATTACGTTAACTGGCTGTGAAGATGCCAACGAAGTAAAACAAGATGCAAAAGAAACAAGCGCTCAAGTGAAAGAAAAGCTTGATGAAACTTGGAATGAAGTAAAGGAAAAAACCAATGAGCTTAAAAATGATGAATCATTAAATGAGCTACTTGAAGAGAGTAAAGAAATGGGCTTAGACATGTACGACGACGGCAAAGAAGTAGCTGTTGATGCATGGATTAAAAGCAAAGAAGCGGCTGGCGAGCTGACTGAAAAAACCAAGCAAAAAGCACGTGAAATTGCCGCAGAAATTGAGCAGGCACGTAAAGAACATAAAGAAGGTTAATTATTTTTAACCATAAAAAAAGGTAAGCCATGGCTTACCTTTTTTGTTTTACTTTTAAAGTAAAATATAGATTATAGTTCAAAGTCTTTTTTGAATTTTAAACCAAACTCACTACGATCATTACTGCGCATAACGCCAACAAAGCCAGTTTGCTGTAGACGTCCTACATCGTAAACTTCGTTTAATACGTTTTCGCCATATAACGTCACTTCCATATCACCGTATGGGTTAGTGTAAGAAATATTAAAGCCTACTAGCTCACGCGAATCAATCGTTTCACTCTTATTGAAAACTGATTGACCTTGCATTTCACTGCGGTATGAGTAATTTGCATTCAATGCAACTGTGCCACCATTACTTAAATCTACAAAGTAAGAAGGCGCAACCATCACTGTCCAACGCGGAGTCAATGCTGGTGAATCACCTTTACCAATACCTTGTACGCCCTCGGCGACTTCGGTAATCTCTGAGTCTAAATAACCTACCGCACTGCGAATAGTAAAGTCATCAGTTATTGCAATTGTGGTTTCAAGTTCAATACCTTGCGCTTTAGACTGACCTGCATTCTCAACGATAGTGACAAAGCCACCGCCAGCAGTTGGGTCTGAAAATGGTAGTGCTAAGTCAGTGTAGTCGGTAACAAACATCGCAAGCATCATAGACACATTTTCATGTACTTGGCCTTTTAAACCAATTTCGTAGTTAACTGCTTTGGTTTCATCAAACGATACAAACTGATCTGGACCACCAAATGGGCGCGGCGGGAAACCACCTGTTTGATAGCCTTTTTGTACTTGGCCGTACACATTCATATTATTGCTAAGCTGATATGAAGCATTAATATCCCATGTCACTGCATTAAAGTCTGCACTAATGTATTTACGCTCTGAAAAGCTTGGGAAAATCGCATTCGCGTCTTTTTTATCTTCTGAGTAACGAAGACCACCGCCAATTGTTAAATCATCTGTTAAATCGTAACTACCGTTAATGTAAGCTGCGTATGAATTTGTTTCTTGATTGATTTCAAAAAGTCCAAAGCCACCAAATGACGGAGTAACTCCATCATTTAACAGACCATTTGGCGTGTTAAACGGGCTAAATACAAAATCTTCTGAGCGAGTAAAACCATCTTCATTAAAGAAGTATAGACCCGATACAAAGTCCATTTTATCAAACGTTGCGTTTAACTGAACTTCAAAAGAGTATTGATCTGCACCGCCTACTTCTGGGAACTCAGATAAGTTAAGTGGTGATGCATCATCATCTAAGCCGCCTTCATACTCAGAAGTGCGGTAGCTTGAAATAAACTTAGTTGTATACGTGTTATTAATTGCCCAATCAGCGGTAAATGACGTACCCCAACCTGAATATGAGGTTGATTCAATACCGGCAACTGTTGTGCCTAAATCATCTGGATTCGATGGAATTAAGTCTTCAGTTAATAATGGGAAATCGCCATTGAATACATCATTTGAATCTAATGAATCTGTTAGTTCAATAGTATAAGGTGATTGACCTGATTCATTATCAACCCCATCTAATGAGAAAGTAAACGCTAAGTCGCTGGTGGCTTCGTATTTAAGCGCGATACGACCACTAAACTCTTGCTCTTCACCAATTTCTTTTTCAGGGTTAGCTAAATTTACCGCCGTACCTACACCGTCACGTTGTTTGTATGACGCACTGGCTGACATGCTTAAATCATTGGTTAGTGCATTATTAAAGTAAATATCGCCAGCAATACGCCCACGGCTACCCACTTTAGCAGTTGTCGTTAAAATACCTTCATCACCAGGCTGCTTAGTTATTACGTTTACTGCACCACCTAATGTATTACGGCCATAAAGCGTGCCTTGTGGTCCACGTAAAACTTCAACTCGCTCAACATTAGGAAGCGATAAGTTAGACCCCATTTGGCGACCTAGGTAAACGCCATCTAGGTAAACACCTACACCGGGATCGGTTGTTATAATGTGATCTTGTAAACCAATGCCGCGAATAAATACAGAAGCATGTGCCGCGTTACCAACACCATAACGAGTAATGTTTAAGTTAGGAACGTATTTGCCAATGTCTTCTAAGTTACCCATATTGGCTTTATCAATAAGGTTAGCGCCTATTGATGTAATTGCAGTTGGAGATTCGAACAAGCTCTCGGTACGTTTACGTGCTGTAACTTCAATTTTTTCAAACGCGTCTTGTTTGGCAGTGGTTTTAGCTTCTTGTGCATTTACGGAAGTTGTTAGGGCTGCAATAACCGCTAAACTTAACTGTGAGAGGGTGCGTAATTTCAAGGTTTTCTCCAAAGGGTATTAATTTAATTATGCGTTATATGTTGTATAAACATAAACTGTAGGCATAAAAAAAGATGCTTAGATGCATCTTTCCTCTGGGAGTGTATTGTATTACATAAAAGTTACAAAATGTATATTTAACTTTAGTTTATACAAAAAAATTAATTTTCAGTTTTTAATCTGAACTAATTATCTCAATAATGACGCAACTTTGGTTTTAAATTAAGACTTTAACATTAGCCAGCAGCCATGTTGTGCATAAATCGCACACATAATTTATTGTGAAAAATACATTAAAGCTACATGAGATTATGACAATATCCAAAGACCCTTTATATTTAAGTCTACAGTAAAGCCATTTTTAGGTGAAAAGCATGACAAAAAAACAGACCTCACAATCAGCTAACATGCTTTTTAACAACAACCACTATAATCCATTATTTTTTACTACATTGAATAACGACATATTGTTGGTATGCTACTCAGCCCTAAATTCTCTTACTAATTACGAACTTTTAAACCAATTTATTCATACAAATAATTACCAAGGGCTCGTTATTTTTAATATCCCTAAAAATACCGATGCGGCTTCACTCAAAGAATGGCCAAATTTAAAAGGTCTTTTTTATCAAGATACTAGTGAAGAGTTGTTCAATAGAGGGTTAGATGCAATTAAACAAGGTGAATTGTGGTTTCCACGGACCATTAGTGACATTTGGATGCGCCAAATGCTCGATACAGAGCAAAAAAACGCTTTGCAAACAACTAACCTAACCGATAAAGAAATTAAAGTACTCAATCTACTCTTTAGCGGACTTCATTCCAGTGCTATTGCTGATAGTTTATTTATAAGTGAAGCGACGGTGAGAGTGCACTTACATAAAATTTATAAAAAAATAGCGGTCAAAAATAAACAGCAAGCAATTCGTTGGTGTCAAAATAACCTAAAAAATATAAATTCACGTTTATAACTTAAAAAATAATTACTACTTAATACGTACTGCAGTAAATATTATCTAATCATAAATAATTCAAAAAACTCAGCTAGTTACATTACCTTAAAATATAAAAGCCTTAATTTTCAATCACAGCCATGTGTTCTTGTTGCAAAAAGGTAGTGAAAAGTACTTAATTTATTAATTTTAATTAGAAAAAAGTTAATACTCATCTTATACTGCAGCGGGATACACATGAAATTAAATAGGATACACAATGAAAAAACTATCTGTAGCAGTAGCAATTTGTTGCGCACTTGCCACAAGCAACGCGAGTGCTGAAGTTCGTATTAATGGGTTTGCTTCTATTGTCGGTGGTAAGTCGCTCGATAGTGATCAAACTTTATATGGATATGATGATGATATTTCATTCAAAAATGAAAGCGTATTTGCTCTTCAGCTAACTGCTGATTTGCAAGAGAAGCTATCCGCTACAGCCCAAATAGTGGCTCGCGGCGAAAATGATTTTGATGCCGATTTTGAATGGGCATACTTAACTTATGAGATATCTGACGAATTACAGATCAGTGCTGGTAAAATGCGTGCACCGTTTTATCGTTACTCTGACTTTTTAGATGTTGGCTATACCTACCGTTGGGTGCGCCCACCTCAGTCTGTATATAACTTACCTTTTTCAACCTATGAAGGCCTAAGCTTATTACATACAACTCAGCTTGGTGATTGGGACTCTACTCTACAGGTTATTTACGGCAGCTTCGACGATAATATTGCCGTAGTATCTGTAAATGGTGATACCGAGCTTAATGATATTGCAGGGTTAAACTGGACATTAAGTTACGATTGGTTCAGTGCTCGCGCTGCTTACTTTGTTGCCGAAACGAGTATTGAGATTGAAAATGATACGGCCGAAGGTATGGCCCTTAACGGCTTAGAACAAGCCCTTCGTAACTCAGGTTTTGTTGACCAAGCTAACAGTATTGCTATTGACGAAGACGATGGTGCATTTTTAGCGCTTGGCTTTTCAATTGATTACAATAATATCTTGTTTGACGCTGAATACACACAGTTTGAAGTAGATAACAGTGCGCTCGCTAAGCAAACTCAATATTACACATCTTTAGGCTACCGTATGGATGAATGGCTTGTTCATTTAACCTATGAAAATAACGATGATGAGCATGACAGTAATCGTTATAATGCAATCCCAACTGTGCCGCAATTAAATGCTGGCCTTAACCAAGTTTTGGAAGGCTCTAAAGCAAAAAGTAATGTGTACACTATTGGTGCTCGTTATGATTTCCACCCAATGGCTGCCTTAAAAGTAGACTTTAGCCGCTTAAAAGATGACATAACAAATACTGAAACCGACGTAGTGGCCGTTGGCGTTGATTTAGTATTTTAATTGGAGCGAATCATGAAAAAATTAATTTTAGCCAGCATGCTAACATTATGTAGCTCAGCAGTTTTTGCTGAAGTTGCAGTCATCATTAACCCTGCGAATGCTAATGCAGTAAGCCAAGACGATATTAAAAAAATATACCTTGGCAAGAGCAAATCGTTTGCCGATGGCACCAAAGTTAATCCTGTTAATCAAAATGGCACTGCAGTCGCTGATGAATTTAACGACAAACTTGTTGGTAAATCGGGTAGTCAATTAAATGCCTATTGGTCAAAGCTCGTATTTACAGGTAAAGGCACACCGCCGGGTAAACTTGATAATGACCAAGCTGTGATTGATTTTGTCGCTGCTAATGCAGATGCAATTGGCTATATCGATAGCGCCAAAGTAAGTGATAAAGTTAAAGTAGTGGGTAAGTATTAATCTGCTAAATTAAAATAAAAGCCCGCAATAAATACTTTATTGCGGGCTTTTTTATCCCTTAACGTTTTACAAAATCATAAAACGTTAAAGTAATGTGCTTTAGCAACTACTCAATTTTAAACTTAGCAGTTGCATCTAATAAGTTATCTGAAAGGTAATGTAAGTTTTTAGCCACATCTCTTACTGCTTTTAGTGAGCTCATAGTATCTTCAAATGAAACATGCATATTAGATACGTTGTCTACAACCATTGCAGCAACAGAGGTTTGCTCTTCTGTTGCAGCTGCAATTTGCGAGTTCATGCCATTAATTTCTAGTATTTGCTCTGCAATTTTTTCAATCGAAACACCGGTTTGCTCTGCTGCACTAGCATTATCGGTTGCCATATCTCTTGCAGAGGTCATCGCGCTTACAGATTCATTAGCTGCCACACTTAATGTACTTAACAATTCACGTATTTCATTAGTTGACTGCGCCGTACGAGAGGCAAGCTCACGGACTTCATCTGCAACCACGGCAAAGCCTCGGCCATGTTCACCCGCGCGTGCAGCTTCTATTGCGGCATTTAGGGCTAATAAGTTTGTTTGCTCGGCAATGGATGTAATTACATTTAATATTTGCGATACATTTTTAGTGTCATCAGCTAACTTATTAATGGTGCTGGCCGCTATATTAATTTCATCACTTAGCGTTCGCGACGCATTTACAGACATTTTTACTTGTATTCGGCTTTGATCTACTTCTTTTTCTGCGGTTTGCACGGCATTAGATGCGCTTGCAGCTGATTGTGAAATATCACCCACGCTTTGCTTCATTTCTTCCATCGACTGTTTAACAACATCTGCATCGGTGGTTTGTTTGGTGGTCGCTCTCTCCGCTCGCTCCATCCCTTGTACAAGACGGGTTGAATTTTCCATTAACGGTTCACATACCGCGATGACTTCTAAAACGGTTTCTCTAAGCAGGCTAATAAAAGCATTAAAGTTTATAGATACCTGTCCTATTTCATCCTCTGAGTTAACAGCAAGCTTGGTACTTAACGACCCTTTACCACTTGCCAAAAGGCTTAAATTATTAGCGGCATCACTGGCTGATGAACCGATATTACGCGCAATCCAAATGGCCATTAGTAACAAAAGGGTTAGCGATACAACAGCAACAACTAACATCAGATTAAGTGCATCATCAGAACGTGCTTTTGTATTGGCCACCAGTTCGAAAAAGCGAGCATCTGCTTTTTGTTGTGCGTTTTTAAAGCTGGTTAATACGGCTTCATATAGGCTTGTTTTAAGCTGAGCTTGTTGTTGAATTTTACTGAAATCTGCCGTGCCATTAACCATACCATTGGCAATAGTTGCAGATATTTTTTCGTAATTAGCTAGTCGTGTTTTTGTATCATTATCAATATAAGAGGTATTAATTGCCTCAATCGCACCAAGATTAGTAACCAACTGCGCATAGGTTTCACTCGCCTTTGTTACTAAGTCTTGCTCACCAAAGGTTACAGCCTGAGTGTATAATTCATCTAATTTTTCTAAAATACTTACGTTAGCCAAGGTTAATTTGGCTACTTTATAAGACGATTTCTCCATTTCATTGAGTGATATGCGATTTTCGTTCATGGCAAAGTAGTTAACCAAAACGATTACTAAGAATGCGATGATCGCTATAGATGTAATTGCATGTATTTTTTTAGTAATGCTGAGGTTTTTAAAAGAGAAACCTGAAGCCATATTCATTTACTCCGTTTAATTATCTATAGTTATTATCGGCTTAAGATGCATAAATGTTAACTTTATTTTTAACTTTAGACGCTTTTTATACATAAATTTAAATATACCGTAATATTCTTTTGTAAACACTAACAATTGAAATATAGAGTGTTCTACTCAATGATCAACATTAATCCTAAAAGAGTTGTTTAATATTTTAAATTTTAGGCACAAAAAAACCAGTAACATTGCTGTTACTGGTTTTTGTATTTGGTGCGGATGGGGGGACTTGAACCCCCACGCCCGAAAGCACTACCCCCTCAAGGTAGCGTGTCTACCAATTCCACCACATCCGCATTTTTTAAGCTATTGCTTAGTGCTAAGTCTGCATGTTTATTTGAGGGAAATAAACAACTTAACGATTTAAAACTAAATTAATTTGGTACGTCAGAGCTTTGCTCTTTAGTTGATGTGACTGGCACATCTTCTTCAACTGGAGTCACTGTTTCAACAGCTGGAGCCGCTTCTAGGTTTTCCCATTCGTCAGTCTTTTTAATTTGACCGGCAGTTAGGTTACCTAACACAATACTAAGCACAAAAAAGATTGTAGCTAATACCGTTGTCGTTTTCGTCATGAAATTCCCAGCCCCAGAAGAACCGAAAACTGTAGACGATGCGCCGGCACCAAATGATGACCCCATGTCCGCACCTTTACCTTGTTGGATCAAAACCATACCAACAAGCGCTAAAGCTACAATTAAATACACTACTAATAAAATTTCGTACATCTTATACGGTCCCTTTTGCACTATTGCAGATAGCAGTAAATGATTCTGCTTTTAAACTTGCGCCTCCAATTAGGCCGCCGTCTATATCTGTTTGCGCAAATAATAATTCGCTATTTTTTTCATTAACGCTACCACCATATAAGATGGTTAGCCCTTGTGCTAAATCGCTATCTAGTGCAGCAATTTTGTCACGGATAAATTTGTGAACACTTTGTGCCTGTTCAGGCGATGCAGTCTTACCTGTGCCTATAGCCCAAACGGGCTCATATGCTATCACAGATTCTTTTAGTGCTGCTACACCTAATTTATTAATTACCGCGTCAATCTGAGCAGCAACTACTTGTTCTGTTTGACCGCTTTCTTGCTCTGTTTCGCTTTCGCCAACACATAAAATAGGCGTTAGACCTACTTGTTGCGCGCGAGCAAATTTTGCAGCAACGGTATCATTGCTTTCTTTGTATATGCTGCGTCGTTCAGAGTGACCAACCAGTACATATTTCGCACCGAGCTGCTTAATTAGCTCGGCATCTACTTCACCAGTAAATGCACCTGGGGTATTTTCAGACACTGTTTGCGTGCCTGTTGTTACACCACTTGCAACCATTGCTGGGACTAGAGGAAACGGAGGAAATAAAACAATGTTTACTTCAGAAGATTTAACATCGTTAATAGCATCAGACAGTTGTTGAACGAGTTCTAATGAACCATTCATTTTCCAGTTGCCTGCGACCATCGCTTTGCGTGCTGCCATTTTTCCACTCCACATTAGAAAGCGGGCGAGATATTAACTCGACTCGCCCAAAGTTACAAGAGGTTATTGTTATCAATCAGTTTGTTTGCTCATAGATTCGACAACCGCTGCTATTTTCTGTGCACTATCTATTACTATTTTTTCTTGCTCAGCTTCAACCATTACTCGTACTACAGGCTCAGTGCCTGATTTACGCAGTAATACGCGCCCTTTATCTGCTAAGCTTTGCTCTACTTCAGCAACTGCAGCGAGCACTTCGGGTGCTTGGGTCGGATCAGTACCGGCAGTGTAACGTACGTTAATCATTTTCATTGGGTACTTAGTAAAACCGGCTCCTAAGTCTTGAAGTGTACGATTTTGTGCTACCATAGCAGCAAGCACTTGTAAGCTTGAGATGATGCCATCACCCGTGCTGATTAAATCTAGATTCAACACATGGCCTGAGCTTTCACCGCCAATTTTCCAGCCTTTTTGCTGCAGCAGTTCCATCACATAACGATCACCGACTTTACTGCGAGCAAAAGCAATGTTTTTTGCTTTTAACGCATTTTCAAGTCCCATATTCGACATAACCGTGCCAACAACACCACCGCCTAAATTGTCATCTTGTGCAGCTTGGCAAGCAATAATATAAACCAAATCATCACCGTCGAATACGCGGCCATTATGATCAACCATCATCACACGGTCGCCGTCGCCATCATAGGCGATACCGACATCCGCTTTATGCTCTAGTACTTTACGCTTTAATGTATCAACATGGGTTGCGCCACATTCATGGTTAATGTTTACACCGTTTGGCTCACATGCATGGGTGATCACCTCTGCACCAAGCTCTCGCATTACAGAAGGAGCAATATGGTATGTAGCACCATTAGCACAATCTAAAACAATTTTAATTCCTTCCAGGGACAATCCTTGTGGAAACTGGCTTTTACAAAATTCAATATAACGGCCATCAGCGCTAGATAAACGTGTTGCTTTACCTAACTTGTCAGAAGCAACACAGGTCATAGGCTCGTCAAGCATCGCTTCAATTTGTAGCTCTACCTCATCATCTAACTTTAAACCTTGGCCATTGAAAAACTTAATGCCGTTATCGTAATAAGGATTATGAGATGCGCTAATCACTATCCCCGCTTCAGCGCGAAACGTTTGCGCTAAATAAGCAACTGCAGGCGTTGGCATCGGCCCTAAAAGAATAACATCAATACCTGCTGCAATTAATCCAGCCTCTAGGGCAGTCTCAAGCATATAACCTGAAATACGAGTGTCTTTACCTATAATGACTTTTTTAGTGCCATGAAGTGAGAGTACACGCCCTGCGGCCCAACCCAATTTCATCGCAAACTCTGGGTTAATAGGACCTTGACCTACTAAACCACGCACACCGTCCGTGCCAAAATATTTTCTTTCTTTCATTTAAAGTACTCCTTGTTTGCAGGCTTGATATACGCCAAGCACATCTGCGGTTTCTTTTACATCATGCACACGAATAATGTGTGCACCGTTTTGTGCGGCGATCAGTGCTCCAGCTAAACTGCCTGCCAATCTATCGTCTGTGTCTCTATTTAATAATTTACCAATCATTGACTTACGCGATAATCCCGCGAGCAAAGGAAGTCCCAATTTTGCATAATCGTTAAATTGAGCCAATATTTGATAATTATGCTTTAGTGTTTTTCCAAAACCAAAACCAGGATCTAAAATTAACTGGCTTTGTTTAATGCCAGCAGCTTCACATGCGGCTATTCGCTGGCTAAAAAAATCGTTTATCTCACCCGCTAAGTCATTATAGTGAGGAGCGTGTTGCATACTACGAGGTTGCCCTTGCATATGCATTAAACACACTGCTACCTCAGGAAACTGTGCAACCACATCGATTGCGCCGGGTTCTTGCAATGCCCGTACATCGTTGACAATATCAGCACCGGCTTCAATCGCTTGGCGCATCACCTCAGCTTTACTGGTATCGATTGAAATAACGCAGTCACTTTGCTCACGAATAGCTTTAATAATAGGAATAACACGCTTTAGCTCATCTTCAAGGCTAACATCAGGTGCGCCTGGGCGTGTTGACTCGCCACCGATATCTAAAATGGTCGCACCATCATCAAGTAATTGCATCGCATGACTCAGCGCGGCAGTTGTATTTAAGAACTGACCGCCATCAGAAAATGAATCAGGGGTAACGTTCACGATCCCCATAATCACAGGCTCTGCAAAATCAAGCGTTCGGCCGCGCGCAAGGTTAATTTTATTATTCATCGCTAACCTTAATATGTGATAATTTTGGTTATTAACATCAAACTGATACAAAAAAGCCCCGAACTTCGGGGCTTTTGGATACGTTATTTTAACGATTATTCAGCTTTATCATCAAGGTTTGTTTCATCTTTTTTAGATTCATCAGCTGGTTTTTGTACTTCATCAACTGGTTTGTCTTTAGAAACATCTTCTTTTTCTGGTTTAGCTTCATGACGATCATGCGCATCACGTGGTTCACGTACAGGCTGACGAGCCATTAAATCATCAATTTGCTTCGCATCAATGGTTTCATACTTCATTAATGCATCTTTCATTGCATGCAGAATATCAATGTTTTCTTTCAATATTGATTCTGCACGTTGATAGTTGCGGTCTGAGAATAAACGTACTTCTGCATCAATTACTTTCGCCGTCTCATCAGACATGCTCATAGAGCGACCACCGCCGCCACCCATGTACATCTCACTTTGATCTTCAGCATAAAGTAATGGACCTAATTTTTCGCTTAAGCCCCACTGAGTCACCATCTTGCGCGCAATATCAGTGGCACGTTCAATGTCGTTGCTTGCACCCGTGGTTACTTTGTCTTCACCATAAATGATTGCCTCAGCAATACGACCACCGTAAAGGCTTGAAATCATTGATTCTAAAAGCTCTTTAGAGTGACTAACACGATCTTGTTCTGGTAAATACATAGTCACACCTAGCGCTCGGCCACGTGGGATAATAGATACTTTATAAACCGGGTCGTGCTCTGGCACCATACGACCTACAATTGCGTGGCCAGCTTCATGGTAAGCTGTCATTTCTTTCTCTTGCTCACTCATAACCATGGTCTTGCGCTCAGCGCCCATCATGATTTTATCTTTCGCAGCGTCGAATTCAGCCATACTAACAACACGTTTATTGCCACGTGCAGCATACAAAGCCGCTTCATTTACAAGGTTAGCGAGATCAGCACCCGAGAATCCTGGTGTACCACGTGCAATCACGGCCGCTTCAACGTTATCGCCTAATGGCACTTTACGCATATGTACTTTGAGAATTTGTTCACGACCGCGAATATCAGGCAAACCGACCACTACTTGACGGTCAAAACGACCAGGACGAAGTAACGCAGGGTCTAGTACGTCAGGACGGTTTGTCGCAGCAATAACGATAATACCTTCATTACCTTCAAAGCCGTCCATTTCAACAAGCATTTGGTTTAGAGTTTGCTCACGTTCATCATGGCCGCCCCCCATACCAGCGCCACGTTTACGCCCTACCGCATCAATTTCATCGATAAAGATAATACAAGGAGCTGCTTTTTTAGCTTGTTCGAACATGTCACGTACACGTGATGCACCTACACCTACAAACATTTCAACAAAGTCAGAACCCGAAATAGTAAAGAACGGTACTTTTGCTTCACCAGCAACAGCCTTAGCAAGTAATGTTTTACCTGTACCTGGAGGACCGACCATAAGTACGCCTTTAGGAATACTACCGCCTAATTTTTGAAACTTAGAAGGGTCACGTAAAAAGTCCACCAGCTCGGTTACATCGTCTTTGGCTTCATCACAACCAGCTACATCAGCAAAGGTCGTTTTGACTTGATCTTCACTCATTAAGCGGGCTTTACTTTTACCAAATGACATGGCGCCTTTGCCACCGCCACCTTGCATCTGACGCATGAAGAAAATCCACACACCAATAAGCAGGATCATAGGGAACCAAGAAATAAAAATGCTTGCTAAAAACGATTGCTCTTCAGGTTTAACACCTTTAACGTTCACATCGCTTTTTAACAAATCATTTAAAATGTCTTTGTCATAAATAGGCATAATGGTTTGAAAACGCTCGCCACTATTTTTTATGCCAGTAATTGTGCCACTACCACTTTCAATGGACACTTCTTGTATAGAGCCGCTACGGGCGTCTTTTACAAATTGACTGTAACTTGTTTGACGATCAACTTGATCGCCGCCATTAAAGCTCTGAAATACTGACATAAGCACTACTGCAATAACCAGCCAGAGTATTAGATTTTTCGCCATATCGCTCAAGGGGTTAACCTCTTGTATCCAATTAATTTAAATTCAACTAAACGCCAAGCAACTGTACTACAGTTTGTATCCAGTCGCTACTATATATACTTCCCGAGAACGGGGACGCGAGGCATCCGGTTTACGTATCTTCACTGCTTTAAAACTATTACGTACATCTTGCAAATATTGATCAAAGCCTTCACCTTGGAATACTTTAACAATAAACGCGCCATTTTTCTTTAAAACTTGGTTGCACATATCAAGTGCAAGCTCAACCAAGTACATGCTGCCTGCCTGATCAACCGAGTTATTGCCACTCATGTTAGGTGCCATATCAGACAATACCACATCTACATTTTTACCATCAATGCGTTTTAACAATGCATCAAGTACCGCTTCTTCACGAAAATCGCCTTGTAAAAAGTCAACGCCCGCTAAAGAGTCCATAGGTAAAATATCACACGCAACCACTTGGCCTTTGTCACCCACTTTTTCAGCTAAGTATTGTGACCAACTCCCTGGGGCTGCGCCTAAATCAACAACGGTCATCGCTGGGCGCAATAACTTATCTTTGTTTTGGATTTCGTCTAATTTGAAAACAGCTCGAGAGCGCCAGCCTTTTTTTTGCGCTTCTTGAACATATTTATCATCAAAATGTTCTTTAAGCCAACGTTGTGAACTGGCTGACTGTTTTTTATTTGTCATAAATTAACACGCAACTAATTAGTAATATTCTCTAGATGGCGTTAGAATACCCTTAATTCAAGCCATATTCAGCAAAATTTGTAATATCATGACATTATCAAACAAACAAAAGCAGTTTTTAAAAGGTCAGGCGCATAGCCTTAAGCCTGTAGTTTTACTAGGTTCTAACGGTTTAACCGAAGGCGTAGTAGTTGAAATCCAAAGCGCACTAGAAATTCACGAATTAATTAAAGTGAAGGTGCCAACAGACGATCGTGAAACCAAAAAGCTTATTTTTGATGCTATTGTTCGCGAAACAGGGGCTACTAAATTACAGACTATCGGTCATACGATTGTGCTTTATCGTCAAAGCCCTGAGAAAAAAATTCAATTACCTCGTGGCTAATAAGGCCATTTAAAGGTAAAACAAAAAAACCAGCCATTGCTGGTTTTTTTATGCCTGCTTAAAAACCCATTGTCAGCGTTTTAACTTCATAACTATTATTTTCTAGTTTACCCACTAAATAATAATGCCCGTACTGACTCTCATCCATACTTTCAATAGCTTGGTTACTCAATAATGAAGCCAACTGCGGTGTGGTATTACTATGCCCTATTACTACCACAACGCCATTTTGTGCTAATAATTGTTTTTTCAATGTCATTAGATCAGCAGCATCATAGGTAATAACTTTAATATTATAATACGCGGCTAATGGCGCTGCCGTGTTTAGGGTACGGTTATAGTTACTGCTGAATAACGTTATGTTTGGATAGGTGTTAACTAACGAAACCAAGTGCTCAGCACGCGCTTGGCCTTGGGCAGTTAGAAATGGATTTTCCCCTGTTTGTTTTTCGCTATGTCGAAACAAGTAAACCTGTTCAGGGGCAGAAAAGGCGGGTTGGCAAATAAATAATAATGCTATTAACAATGTTTTTATGTGGGCGTTCATTATTGCTTCTCTCGTTTATATGCTAATAGACGATTTATAAACTCAGTTGTAAGCTCATTTATGAGTCCAGTTTCTGCATTTAAAATTAAGCTAAAGCCAACATTTAAGTGTGGAAACACAACCAAATCACTGCGATAACCTTGCACCCAACCACTGTGGTAATAAAGCGTTTCATCATCATAATCATACACACGCCAGCCTAGCCCATAGTAGGCTTCGTTCATGTGCTCTCGCCATACTCGTCTGTAGCGTTCTTTTTTAGTATGTGTATAAGGACGCGTTTGCGTGGCCAATGCTTCTAAGGATAATACCGATGGATATTGCCCTAATTGCGCATTTAACCAAATAGCCATATCTGACGCACTGGCGTTTACCCCAGCCGCCGGAGCGACTTTATAATAATTCTTTTTCAAACGGGCACTGTACCAACGCTTTTTCCCACGCACATGAGGGTGTGCGTAGTTACTATCTTGCACCATGGCATCGTAGCCTAAGCTTGCATCGTTCATTTTTAGAGGGATAAAAAATGCGTCATTGAGCCACTGAGTATAAGTTTTGTTGGTGCTTTTTAAAATCACGTCATCAATTAAACTAAACATGACATTTTGATAGCCATAACAGTCACCGGGTTCGCATATGGGTTTTACACTTAATAGCTTTTCTACAATATCGCTATACCCCATTCGCGATTCGATTAAATTATCGTATGCATTCGGTACTAGCCCACTAGAATGGCTTAAAATATGAAAAACCTTTAAATCATCTTTGTAGTCGGTTTGTTTAAATTCAGGAATGTAATGACTAACAGGAAAATACAAATTAAGTTGTTCTTCATTTGCAAGTTTTGCCGCTAACGACCCTGCAAACGTTTTAGATACTGAGGCCAAACGAAACCGAGTGTGTGGATTAATTTTTTGCCCACTGCGAACTTTGGTATGCCCCATAGTATGAATATAGTCACGCGCTTGTGCGTTGACGATGGAAAGCGCTCCGCCCGGAATCTTTTTTACTTTTAGTTTTTTTTCTACGTAGCGTCCATAATTTTTAACAAAAGCTTCCCAGTCAGGATCTGTGCTTGCGCTTGCCTGTAAATGCGTCCCTAAAATACATAAAGCAAAAAAATAAAAGGGTAAGGAGTTAAAATACTTCATTCTTAGCTAATTTTTCTTTTTTAGTCATAATCAGCCTCTATAATATCATGAACTTTTGCTCGGACTAACGTACAATATGTTCGATTAATGGCTTTTGAGTGGATGTAAAATATTTATGCGTTTTTTAGTTGTATCACTTTTTATTGTATTAGCTTCAGGTTGTGCCATAGTTAAGCAGCCTGCAGAACCTTTAGCAATGCCTGCAAAACCTTTGCTTAAGAGTCAAACTTACCAACTTAAATATGAAACCGAGCATGCTTCACCGAAAGTAAAATCGGTGCAATTACCTGCACATAACATTAAAAAAAATCAGACTGTCAGAGTAATCGTAGACCGTGCAAGTGTCACTGACACATTAGTATCTCAAATTAGCCAAGCACTTAACGATAAACAACTAAAAGTTACCACAACCGATAACAGTGATTACACGTTAGCTATTCATCAAGTTGACCTTGAGTTTATAGATGATGCTAAGTACATCCTAGCGCAGCCAGAAAAACCTTATTCATTGTTTTCAAAAGTAGCACAGCAATTCCCTTCTCAACAATGCGCAAATATACTGGCACAAGTTAGTATGCGCCTTACACACAAAGCATCGGGAGATGTAGTGTGGTTTGCCAAATCATCAATAGATAGTGCAAGCTTTCACCGTGAGCCCCTAATCTATAGCTTTACTGAAGAAAAGAAGATCACTAACGAGTTAGAGGTTGTTGCGTTTATTCATAAACATAACACCGAACAGGCTCGGCTTAAGCGTGCTGAACTTAAAAATGAAGTAACGGCGCCTGCTTATAAAACTATCACTAAACTGAGTCGTTTAACTAAATTAAATGGGCCATGTACACGTACTGAGATCAGCGCGTTAACTCCCATGATGCAATTTTACTTAAGCAGTATACTTATCGATAAAATTAAAGTTCAGTAGTTGCAGGACGACCGCTACATTTTTTTACAGATTTAGCCAAGAGTTTGACAATATACTACCCTTTTAAGCAAACTCTAATTTAGGTTCCAAGGATGAAGCATTTCCCACAAAGACATTTTTTCCGTTGTACAGCCTTATTGTTTGCGCTCATTTTTAGTGGCCAGAGCACAGCAAGCAATCGTTACTATGCCGATAACACATTGGAACCCACTACAGGGTTTGCCTGGGACTGGAGTGCAGGAGCTGGTTATTACATAGAAGATTCTTATTTGGTGGGGATGAATTCTTATGATGTTGGCGCCGAGTTAGATTTAAGCCTTGCGGTTTCTTACGATAATTTTTACCTTGATTTTGATCATAATCAACTCAGCGGTGGACTTGTTTTAGGCTATAGCTTAATTAACAAATACGATTGGGGCCTTGATTTATTAGGTACTAATTCGCAAGCCGGGTTTGACGAACAAGGCTTAGGTATTTATAACGATGGCATTATTGAGCCACTGCGCGGTATCAAAAAACGTAACTATGATTTTGATACTGGCCTTCGATTAACACGTCGATTTGAAAACTCACAAATTTCCCTTGAATACTTACATGACATATCTGGTGCTCATAATGGCTGGGTGGCAAACGTATTTTTTAGTCATATTCAGCCTTGGCGTAATTGGGAGTTTCGCTCTGGTATTGGCCTAAGTGCCTACTCTGCAGATTTTACAAACTATTATTTTGGTATTGATAGCGATGAAGCAAACGCAACTCGCCCTATTTATCAAACCAATGCCAGTACCAGTATTATGTTTGAATTTCATGCTGAATATCCCATTAACCAAGATTGGGTCTTTTTAGCAGGCTGGTTAACGACGTGGTTTTCAAAAGAAATTGATGACAGCCCAATTATTTCCCAAGGATATCAACACAAAGCCAAGGTAGGCGTGCGTTATGTACTTTAGATTTTTTTACTGTTTATTGTTTAGTTATTCAGGCTCTTTGCTGGCAGCCCCAGTGCAAATACCCGCTCAATTGAGTGCAGTACCTGATACCTGTGTGGCCTTACGTGAAGGACGTCACTGTTACGCCGATGTTGTTTTGTCATGGCAGCAAGTAGAAGTGGGGAATTATTGTCTACGCGATGCCACCTCAAAGTACATTATGCAGTGCTGGCTTAAACAGCGACAAGGTTCGTTTAATTATGCCTTTGACTCAACGCAAAGTATTTCGTTTGAACTATTTGACAGTAATACATCACAAGTCATTGCCGTCACAGAAGTAAAATTACAATGGGTGTATCAAAATAGGCAAAAAAAGCGGCGTTGGCGGTTATTTTAGTCACACACTATAAACATTATGATAGCTAAACATCATTTAGGTATGCGAAGAAAGCTTATGGATAATTACGGTACTATTTTACTGGTTGAAGATGATATTTCTCTTGCACAATGGGTCACTGAGTATTTAACAGAGCAAGGCTATGTTGTACACGTATGTCATCGAGGTGATGAGGTAATAAGCCAAGTAAAACGTTTAAACCCACAACTTATTTTACTCGATATTATGCTGCCAGGGCTTGATGGTATTAGTGTATGTCGTGAGCTACGTAGCTTTTATCATGCCCCAATTATAATGCTTACTGCCCGCGATGAAGAAATGGATGAAGTCATTGGGCTAGAAGTCGGTGCTACCGATTATATAATAAAACCAGTACGCCCTCGCGCATTGCTTGCACGCATTAAATCTGCCTTGCGCTACAGTAGCGACACGCCTAAAACCGATGATCAAGCAAATATGATCAATATCGGTCAATTAAGTATTAATACCGAGTCACGCAACGTTACCCTTAACCAACAGGATGTGAACATTTCAAGCGCAGAGTATTTATTACTGCATTACTTAGCCAGTAATGCTGGACAAGTTGTTTCCCGCGATGCGGTGTTTAAAGCAACCAAAGGCAGGGAATATGATGGCCTAGATAGAAGCGTTGATGTGCTTATTTCTGCCTTGCGTAAAAAGTTTAATGATGACCCACAAAAACCAGAAAAAATTAAAACCATTTGGGGACGTGGTTATTTGTTTGTGACTACAGCGTGGTAAGTTTTAATGCCTGAGTGCTTAAAATAATTAGCGCGATAGTAATAAAAGTCACTTCAATACACCCAGCCTATTATGGAATAGCATCAATGAAAAAGTTTTATATTTCACTACTAGGCAGTGCGCTGCTTTCAATTATTGTTTTAGGTTGGCTTATTGATGCATTTAGCCAACAAGCGCATGCGCCTTTGGATGAGTTTAGCGTTCAAAGCCAGATTATTGTCGGGTTAAGTAAACAGCTCACGACACTAAAACCCGATGCTCGCCCACAACAAGTAACAAAGCTCGCCGCTGACTTTGACCTTATACTTAACTACAAATTAAATCAGTCGCTGGCACTGCCCTTAGCGCTATTAGATAAAATGCAAACCCAAGGCGGATTAATACTCGAAGACGAGCAAGGCTTTTATATGCTCTACACAAATGATGAGTTAAGTCCTTATCATTTAACCATGCGTTTAGATAAACCCTATGAGGCCACACAACGAAACGATATTATTTTAACGCTATTATTTTACACTGGCTTATGTGTTTTTATGGGTTTTATTATTACCCCTTTAGCAAAGCGCCTTACGGTGTTAAACGAAGCAGCAAAGCAATTTGCATCTGGTAATGTTAAAGCGCGTATTACCCCCTCTCGATTTACCTATATAAAAGATGTGGAACTGACCTTTAACCGTATGGCGAGTCAAATTGAAAAGCTAGTTGCTGAAAACAAGCTAATGGCCTCCAGCTTATCGCATGATATTAGAACTCCAATTGCTTGCTTACGCTTTGGTGTCGACGCCGCTCTTGATAGTCATGACGAGAGTAAAATAAAGCATTATTTAACTCGCATGGAAACCGACTTAGACCATATGGAGTCAATGCTAAAAAGCTATTTAACGTTTGCTACTTTAGAGCAAAATGCGAATAAGCTTACTTACTCATCAGCAAACCTTAAACAATACCTAAGTGATATTGTATTGCAACTTGAGCCTAGAATAACCTCTCGCTCGCTTAATATTTCTTTAGAATGTGATGATCATACCGTTTATGCTGACTTACATTGGCTGGCAAGAGCAATCACCAACTTAATTAATAATGCCTGCGACTTTGCAAATCACAGCATTCAAGTAACCGCTTCAGTACAAGAACGTTTTCTGGTGGTGAACATCGCAGACGACGGACCAGGCATTGCTCAAGAAAATAATCATAAAGTATTTAGCCCATTTTTTCGTGAACGCAGCCACCGTAATCGCAGTGATAATAGTTATGGCTTGGGGTTAGCAATCGTCGCCAAAGTTGCCGATTGGCATCATGGCACCGTAAAAGTGAGTAAAAGTGAACGACTCTCAGGCGCCTGTTTCACATTAACCATCGCTCAGTTTGAACATTAATCAACAATGCAAAGATGCTCAATACAGCTGATAAACGAAATATAATTAAAAAAATTGTGCTATTTATAATCAAAATACGCACGTGTTATTTATACAGCTAAATAAAACGCAATAATTGTGCAACAGAGACAAATAAGCACTTTTTATTTAATTACAATTCCAGTAGATTGTCACGGCGTCGAAAAAATAGAGAAGCAGAATAATATGAGTGCAGTAAGAGGTGAGTTTAGCTCCCGCTTTGGTTTTATAATGGCTGCGGCAGGATCAGCTGTTGGCTTGGGTAATATTTGGGGTTTTCCGACTCAAACAGCAAGTAATGGGGGCGCTGCATTTTTAGTCGCGTATTTAGTACTGGCTTTCTTTTTAGCCTACCCCGCTTTAATGGCAGAACTGATGATAGGTCGCCATGGGCAAGCTAATGCGGTCTCTTCATTAACTAAATTAACCACGCGACCATGGCAAAAGCAATTTGCCTTTGCTGTCGGTTTTGGTGGTATTTTATGTGCTGGATTTATTTTAAGTTTTTATGCCATTGTTGCCGGTTGGATGTTAAGTGCCACTTTAGAACCGGTAACCACATTGGTCGGCGCTGATGCCGCCTCTTTATGGTTAAGTGAGCAATCGCTTACTCGTAATATTCTTTTCACTGTTTTATTTATTATTTTAACTGTTGCTATTATCAGCCGCGGTGTAGAAAACGGCATCGAAAAATGGTCTAAACGCTTAATGCCCGCTCTGCTCGGTATTTTGTTTGCCCTAATTGCCTACGTGATGACTCAAGAAGGCGCTGTTGAGGGGTTAAAAGCTTACTTAGTCCCTGACTTTTCTTCTATTTTTGACCCTACATTGTTAGTGAGTGCCTTAGGCCAAGCTTTCTTTTCATTGTCACTGGGCACCAGTGTGATGATTATATATGGCTCATATATCAGTAAAAAAGAAAACCTTGTTTCCCTTGGCGCGTATGTAACCTTAATTGATGTGTTTATAGCGTTTGTAGCGGGTTTATTGATCATCCCTGCTATGTATGTGGCACAAGCGCAAGGTGTTGAAATATTCTCTGCAACTACAGGTAAACTTCTCTCTGAAGATACTCTCGTATTTCAGGTATTGCCTGCCTTATTTGATGGCATGGGTGGTGTAGGTTTATTTGTTGGCTTTGCTTTTTTTGCATTGATGAGTATTGCCGCACTAACTTCATCTATTTCCATGCTAGAAGCGCCAGTGTCGTACACGGTAGAGCGCTTTGCGATGAAACGTGTTCAAGCAACGTGGTTAATAGGCGCTTTAATTGCCATAGTGAGCATTACCATTGTGTGTAACCTAGGCACTTTATTTGGCTTAGTGATCACCCTAACAACCAAAGTTGCACAACCTTTATTAGGGCTTATGTGCTGTATATTTGTAGGTTGGATCTGGTACAGATCGTCACTACTAAAAGCGATTCAACAAGGTAACCCTGAGGTGCATAATACGTTATTTTGGAAGATATGGCCTTGGTATACTAAGTTTGTATGCCCTATTGCCATTAGCTTAGTATTCTTACATTCCCTACTAAGCTAGTTAAAAGATGCATAAAAAAGGCCCACATCAGTGGGCCTTTTTAGTGGAGCAATATTACTGCTTTAAAATCATATCCTGATGGGGTATGCCATCTTCTATATATTCATCACCAACACATTCAAAACCGAATGAGCGATAAAAATTCAGTAGGTAGGTTTGTGCGCCAATATAAATATCGCGAGTCGGCCATTGCGCCTTACAGCATGCTATTGCTTCATTGACTAACTGTTTGCCTAATCCAGAACTTCGCTGTGATTGAGCAACCAATACACGCCCTATCGCACTGTACTGAGCATCTTTTTCATAACAACGGGCATAGGCATTCACCGATAGCCCATCAAGTAAATAGACATGACGTGTAGAGTCTGCGATATCGTGATCATCAAGTTCGGGGTAAGGACATGCTTGTTCCACAACGAATACGTCGACACGTACACGCATGATTGAAAACAGGGTTTGGGAGTCGAGCGCAGAGAATGGCTCACATTTAAACGCCATTTAAATACCTTTTTTATTGCAGGGGCTTACCTAAAGTAAGCCCCTAAAGCGATTAAGCAAATAATCGCTCTAACTGATCACATAACTGCGATAAATTAACATGGTCATGCTCTATGGTTAAATCAACATAGCCATCACTTCTAAATGCCCTGTCTAATTCAATCAATACATGGGTTTTATGCGCTTCAGGAATAAACGACAACTCAATTTCTTTTATGCCAAACAAACTGCGGCTATTAGGCTGATACTCAAGCTCTTGATAACATCCTGATACAGATTGAAAAGTAGGGGCACGTAAATGGCCTTGTTCTACATCGGCTTTAACTAAACTAAAACCAAGCTTTTCCATCGCTTGCATGCATGTTTTAACCGCTTCATTAGGATAAATGTGTAAATGGTCTTTATCTGTTGGATCAAGCGCAAGGTCAATATCAAGGCCTGTTTCTAACCATACATAAGATTGATTATAACCTGCATTAATTTCAGTTATAGGCGTTTCAGAGTGTAAACGGGCTTCAAACGGAATAGTTCTTACTTCACCGGGCTCAATAATACCAATATCGGTAATGCGCCACTGGTCAATCACATGATTAGTGAAATAATCACCGTCTTCACTCGCCACTTTGACACGGGTAACTAACATTAAGTCTAAACCGGTAATTTCTTGGCTCACATCACCTGCAGTAATTACAATTTGCGCGTTAAATAATTGCCCCGGCTGAAGATGCTCGGTCTCTAAAATAGTATCTACTTTGGCGGCACCAATGCCTACCGATGCTAAAATCTTTTTAAACATATTTTCTCCTTAAGCTAAGCAACTCTAATGTTTGCTTACGCTTAAACTCCTTCGTTATGGCATCTTAACCACATTTAAAAGCTCTTGTCAGCGAAAAACTGCTATTTACATGCTGTTTACCATAAAACCAGCCATATATGTGCATTTTTTATACATTGAAGCTACTTTACCTCTGCATAAACTGACAGTAGCAATCATTTGATAAATACTCACTATCACGTAACTAACTGCGTTAAATAAGTAGATTAATTGTCAATAAGCATTGTTTTTCGCTACACTACAGTGCCTAAAAAAGTGGTATTAATAACTATGGAACTAATTTATTTTGCTACCGCCTTCGTCTGCGGTTTTGGTATATACCAGCTAAAATTGCCGCCACTTATCGGCTTTCTTATGGCTGGATTTATTCTTAATTTAGCGGGTTATAAAAGCACGGAATTGCTGGAAACAATTGCATCTTTAGGGGTTACACTGCTACTTTTTAGTATTGGCCTCAAGCTTAAAATTTCAAATTTAATAAAACCTCAAGTCTGGGCTCCGGCCACCTTACATATTATTCTAAGCAGCGCTTTATTTAGTGGCTTTATGCTACTACTGGGTGTTTTTGCACTGCCATTATTCGTCGATTTAAGTTGGCAAAGTGCGCTGTTAGTTGGTTTTGCTCTGAGCTTTTCAAGCACCGTATTTGCGGTAAAAGTCCTTGAAGAGCGCGGTGAAATGGCAAGCCTGCACGGTAAAATAGCCATTGGTATTTTAGTTATGCAGGATATATTTGCGGTTATATTTTTAGCGGTCAGTACCGGTAAGTTGCCGAATATTTGGGCCTTAGGGTTAATTATTGCCTTACCTTTATTTCGCCCTGTTATGTACTGGGTGTTAAACCGCTCTAAACATGGTGAGTTACTGCCGCTATTTGGGTTTTTCTTTGCCTTAGTAGCAGGTTATAACGCCTTTGAATTTGCAGGTCTCAAAGGTGATTTAGGTGCTTTGATAGTAGGTATGATGTTCGCACCACACAAAAAAGCCGGTGAATTGTCTAAGTCATTGCTTAGCCTAAAAGATATATTGCTAGTTGGCTTTTTCCTAAGCATTGGTTTAAGTGCAGAGCTTACTGCCCACTCCTTAGTCGTCGCTTTAGTGTTGGTATTAATTATTCCAATTAAAACCCTGCTTTATTACATACTAACCAACCTATTTAAACTTCGAGCGCGTACCTCTTTGTTAACAGCATTTAGCCTAGCTAACTTTAGCGAATTTGGTTTGATTGTGTGTGCAGTTGCCGCATCTACCGGCATGGTTACCTCTGAGTGGCTTGCTGTTATTGCGATTGCGGTGTCGATCACCTTTGTAATTGCTTCTCCTTTAAATAAACGCTCTAACGAGCTATACGTTAAAATTGAACGCTTTTTATTAAAGTTTGAAAGCAAAACCCGCTTAGCTGAAGAGCTCCCAGTAAACTTAAATGACACAAAAATTGTTATTTTTGGTATGGGTAGGATTGGCACAGGTGCCTATGAAACAATAAACGCAACTCATCCGGATGTTGTTGCAGGTATTGATATTAAGCCTGAGGTAGTTGATAAGCATGTAAAGCGAGGTCGCCGAGTATTAATTGCCGATGCCACCGATCCTGATTTTTGGCAACGTGTTAACCACTCCCACGTTGAAATGGTAATGCTAGCTATGCCTAAGCACATGCAAAATATTTTTGCCTTAGAGCAATTACAAGCATCGGGTTATAAAGGACAAGTAACGGCGATTGCCAACTACCCCGATCAGCAAAAAGAATTAGAAGAAATGGGAATAGACTCTACTTACAACTTTTACTTAGAAGCAGGTAGCGGTTTTGCAGAGCATGTAAAGCAAACCCTGTTTCCTTAATAGGGTTTAGATGCAAATGGATTGCATTTACATTCCTTTACATCTGCGTATTTTATTGGTTTAAAAATAAGGTAAAATGTCTGTGTTGGTTTAGTAAAGCTAATACCTAAGTGTGTATTTAAATAAAAATATACACAACTGGACCCCTTGCTTTTAATTAACCAATAAGATTCTCAAATTAGAGGGCCTACTCCCTCTATCAATAGGCTGTTACTTGCCCGTTACAGCCTATTTTATTTCTTTATTATCCCTTACACTTAACACCTCTACTCATAAAAGATGTCAATAATGGATCCTCAACAACTTAAAGTCGCCATTAATACCATTATGCCGTTTGGTAAATATGCGGGACGCCCCTTACTTTTGCTGCCTGAGCCTTATTTAGTGTGGTTTAAACAGCAAGGCTTTCCTGATAGCAAGCTCGGCTCTCAACTTGCAATGATGTACGAAGTGAAGCTTAATGGTTTAGAGCAAATGTTGATGCCATTACTAGAAAAAAATAGTAAATAAAATAGAACTTTTCTATAAGTGGCCTGTCTATCTATTTGCTACTTGTTGATTTTTTGGTTTTAAACCGCAAAAAAGCGCCTTTACGGCGCTTTTTTATTGTGTGGAATTTACTAGTCTAAGCTAATAATAAACTTAACCCCACCCAGTGTAGAGTCTTCAATCGTGCACTGCCCTTTATGCCATGACACAATTTTACTCACTATCGCCAGCCCTAACCCAAACCCACCGGTTTTTTTATCACGACTTTTATCTAAGCGTGTAAACGGCTTAAATACTTTTTCGCGCTCAGAGAAGGCAATACCAGGGCCATCATCTTCAACCACTAGCAGTAACTTTTCATCGGCAGTACTTAAACTAATATGTACACTTTTCGAGGCATGTTTAAGTGCATTACTGATTAAGTTTTGCAGCACCCGCGACATAAAATGACTATCGCATAAGTAAATAAATTGAGTGGGGAGCGTTGTTGTTAGTTTAATACGGGTATCAAAGTTTACTTTTTCAATATTAGTTTTAATTAATGCAACGATATCGCAAGGGGCTAATTGTAGACTAGGTTGCTGTGTATCTAAACGGGCGTATTCCAACATTTCAGATACCAAGGACTCCAGTTCATGAATATCCATTTGCATGTCAGATAAATACTGCTGTGCTTTGGTATCGTGAGTTTTATCCTCGAGTATTGCAATAGCAAACTTCAACCGCGCTAATGGCGTTCTAAATTCATGAGATACAGAAGAAGTGAGCTCTTGCTGAGCACTAAGTAAAAACTCAATACGTTGCTGCATTACTTGCAATGTATCGGTGATGGGTAAGAAGAATGACTTTGAGCCATGGCTTAATTGAAAGTCTTGCGAGCCACCCACTGCCTCGCATGCATGACTCAGCTTTGCAAAGTCTCGCCACAACAAAAAGCTCCACAAACCTATTGGTAAACTTATAATAAACAACACCAGTAAATACGGTAACACAGTCCCTGAGCTGCTGTGTTTAACACCCACAGGGCCTACTTGTAGCAATTGTGAATTATTTAGCGTTACATACCAAACGATACGCTGCTGTTTATCATATAAATAAAGGTAATGGTTTTGAAATAGTTGTGCTTGCTGTTCAGGTGGGAGCACTAGATCTTGCTGGGCAATGACTTGGCTATCAAAATTATGTTTAAGCTGCTCAAGCCCATCTGGAGTTTGTGAAAGCAGCCATAAAGACTGCCCGAATTCGTCATCTAACAATACACTTTGCTGAGATTCATCATAGGGCCAAAACTGCTCTATAACGCCACTAACAATAAACAAGGAGGCAATAATATACACGTAAAGGCTTATAAATAGCTTTCCCATTAACCTAGCCTAACACCTTGCATTTATTACATATCCCACGCATCTGATACAAATAGATAGCCTTGCCCCCATACCGTTTTAATTCGATAGGGTTTATCACTGTTATCACCGAGCTTTTTACGAATGCGTGATACACGAACATCCACCGTGCGGTCTAACCCGTCGTACTCACGCCCTATCATATGTTGATGGACATGCTCTCGACTGAGCACTTCACCAGCATTTGAAGCCAATAACCACAGCAATTCGAATTCATGAGAAGTTAGGACAATTTCAACACCGCTTAGCTTTACAATGCGGCTGGTTTTATCTATTGATAAGTCACCAAATTGAAGTTCTTCAATCGCTTTAACACTTGGCTGTCCACGGCGAAGCAATGCACTAATTCGAGCAAGAAGTACACGCGGCTCTGCCGGTTTTATAACGTAGTCGTCAGCCCCGAGTTCTAAGCCTATGACTTGATCGAAGTCTTCACCCTTTGCTGTCAGCATTAAGATAGGGAGAGTGTATTTGTCACGTACTTGTCGACATACGCTAAAGCCATCTTTTCCTGGCAACATTACATCTAAAATGATCAAGTCGACGTGGTTTTCACTAAGATAAGGGAACACTTCGTCACCGCGTTCTAAAACGTCAACTTCTAAGCCATTATGCTCAAGATAGTCTTTGGTTAATTGTTGCAACCCTAAATCATCTTCAACAAGTAATATCTTTGGCATTTACTGCTCCTAAATTAAAAAAAGCTCCAAGGTGAGCGTAGCCGATGTTTTTTCTTAGCGTATGCGGTTTGCACTTCTATTTGCACACTCGCTAACGATACACCTGTATGGGGATTAATCAGGGAGTATATGGTCTCCACCTGAACACGCGCTTTATAACTAAGTTGGCCTTTTTTGACACCTTGCCAGCATTGTAATTGTGTATCTTGTTGGTATAAACATACATCGCTAGCGGCTGACAGTTGCCACTTAAATTTTAACTCAAGATCACAAAATTCTTGTTGTTCGGAAACCACACAGACTTTGGGTGATACGTTAAGTGAAGAGGCTTTTGCAACGCTAGCGTTGCTAAAAAATGAAGCTGCAAGCACAACCAACATAAAACACTTCATATTAAAATGTATGTTCGAATCCTATAAAGGCGGTCATTGAATAGTCATGTTCAAAAAGCGGGCTGCTATCCATTGCTGAATAATCATAATAGGCTAAATGAAAACGAAGCGCGTTGACTCCATCTACAGGCCAACGGGCGTCGATTTTAGCATAAGGTTGCCAACTACTACCAACTTCTATTTCACCGTAAATAGATTCAGCGCTATTTAAACCATAAAAATAGTTATTTAGTTGGGCTGATTTGTAATTAACGCCTAACGTCGACTTTAACGTTAATTGCTTAAACTCATGGTGATATTGCCATTGCAACGATCCCCTGTAGCCATTATAAACGCTGTTTACATCATGCAATAATTGCGCAGAAAATACTTGCTGCTGCTTTACAAAAAAATAGCTTATACCAGCATCAAGTGCGACTCGTCTTTTTTGTATATTATTTATATTTACTTCACGCGGTGAATCAGTGTGTAGCGATTCTAATATCTCGTTTTCAGACGTTGTTTTAAAGGCGAAAATATTTTGTGGATGCCAATCAATAAAAAAACGTGACTCAGGGTTAATTTCTGACACAAAACTAACGTTATGTTGTTTGCTTTGTAAAAAAGAATAACCAAGGCGGCCATTATCAAAAAACCAATTTTGACCATAATAGGCCACTTGCGGAATAACAACTAAGGGGATGTTATCTGCACCATACAGAGGATTTGTGATCACCCCAACACCAACACTCACACTAAGGTTAAGCTCATCAGTGGATATATGTTGCTGCTTCTGAGCAATCGCATTAGTGCTTAATAGCACTAATAACAGGCATGTGTTTATTCTCAGATGGAACCGCATGAAGTTAATCGCTAGTTTATAAAGTGGCTTTGACCCTATAGTAGCAAGTAGTATGAACACAAGCTCTAGAGGGTTACAATCATTAACAAATTTGATACAAACAGAACACGTTTACATATTGGCCGCTATTTCGACCCGATTACGACCATGGGTTTTAGCTAAATAAAGTGCTCTATCTGCCTTTTCAACTAATAAACAGCTCTTACTAAAAGGTTCCATTAAAGCAATGCCGAAACTGGCTGAAATATTACGTTTATTATTACTGTCTTCTTTTTTACGAATCGTCAATTTGGCAATGCTCAAACGAAGCTGATTACAAAATGCCATCGCATCATTAATGCTTTCAAAGTAACCCGTAATACAAAATTCTTCACCACCAAAACGATAAGCTCTGTATTGCTCTTGTACACTATTTTGCACTTTTTGAGCGACTAGCTTGAGTACCTCATCGCCTTTTTGATGGCCAAAATCGTCATTAAAACGTTTAAAATGATCAATATCGAACATAATCAACACCGCTAATTTACCGTGTTCATTTTGTGAAGAGGCGTTCAAACAAAACTCAACAATGTCTGTATCAAACTTACCGCGATTAAATAATCCGGTTAAGGAATCTTTATCAACCGCTTCTTGGGTCACGCTAAGCGCTTCTTTTAAATCTTTAATTTCGTTGTACGCTTGCGCTAATTTGGTTTGGAATCCACGGGCGTAATCTTGCATCGCAATTGATTCGTCAGTTAGGCGCTCAACGCAAGAAAGGATCTCATTAAATGAGTTAATACTAGAGAGCGTTTTTAATTCATTTTGTGAATCAACTAACGAGGTAGTAAAGCTTTTCGAATATTGAATGGAGTCACTAAGATCAAACTGCATTTGCTCTACGGTGCCATGAAACCTTTCAGACATTTGTTGAAAAAATGCAAGCTCTTCGTCATTAATATGCTT
Source organism: Pseudoalteromonas sp. 23_GOM-1509m (assembly GCF_000518425.1). Taxonomy (NCBI): domain Bacteria; kingdom Pseudomonadati; phylum Pseudomonadota; class Gammaproteobacteria; order Alteromonadales; family Pseudoalteromonadaceae; genus Pseudoalteromonas; species Pseudoalteromonas sp. 23_GOM-1509m. The sequence continues at coordinate 250,906 of NZ_KI912433.1, forward strand.
ATTAAAAATTTCTTGGGCGGTTTGAGCTGAACACGTATTGTGCAAAGAGATGACTTTATCAAGCTCTGTGTTTAGTTGTGGGTTGTCGCCCTGTACATAACAGTACCAAATAGCATAATTTATTGGCGTTACAGGCATTTTGTATTTAACCATCAACGGAATGGCTTTTTTTAAACACTGGGCAGAATGAGCAAGTGAAACCGTATTATCCATAATTAAAACTCTTAGACATCACAACAAAGATGTTAATAAACACATAAATATTAGCGGTTTATATTAACAGTTTTTTATCATCCAACAAGCCTATATTATGTTTTCCCCCATATTTTGTGCAATATTCCAAAGCGCACTAATAGCAGGGTCGTTTAGTTCTTTATGTAATACAGCCAAACCAATTTTAAACCCTTGTGGTGGCTCGCCTTTATACTCTAAAACCTGAACCTTATCGTTAAGCGGACTATTATCGAGTACAATTTTTGGGATCATGGCCACGCCTAACCCTAAACTCACCATAGATACCATAGCTTCATGCCCTGCCACTTGCGCGTAAATTTTTCCTTGTACATTATTTTTTCGCCACCACTGCTCCAACCTTTTTCTTGAAAATCCTTGTTCAGCAACAATAAATTCAAGCTCAGACCAATCAATAGTTTCGCTACTAGTGGCTAATTTTTCTGTGATCGGACATTGAATAGTGGGTGCAATTAATACCAATGGCGAGTAGCCAATATCTACAAATGCAATTTGTGCAGGTAATTTACTGGGTCTGGCTGCAATGGCCATAGATTCATGTCCATCTAACACTCGGTTAATAGCCAAGGCGGGATCGCCCGTATTTAAGGTAATTTCAATATGCTGATGCTGAGCTCTCAGTTGCTCTAAAATATGATGCAAAAAACTGTAAGACGCGGTAACGGAGCAATAAAGGCTCACATTGCCATAAATATGTTGTTGCGGTTCGTTTAAATTAGCTTTAAACCGCTGCCAATGACTAAGTGTTGCACTGGCATACTCCTTAAATGCAACGCCTTCGCGGGTAAGCTTTACACTGCGATTATCACGCAGGAATAACATCACCCCTACTTCATCTTCTAACTGCTTAATATTACGACTTAAAGTGGGCGCACTTATGTGGCATAACTCACTGGCACGAGAGAAATGAAGCGTTTTTGCCAACGCCAAAAAGTAATTTAAATGCTTATGATCCATAACAACACCAGTATTTCATATTATGAAACACTTTAATTCAAATATATCATTTTACGCAAGAAAAGATTTTCCATATTGTTATTCCAAGCAAAGCAAAAGCAATGCATCTAACAAACTGAATTAATAGGAAACTTATCATGGCAAATTATTTTAATAGCTTACCTTTACGCGAACAATTAGCGCAATTGGCACAATGTGAATTTATGGGCGCAGACGAATTTAACGACGGTGTTGCTGCACTTAAAGGTAAAAAATTGGTAATTGTAGGCTGTGGCGCACAGGGCCTAAATCAAGGCTTAAACTTACGTGATTCTGGTTTAGATGTAGCCTATACACTGCGTGATTCAGCCATTGCTGAGCGTCGTCAGTCATTCTTAAATGCATCTGACAATGGTTTTAAAGTGGGTACATATGAAGAGTTAATCCCAACAGCCGATGTAGTACTTAACTTAACACCTGATAAACAACATACTGCCGTTGTTAATGCCATCATGCCATTAATGAAACACGGCTCAACCCTTGCCTATTCACATGGCTTTAATATTGTTGAAGAAGGCATGCAAGTTCGTGAAGACATTACCGTTATTATGGTTGCACCAAAATGCCCGGGGTCAGAAGTACGTGAAGAGTATAAACGCGGCTTTGGTGTACCTACATTAATTGCGGTTCACCCAGAGAATGATCCTCAGGGCCATGGCTTGGCACAAGCAAAAGCCTATGCAGCAGGTACGGGTGGTCATCGCGCGGGGGTACTTAAATCATCATTTATCGCTGAAGTAAAATCTGATCTGATGGGCGAGCAAACCATTTTATGTGGCATGCTACAAACTGGCTCTATTTTATGTTTTGACAAAATGATTGAAAAAGGAATTGATGCCGGTTACGCCTCAAAACTTATTCAATATGGCTGGGAAGTGATCACAGAAGCACTTAAATATGGCGGTGTGACAAACATGCTTGACCGCTTATCAAACCCTGCAAAGGTTAAAGCGTTTGAGCTAAGTGAAGAGCTTAAAGTGATTATGCGTCCTCTTTATAACAAACACCAAGATGACATTATCGATGGCACATTTTCACGTGTAATGATGGAAGACTGGGCAAATGATGACGCTAACTTACTAAAATGGCGTGCTGAAACTGCAGAAACTCATTTTGAAAAAACCCCTGCAGGCGATGTAGAAATTGCTGAGCAAGAATTTTTTGACCACGGTATTTTAATGGTGGCAATGGTAAAAGCGGGTGTAGAACTGGCATTTGAAACCATGACAGCGGCCGGTATTATTGCAGAATCTGCCTATTATGAGTCACTGCATGAAACGCCGCTGATAGCCAATACTATTGCACGCAAAAAGTTATTTGAAATGAACCGCACTATTTCAGATACCGCTGAGTACGGCTGCTATTTATATAACCATGCCTGTTTGCCGCTTCTACAAGAATTTATGCAAGGTATTGATACTGATGTTATTGGTAAAGGCTTAAATGAGCAAAGTAATCAAGTTGATAACCAAACTTTAATTCAAATAAATACGGCTCTACGTGAGCACCCTGTTGAGAAAGTAGGCGCAAAATTACGCGGCTACATGTCTGCAATGAAAAAAATAGTTTAACCCAAGGATCCTAGAACTTTCACTTGTTAGAAACCAAGCCCACTTGCATTTTGCTGTGGGCTTTTTTAAGTGCAAATTAATCATCAATAGCTGAAAATAAATAATGTGCTAAAATAATTCCCCTCATTGCCTCAGTTGTAAATATAAGCACTATCATGACGATACAAAATCTCTCTATTACTCAAAAAATAACAGCCCTTGGAAGCATTATTGCTATTTGTGTTGCTGTATTAATTGGTTTGACGTCTTTGCATAACTCAAAGAATATTATTGAGCAACGCATGATCGAATCTGAACTGCCAAGTAAATTGCAAACAATCAGTAATCATATTGGTGGCGAGATCAATGAACTTCTTGGTGCAGCACAGCAGCTTTCGGCAAATACCTTTATTTTAGATTGGGCAAATGCTGGCAACAACAACGACACGCTATTACTTAAAGAGCTCAATCGTTTGGTTGACCAATACGATCTTGCCACGGCTTCGTGGGCGAATAAAAACACTGCACAATATTGGAATCAAGATGGCTTTTTACGTGTTTTAAAAAATGATGCCGCAGATGGCTGGTTTTTTGCTTTTACACAATCAAAGCAACCTTACTCAATTAGTATTTATCAAGAGTCAGAAAACGATGTAAAAATGTTTGTTAACCACCAACAACCTAATGGTTTAGGCTTGGCAGGCTTAGCAAAAAGCATTACAGATATGCAAAAGCTGCTACAACAATTTAAAATTGAGCAATCAGGGTTTGTGTTTATTGCCGATAAAAACGGATTAATTCAGTTACATAAAGATGCAGACAAAGTCGCTAAGGTTAATATAGATAGTATTTACAGCGCTAATATTCATAACAAATTACTTAGTAAAAACGGCTTCGCTTTAGAGGAAGTAAATATCAACGGGCAAGCCACACTCATTGCAGCCACACCGATTAAAAACACTGACTTATTTGTCTTAGCTCAAGTCCCAAAAAGCGAAGTATTTTCTAGTGTAAATACCCTAGAGTGGCAAATATTCACTTTCACTATCATCACTGCGCTAATCGCAAGCGTGATCAGTTACTTATTAGCTCGGTCTTTAGCTTCACCGTTATCAACAATGGCTGAGTTATTTTCGCGTTTAGGGCGTGGCGATGCAAATTTAGCCTATCGCTTACCAACATCTCCCCAACCTGAGCTAAATAATTTAACCACCGGCTTTAATCAATTTATTGAAAAAATAGAAACCGCTATTGTGCAAGTAGCTAATGAGAGCCACGGTATTCGCCACAGCTCAGATCATGTATTTTCGCAAGCCAAGCAAAACTCTTTAGCGCTTGATAAGCAAAAAGAGCAAACTATTTCAGTTGCAGCAGCCATTAATGAAATGGGCGCTACAGTGCAAGAAATAGCGCAAAGTGCTGCCAATGCAGCTAAGTTAACCAACGATAGCCGCGATAACACCAAGCAAAGCCATCAACAAGTGTTACAAAGCCAAACGACAATCTCAGCCCTTGCCAGCGACATTGACGGCATAACCGAGCAAGTTGCTTTACTTTCTAAAAAGACTATTGATATCGCTAGTATTGTGGATTCAATTAGAGGTATATCTGAACAAACTAACTTACTGGCTCTTAATGCAGCCATTGAGTCTGCTCGTGCTGGTGAACATGGACGAGGCTTTGCTGTAGTTGCTGATGAAGTAAGAGCGCTGGCGAATCGTACCTCACAATCGACCACTGAAATTCAATCAATGATTGAAGAACTCACTCATATTTCAGATGACGTTGTCAGCGATATCGGTCAATCAAAAGATAAAGCACAACAAAGCGTAAGCGCAATGCAAAACTCGGTTGAGTTACTTAATACCATTACTGAAACAGCCAATGAAATTAACGATATGGCGACCTTAATTGCCACCGCCACCGAACAGCAAAGTAGCGTGGTGAATGATGTAGGTCGTAGTATTGAGCAAATAAGTGAGATCAGTGATAAGTCAATGAGTGAACAAATCAATACAGAACAAGCAATTCGTGATTTAGCCACCAGCGCACAAACACTTGATGCACTCGTTGCAACGTTTAATCAGCAACGTTAAATAGAGTGTTACATTAAAAAATAACCTCTGTACAAAATAACCACTATACTTAAGTGTGTTTTTTGTACAGAGGTGTGTATGAATGCTCTCCAAGGTAAACATTATTTACTGATTGTGTGTCTGCTGGCTCTGTGTGCTTGTAGCACCACAGATAACGCCAATATAAGCGTGCCAATCCCCACTATTACTCCTCCCATGCAATTACAACAGCAGCTGGTAGAGTCTGAGCAACAAATATTTCAACTCGACGATAGCCTCAAACAGCAATTAAATGCTTACGTGCAATCGAGTAAATCAGTTGATGAAATAGCGTATAGCCTACTTAGTTTTTTACTCACAAATGGCGATAGCGCTTTATCTTATCAATCCACCACGACACAAACCGCATCTCAGAGCTATCAAAACTTAAACGCCAATTGCTTGTCACTATCAATTTTAGCATATAGTTTAGCTGAGCATTTAGGGCTTAAAGCTCGCTTTCAAAAAGTACACATTCCGGAGTATTGGTCACTAAATCAGGGATTTAATTTACTCACGGGGCACATCAACCTTGCCATAGACAATAAAACGAAACTCAAAGACAGCTCACTTGTTTATCAGCGTAATAAGCGTTTAATCATTGATTTTGATCCCAATAGCCGACAAGCCCGTTTTGCAACCTCATTGCTTTCAAAAAAAAGAGTGACCGCCATGTTTTATAATAATAAAGGGGGTGAGGCACTGGTAAATAAGCACTATGATTTAGCGTTTAGCTATTTCAAAGCAGCAATCAATACGGACGCTTCATTTAGTGCTAGCTGGGGCAATTTAGGGGTACTCTTTAAACAATTAGATGATTTAAAGCAAGCGGAGCAAATGTATCGCTATGCTATTGCCTTAAATACTGATAATAATACTGCACAAGGTAACTTAGCATTATTATACACACTCACAGATAGAGTGGCCGAAGGCGAAAAGCTATTGGCTGAGCTTGACAAAAAACGCCAAGAAAATCCTTACTATCATATCTCGCTTGGTAACAGTGAGTATGTAAATGGTAATTTTAAAGGCGCAATTAGCCACTATAAAAAAGCGAACGCTATGTCACCAACCTTACATGAAAGCCACTTTGGACTGGCGCGAAGTTACTTTGAGTTAAATAATATAGCTAGGGCGGAATTTCATTTGCGTAAAGCCAGAAAAAAAGCAGACTTTACACATGACAAACAACGCTATGATAATAAACTCATCGCATTAAAATCACTTATCGTTAAGGCGAATCATTATTAAATTATTTAGCTTAACCTGCATTGTATTTTTTATAAGTTGGAGTGGACTCTCAAAGCCGATTGAGCCGCAGTTATTCACTGATTTAACAACGCTAACCAGCTCTAAATTAGCAGGCAGAAAAACGAATAGTCACTCGGCTTTACTCACCAGAGAATATTTAAAAGCACGCTTTAAAGAGCATCAACTAACGGTTATAGAACAACCTTTTACTTATCCATCAGGGCTGTTTTCTAAGGCGCAAGGCGTAAATATTGTTGCGACCAAAACAGCAAAAAATTTGCCTGTTATTGTTATTACAGCGCATTACGACCATTTAGGCCTAAAAGCCGGAAAATTACACCCTGGCGCTAACGATAATGCCTCGGGTGTTGCCGCATTACTATACTTATCGAACGCTTTAAAGGTGCAATCATCCTATGGTTTTGTGTTTGTTGCAACAGACGCTGAAGAAAACGGTTTACACGGCAGTGAGCACTTTGCCAAAACAATGCGCCAGTTCCCTGTTGCTTTAAATATTAACTTAGATATGTTGGCAATTAAAAAATCGCATAAGCGGTTATACGCGCTAACAAGTCGTTCGTTAAAAGGTCAACTCACTCCACTATTTAGCCAAATAAAAAATACGAGTGTCGAATTAAAGCCCGTTTATTCATCACGAAAAATGAGCAGATTAACCAACACGAAACAAATAGACTGGCACAGAGCCAGCGACCATTATTCATTCGCTAAACAGAAAATTCCGTATGTGTACTTTTCGATGGGCGCCGATAACTATCATCACACAGCAAAAGATACGCTCGAAAATATTAATACTGCTCTTTATCAAGAAGCAGTATTGCTAATTGAGGCATTTATTAATCAGCTTTTGACAAACCCTGAGGTATTCAGTCCCCCCTTAAAAGCAGCAACGTAAGCCTCTTTTTTTGCCCGTGGAAGTTTTTTAATCGCATATTCTAATTTACTTGCGTCGCTTTTAGTCCCAACTTGTTGCTGATGAATGAGCACCAGCGGTCCTTTCCCTTTGAGGTTTTTTGCCCCTTTACCCGCTTGGTGCGTTGCTAAACGACGCGCTACATCAACTGTAATGCCGGTATACCAATGACCAAACCGTGTTTGCACAATATACAGTGACCAAACAGCCGGTTTAATTTTACTATTGCACAACTCATCGTTTAAACTTTTTTGATTATTAATGGTCAAAACCTCGCCTTAACGCGCTAAACAAAAACAATTACTCAAAAGGGTTTTACCTTGAGTGACTAATCGGTATCATGCAGACTATAAAAAATAAGGATCACAACTAACAATGCAGTCGTTAAAAACTTTTTCTCTTTGGCTTATCGTCGCTTTAACGCTTAGTTCAGCCGCAGGTTGTTCTAGCTGGGTGTACAGAATCAACATCCCTCAAGGTAACTTTTTAGAACAATCAGACGTTGATAAGCTTCGCGTTAATATGACTCGCGAGCAAGTAATTTATGTACTAGGCAGACCGATTGCCGAAGACGCCTTCGATAAAAATACTTGGCGTTACGTTTATAGCTTTAATAAAGGGCGCGCTAATGAACAATATAAATCATTAGTATTAAACTTTGAAAATGAAAAGTTGGTAACTGTCTCTGGTGACTATGAGCAACCAGAAAACTTTACAACCCCTTTAGAGCAATAAGCCATTTGGGTTTAATTGAAAAAGGTGAGCATGGCTCACCTTTTTTGTATCTAGCGATCTAACGGTCGGCCACCGGTTACTTTATTTGCGCGACCCTCTTCTTTAGCTTTTTCGGCGCGCTTTCTGCGGGCATCTTTAGGGTCGGCAATTAATGGGCGGTAAATTTCAACTCTATCGCCGTCTTTAAGCTCATGATTAAGCTTTACCGTTCTGTTCCATACACCTAAAGTTAAAGCGGTTGCATCAATTTCAGGGCACTTCTTAATAATACCTGATTGGATCACTGCTTGCTCTGCGGTGGTACCTTGGAATACCTCTATATTTAGCGTGGTTGCTTTCGTTGGTAACGCAAACACAATTTCAATATTGATCATGCTCGCTCTCCATATACCGCTTTTGCTCGTTGAGTAAAGGCACTCACCATATTTTTAGCCACATCATTAAAAATTTTACCAAACGCAAGTTCTATTAACTTACTAGAAAATTCAAAGTCTAGCTGTAAATGCACTTTGCACGCATGCGCATCTAATTGCTGAAAATGCCAGCGACCTTGTAAGGTTTTAAAAGGCCCATCGACCAAGCGAAGCATCACTGTTTGCTCATCAATTAGCGTATTTTCAGTGGTAAACCATTTTTTTATACCGGCTTTAGATATTTCTAAACTGGCGGTCATGTTATTATCATGCTGCTTAATAATTTTTGAGTCTGAACAATTAGGTAAAAACTGCGAATAAGCTTCTACATCATTGACTAGATCAAACATCTCTTTAGTGCTGTACATAACCAGCGCACTTTTCTCTATTTGTGGCATACTCACTCCCAACTGTGTGCAGGAATTTTAGCAAGCTTTGTGCGTTTCCCCAAACTTTCATCGCGCTTAAATGAATCCTTCGCTTTTGCATGTATAATTTAAAAAAATCGATGTAAAACATCTCGTATAACGTATATTATAGGGCACTATGGCTAAGAAAAATTCATCAAAATCGACAAGTAATACCATCGCGCTAAATAAAAAAGCGCGACACGAGTATTTTTTACACGACAAGTTTGAAGCAGGTATTGAACTCCAAGGCTGGGAAGTAAAAAGTATCCGAGCAGGTAAAGTAAATATCTCTGAAACTTATATTCATCTTAAAAACGGTGAAGCGTTTTTATTAGGCAGCACAATCCAGCCTTTAAATAGTGCATCAACCCATGTTATTTGCGACCCGCTGCGTTATCGTAAATTATTACTAAGCAGACGTGAACTTGACCGTTTGGTTGGTGCAACCGAGCGTGATGGTTATTCATTAATTGCCACAGCTATGTATTGGAAAAAATGCTGGGTAAAGCTTGAATTCCATTTAGCGAAAGGTAAGAAAATGCATGACAAACGTGAAGACGGTAAAAATAAAGATTGGTCCCGTGAAAAAGAACGCTTAATGAAACATAAAGTTTAAATAAAAACGCCTAACATCATGTTAGGCTTTTTTTTGCTAAATTTTTAGGAAAATACAAATTATTACAAATTAAAGTCGCTCGGCGTTTTGTTTATCAATAATAACTAAATCACGTTACAGCGCCAAATAGCGAGCATCCTATCGTTTACCTTTATTGAGAAAATCAGTACATATTAGTGCAGATAACAAAATCATCTTTGTGGCCAATTGATAACAGTTAAGTTACATGGTATTAATAATTCGACTTGTAAAACAAGTAAATTATAACATATCAACAAGGACTTAAGGATGAAGCAATCAATTGCATTTACACCGAGCTTAATCATCGGTGCTACTATCGCATTGTCAGCAGGTTTTAGTACAACAACTTACGCTGCACAGCAAACTGCAGAAAAAGTAGAACGTATTCAAGTAACAGGCTCTCGTATCAAACGTTCGGACATCGAAGGCCCGTCTCCAGTACAATCCATTAATAAAGAAGACATCGAAAACATGGGTTATGACAACCTACAACAGCTTCTTGAAAGAATGCCTGTTGCAGGTAATGGTACTTTTTCAACCCGTGGTAATAACCAAGACTCAACCGCAAATGGCTCAGCTGCCGTCAGCCTTCGTGGCTTAGGCGCCGATGCTACCTTGGTACTTATTAATGGTCGTCGTGTTGCAATCAGTGCATTTGCTGAAGGGATCACCAACTCATTCGTTGATATCAACAGTATTCCTGTTTCAGCAATCGAACGTATTGATATTTTAAAAGATGGCGCCTCAGCAATCTATGGCTCTGATGCTGTAGCGGGTGTTGTAAACGTTATCTTGAAAAAAGATATTGACGGTATTGAAGTAAACTTAGGTTACGGCGGCACAGATGGCCCTAACTATGAAGAAACTACAGCCAGTATTGTTTGGGGTACTACTAGTGCAAAAAGTAGCGCATCCGTTATTATTGATTACTTTAAAAACACCTCTTTATCATCAGATGAAATGGGGCGTTTAGGTACTGCTAATCAATCTCCATATGGCGGTGAAGATTTCCGTTCATCACGTGGCTTCCCTGGCTACTTCTATGTTGATGGCGTTAAAACAATTGACCCTGCGTGTCCTGCAGAAAATGCAACATCAAGTGGCAGTTGTTTATTTGACTATGGTCCATTTGGCTATATTGCACCGGCATCAGAACGTGTAGGTGCTATTTCACAATTTGAATACCGCTTTGATAATGGCATAACGGGCTTCTTAGAAATGGCCGTTCAGCATAACAGCTCAATTGCAGCAGGTGCCCCAACGCCACTTGATGAAGATGCGGGCTTAACAGTACCAGGTAGTCACCCTAATAACCCATTCGGCCAAGATATTGAAATAGGTCGTTACAGAACCGTAGATGCGGGTGCGCGCCAATGGGATATCGAATCAGACACATTACGTTTTGTTGCTGGTTTAAAAGGTGAAATAAACGATTGGAGCTGGGAAACAGCGGTACAAAAAGGACGTAGTAAGTCATTACAAACTGGGGATCGCTCACAAGGTTGGGTACGTACTGACTTCTTACAACAAGAAATTGATGCCGGTAACTACAACCCATTCGGCGGCACTTACAACGATCAAGCCGTAATTGATAGAATTACTACGAGCTTGGTTCGTCAAGGCGAGTCTCATATGACGTCGTTCGATGCTAACATTTCAGGTGAAGCATTTAGCTTTGGTGATGATGTTGTCATGATGGCGGCCGGTATTGAATACCGCGAAGAGGACGTAACTGATACGCCAGATGATCAATTCCAACGAGGATTAATCTTTGGTACCGAGTCTGTGTCAGCTGCAGCAGAGCGTGACCAATACGCTGCCTATGTAGAGTTTTCAATTCCACTTGCTGAGAACTTAGAGCTACAACTTGCTGGTCGTTACGATGATTACAGTGACTTTGGTACCACAACCAATCCTAAAGTCGCTTTACGCTGGGCACCTACTGATGAAATCACAGTGCGTGGTTCTTGGGCACAAGGCTTTAGAGCACCGTCTCTTGCACAAGTAGGTTTAGGGCCATCTCAAGAGAGCCAGTTCTTTATCGATAATTACCGTTGTGACGCAACGGGTAAAGATTGTGATGCACTAGATTACAACATTGAATTTGCTGGTAATCCTGACTTAGAGGCTGAAGAGTCTGAATCTTGGAACGTCGGCTTTATTTGGGCACCTACAACTGACTTTGGTTTGAGTGTAGATGTATGGAGTATCACCCAAGACAATAAAATTGATGAGCAAGAGTTTGGTCCAATTTACAACTCAGAGTGTAATAACCAAAATAGTACCGTATGTGTTCGCTTACCTCCGTCAGGTACAGACAGTTTAGGGACTATTCAAAAGATTTTCAGTACTTTTGAAAACGTGTCATCACAAGAAGTTTCGGGCGTTGATATTTCAGCAAACTACAATCACTCACTGGATGACTTAGGCTTACTAAAATTCAATTTAGAATGGGCTTACCAAGATAAATTTGAAAAAGACGGCCGCGATTATACCGGTGAATATGGTTACCCAGAGCATCGCTGGATTTTCTCAACTAACTGGGAAATTGGTCAGTTCAACACAAACATGAACATTAGTTATGTAGGTGAGTTTGAAGATACGCCAGATATCGACTTCGATGGGAACTTAGACTTCGATAGTAATACATCGCGTACTGTTGATTCACAAGTACTGGTAGATTTACAAACATCATACCGTATTACTGAGTCAGCAAAAGTATCACTAGGTGTGAACAACTTATTTGATGAAGAGCCACCGTTTGCAATTGGTGACGGTGATTCAGATCTGTATGGTTACGCATCGGGTGTACACAACCCTCGTGGTCGTTACATTTACACTAAAGTTAGCTTTTCGTTTTAATTTAAAATAATAAAAAAACCGCCATTTTGGCGGTTTTTTTTCTCAAACTAAAGGGCTAAATTATAGCTCGCCTTCGTTTTCAGATAAGAATTTAGCAACGCCTTCAGGGCTTGCGTCCATTCCTTTTTTACCTTCAGTCCAACCAGCAGGACATACTTCACCGTGCTCGCTGTGGAATGCTAGTGCATCTACCATACGGATCATTTCGTCGATGTTACGACCCAGTGGTAAGTCGTTCACTACTTGGTGACGTACGTTACCTTCTTCATCGATTAGGAAAGAACCACGAAATGCAACGCCCGCTTCTGGGTGCTCAACGTCGTATGCTTTACAGATTTCGTGTTTAACGTCTGCAACTAGTGCGTATTGAACTTTACCAATACCGCCGTCTGCTACAGCCGTGTTACGCCATGCGTTGTGTGAGAATTGTGAATCGATAGAAACACCAATTACTTCTACGCCACGTTTTTGGAATTCTGCATAACGCTTATCAAAAGCAATAAGCTCAGAAGGACATACAAATGTGAAATCTAGTGGGTAGAAAAAGATTACTGCTTTTTTACCTTTGATTTTTTCGTGAAGGTTATAGCTATCTACAATCTCACCGTTACCTAGAACAGCTGCAGCGGTAAAGTCTGGTGCCTGACGGCCTACTAATACACCCATTTTATTCTCCAAATATTTTGAGTTTATTGTCAATTGCTTACGCAATACTGATTACTAATATGGGCACTAATTTTAAAATTACAATAGCAACCATATTTAATTAAACATTATTCTATGGCTATCAAAAATAAATTAACAATCGTATTTATAGATAGCACCGTTCTAAAATAGCGAACGCTTGATAAATGGACTGATTTTTAATCATAAAAAAACCTGCTTTAAGCAGGTTCTTTTTACTAATCCATAATATCGCTAGGCATATCACCGCGAATATGTTGCCATATTTCACCGGTTTGATGACCATATTTACGCATCATGAATATTGCACCATCGTGCTCTTTATTCTCAGCAAGCTTAGTTAAGTCTTTATAAAACTGGCGTGCAAGCTCGCGAGTGCGAGGATCTGAAAAGTAATGGCAGCCAATCTTAGAATAAAAACCTTTAAAGCCATTAAGGATGAGCACATAAATGCGATTGTTACCGGCAACAGCTAATTCATGATGAACTTTATAATCATAATCTGCAAACGCTTGCGCGCTGTCTTCTAATTCATCGCTTTGTGATAAAATTTCGATAACACGCTCTGGTGCAAGTTTTATAGCTGCACGGGTATAAATTGCGCTGATATTAGTACGTGCTGAGAGTAACTGATCGGTTAGCTCTGGCATTTTATCTTCATCTAAACGTGCCAGTGTTTCAAGGATATTTAATCCTGAGGTTTCCCAAAAGTTATTAACGCGAGTAGGTTTACCATGTTGTATTGTTAACCAACCGTCCCTAGCTAATCGCTGTAATACTTCTCGTAATGTGGTTCTAGTAACACCAATTAACTCTGAGAGTTCACGCTCAGCAGGCAGAATTGAACCTGGAGGAAAATCACCATTCCAGATTGACTCTACTATGTATTCCTCAGCAAATCCTGCTGGGCTTTTCGCTTTAAAAATTCTCATTCAATTCCTACTCGAATTAATTCACATCACATCGCTACATACGATTAACTGACTGATTGTACCAGACAAGCCACAACTAACAAGTAAAGTAAGTTAAATTACCTAGGTATGTGATTAAAAAGGCAACTTTACTTGTATGATTCGCTAGTTTTACCGATAGGTTTTAAACACAATATGAATGCCAACCTATTATTCATACCAGACACTTTGACTATTATTATTTAGTTGTTTACACCCTCTATAAGCTGGACTAAGTTAATGACATTAACCAGACTATTAAACGCCTCCCTAGGGAAAAATCATGCAACAGAGTGTCCCATCTGCAATATTTATAAATTTTTTAGGTAAAGCACCTCAATGGTATAAATACACCATTATTGCATTTTTAATAATTAACCCGCTGCTGTTTCAATTAAACCCTTATTTGTCTGGCTGGGTACTGGTTATTGAGTTTATTTTTACATTGGCCATGGCGCTCAAATGTTACCCACTGCAACCTGGTGGTCTACTTGCCATTGAGGCACTATTAATTGGTATGACATCAACCACGCAAGTTGAACATGAAATAGCACAAAACCTAGATGTGCTTTTATTACTTATTTTTATGGTTGCCGGTATTTATTTCATGAAAGATCTGCTGCTGTATATTTTTACCAAGTTAGTGGTTTCAGTAAGAAGTAAGACCGTTTTATCGCTTGCCTTTGCAATAGCTGCTGCGTTTTTATCAGCTTTTTTGGATGCCCTGACTGTAATGGCGGTTGTTATTGCGGTGGCCATGGGCTTTTATAGTATTTATCACAAGGTGGCCTCAGGAAAAGATTTTATTAGTGAGCACGATATTAACGATGATAACCAAGTAAAAGAGGTAAACCGTCAAGAGCTTGAAGAGTTTCGTGCTTTTTTACGTAATTTACTCATGCATGCCTCGATTGGGACCGCACTTGGCGGCGTGTGTACTATGGTTGGTGAACCACAAAATTTAATTATTGCAGAGCGAGCAAGTTGGCTATTTGGAGAGTTCTTTTTAAGAATGCTGCCCGTTTCTTTACCCGTGCTTTTTGCGGGCTTATTAACAACCTTTTTATTAGAAAAAACAAAAACCTTTGGCTATGGGGCAAAACTGCCAGAAACAATTCATGCTATTTTAAAAAACCATGCACAAACACTTGATAAAAAACGTACCAAACGCGATAGAGTGAACCTCACAATTCAAGCACTTATCGCTATCTGGTTAATTACTGGCTTAGCGTTACATTTAGCAACCGTGGGCTTAATTGGTTTATCGGTCATTATTTTAGCCACGTCGTCGGCCGGCATAATAGAAGAGCACCAACTCGGTAAAGCCTTTGAAGAGGCCCTCCCCTTCACTGCACTACTTTGTGTATTTTTTAGTGTGGTTGCAGTAATCATCGATCAACAACTCTTTACTCCTGTGATTACTTGGGTACTAACATTTGAAGGGCACTTACAATTGGTGATGTTTTTTATCGCTAATGGATTGCTTTCAATGGTCAGTGATAATGTATTTGTCGGCACTGTATATATAAATGAAGTTGCTGCAGCTCTAAAAGCAGGTCAGATAACTCGAGACCAATTTGATTTACTTGCAGTGGCGATAAACACCGGCACAAACTTACCCAGCGTGGCCACCCCTAATGGTCAAGCTGCTTTCTTATTCTTACTTACATCAACACTAGCTCCCGTGTTACGCCTATCTTACGGTCGAATGGTGTATATGGCTTTACCTTACACTTTTGTGCTTACCTTTGTTGGGTTAAGCGCGACTTATTTTGGCTTGAGTGAAATAACCAGTTTGTTTTATGACTGGGGGATAATACAACACCACATCCCTGTAGCGAATTCTGGGCATTAAGAGCTTCCCCGACTTTGAGGAGCTAGGAAATTTCATAGCTCCTCACTTTTTCCCTTTTACTTGCTCCGCTGTTTATCCTACGTCATAATCTAAGCCCTTATTTAAATACGGATTTGTTATGAACTGGCTTGCTAATCTAAGTACTCAACGTACACCTTGGTTATTATTCAGTGGGATTGTTTTTCTGCTTGAAGTCATCGCGCTCTTTTTTCAATACAACATGGGATTAGCACCGTGCATTATGTGTATTTACCAACGCACCGCGGTATTAGGCTTACTTTTTGCCGGTATTATTGGCGCCAGTAAACCAAACAACCTCGTAGTCCGTATTGTCGCTTATACAGTGTGGGGGGTTTCAAGTGTATGGGGGTTACTAATAGCTCGTGAGCACATTGAAATGCAAACAACCACTGACCCCTTCGCATTTAGCTGTGAGTTTGAGCCAAATTTTCCAGAGTTTATGCCATTACATCATTGGATACCGCAATTTTTTGAGGCAACCGGTGATTGCGGAAACATAGATTGGCAATTTGCAGGCTTAAGTATGCCTGCATGGATGGAAGTTATTTTTGTATTGTTTACCGCCACACTTATTGCGTTAGTGGCCAGTCGATTAATCTCTAAAAAGTCACTTTAATATGTTTACTTTTTTTTCAAGCCACGTTGACGAACTTAAACACTTAAAAGTTCGTCAAAGACAAACCGTTATTGCGATCTCGTTAAGTATGCTCTCTCCTAGTGACAGAGTGTTAATGCGTATTGTAAAGCTTATGCTGCTAAGCCCATTTTTTTTAATATTTACCCTTTTTGAAGGATGGCTACTCGTGCCCTTTTTGATTGTGGCTGGTTTAAGCTACCCGCTACTAACCGCCCCCGTAGATGTTAATTTTGCTAAAAAGCACCTTGGTGCTGCCTTAAAACAGTTTGATCAGGGCGCATAGCGCCCTTTTAAGTTAAAACGCCACCTTTCCATCAAGTTTGGCTAGCATTTTTTTACCCACCCCTTTTACTTTAGCTAGATCTTCAAGTGATGCGAAATCACCATTTGTTTCTCTATAATCGATAATTGCCTGTGCTTTTTTCTTGCCGACACCTGGTAACTTAATTAACTGTTTTAAATCAGCAGTATTAATATTAACCACGGCTGATTGCATCTGCTCTGATAGCATATCGCTTTGCGCAAAGGTGGTACCCATAGGTAATAAACATAAAGCAGCGGCTAATGAGATGATTTTAATTAATTTCATACTATTTCCTTTTGTGTTCTTACATGAACATTCGTTGATTATTTACACCCAGCACTTTTACATAACGTTGTGGTTACTAAGTACTAACGGTAACAATCACTCCTTGCGACTCCTTTACTGCAACGCGTTATAAAGTGACTTAATAAATAAAGTAGAGTTACTCTTTATTGTCAACCAAGCTGCAGATAAACTAAGGCTAAAGCTTGCAAAACCACGCGCAAGCTTGTACTGTATATAAAAACAGTAATCTAATGATTTAAAATAATCATATTGCCACGTAAGTAAGCAGGAGAAATCATGGCTGTTGTTGTTAAATATGTTGTAGAACGAAACGGAGTCGAGCGCATGACGTTTACTACTAAAAAAGAAGCTGATGCCTATGACAAAATGCTCGATATTGCCGAGTCACTAGAACTCATGCTTGAAAAAGTAGATGTGCCACTAAGTGAACAACAGGTTGAGTCGCTCGCGCTGGAGATTGCAAAAAGTAAAGACGACTTTATGGCCGTACTTAAAGGTGGTAAAGAAGTACCCACTAAAGCTAAAAAAACAAAGTCAGATAACGTTGCGGATATAAAAGATAAAGCAGCGAGTTAGCACTTTCAAAAGCTCAATAGTAATTATTAAAAAACTGAATTCGGTATTCGAATTCAGTTTTTTTATGCCTTTAAATAATAATAGCTAAAGGTCAGCCAATAAAAAATGCCAACCAGTTAAACTGATTGGCATTTATAAAAACCAACACTTTACGTTAGCTAATCAGTTACAATGACGATTCAACTTCATCAAACAGATCAGTAATTTCTTTTTTCGGTTCAGCTGTCACAAGGCTTCCTACCACAATAGCAATACTCGCTAAAATGAAGCCTGGGACGATTTCATAAATTACACTGCTTAAGCTCTCACCATTAATGGTAATAGGCGCATAAATCCATACAAGCACTGTTAAAGCACCAACAACCATACCGCTAATAGCCCCTTTTAAGTTCATACGTTTCCAGTAAAGACTAAACAAGACAAGTGGACCAAATGCAGCACCAAAACCAGCCCATGCGTTGCTAACTAAATCAAGTATTGAACTATTACGGTCATACGCTAGGTAAATAGCAAATAACGCAACCAGTATTACGCTAATACGCCCTACTAACACCAGCTCAGTTTGCGAGGCATCGCGGTTTAAGTAAATCTTGTAGAAGTCTTCAGTAAGCGAGCTTGAACACACCAATAATTGCGATGAAATCGTACTCATAATCGCAGCTAAAATAGCAGCCAGTAGGAAACCAGCAATTAATGGGTGGAAAATAAGTTCAGCTAATACTAAGAAAATGGTCTCTTTATCGGCAATTGGCATTTGGTTTTCAATCATAAAGGCAGCACCAAATAAACCGGTAAATACCGCACCAATCGCAGATAGTGTCATCCAAGACATACCAATACGACGCATAGTTGGCATTTCTTTTACTGAGCGAATAGACATAAAGCGAACAATAATATGTGGCTGACCAAAGTAGCCTAAGCCCCAAGCCATCGCAGAAATAATAGCAATGGTAGAACCACCAGCAAACCAATCAAGCATATTCAATGAATGGATTTCACTGGCTTTTGGTGAACTTAACAACTGCTGGTAATTTGCATTTGCTAAAGTATCCATAAATGGCTGATCAAGCATCATATAAGTAGCGATAGGTACTGCAAGCAAGGAGATAAACATAATACAACCTTGCACGAAGTCTGTTAGGCTAACCGCTAAAAAGCCACCAAATAAGGTGTAAACAACAACCACACCCGTGGTGATGTATAAACCCATTTCGTAACTCATCTGAAATGAATTTTCAAATAACTTACCACCGGCGACTACGCCTGATGAAGTATACAAAGTAAAGAACACAATAATAACAATTGCAGAGATCACACGGAGGATATTCTTGTTATCATCAAAACGATTTGCAAAATAATCAGGGATGGTAATAGAGTCATTTGCTTTTTCAGTATAAACACGCAGTCTTGGGGCGACTAAGAAATAGTTTGCCCATGCGCCTAATACTAAGCCAATAGCAATCCAAACCTTGCTAAGCCCAAACAAGTACATTGCGCCAGGTAGGCCCATAAGTAACCAACCACTCATGTCTGATGCACCCGCTGATAAGGCAGCAACACTGGGGGCTAAATTACGACCACCTAGCATATACCCTGATATATCGCTGGTAGATTGCTTATATGCGTATAGTCCTATTCCCAGCATTACAATAAAATATAATGCCAGTGAAATAATCATTCCTGTTTCCAAATTTGCCTCCACTTAAATAAGTAATAACAGGCTTTTAATCCAAATAATGACTCTTGAAATCTTATAATTAAGACAGTATTGGAATAAAAGCTTTCTACTGAACTATAACACGGTAATTGCTAATAACTCCAACCCGCTCATTTAAGTAGATAAAAAACCATCGGTTAGCTCACTTTTGCAACAAATAAAATGAAAAACAATAAAATTAGATTAAGAAATACCAAACCAACCATAGTATTTTATTAATAATGTTCATTTTACCGATGCTATTTTGAATGTTTTCCAATATATTATTACAATGTTAATCAATTTCTACTCTTTCGGAATCTTATATGTATTTTTACGCTGCTCGGCAACCTATTTTAGATCGCAATAAAGAACTAATTGGCTATGAGCTTTTATTTCGTGATGGAGTTGATAACGTATTTCCAAATATTGACGGCGATGAAGCCACGTCTCGACTGATTGAAGGCAGTCAATTTAACTTTGGCTTAGAAGATTTAACTGATAATAAACCCGCTTATATTAACTTTACCTTAGACACCTTGTTAAAAGGCTACCCAACCCTTTTAAACAAAGATGGGGTGGTAATTGAAATACTCGAAACCGTCCAGCCAGGTAAACGCTTATTGGCAATTGTTAAAGACCTAAAAGAAAAAGGCTATACGCTAGCGCTAGATGACTATGCACATCAACCTGTATGGCGGCACTTTTATCCGTTTATCGATATTATTAAAGTCGACTTTTTAACTTGTGATATTGAAAACGTTAAAACGATCATAGAGGATTTAAAACCTTATCCACACATAAAATTACTTGCTGAAAAGGTTGAAACTTACGCGCTTTACAATCAAGCTTTTGAACTAGGTTTTGAATACTTTCAAGGCTTTTTCTTTTCAAAACCAGAAATGGTGCAAAGCAAGGCATTACCGCCATCGGGCATGGCACTGGCTGAGCTACTCTATGAAACATCCAGCGTAGAAATGGATCTTAAAAAAATCACCGATGTATTTGAGCGTGATGTTAACTTATCGTATAAGCTGCTACGCTACTCAAACTCGGCAGCATTTGCTCGCCGCTCTGAAATAAACACAATAAAACAAGCGCTTATTGTATTGGGCGCGGCTGAAATAAAAAAACTACTCTCTTTATTATTTGCCGCACAAGTCTCTGCAGACAAACCTCTGGAGCTTATTAGGTTGTCGCTCACACGCGCGCGTTTTTGTGAGCTTTTAGCAATTTCACATGGCAAACTTAGAGATACAGGAATAGCATTTTTAACCGGCATGATGTCGCTTATGGATGCCATACTAGATGAAGAGATGGACAGTGTAATGCTTAAACTACCGCTTTCAAATGAGATAAAAGCGGCACTGTTAAACAATGAAGGGCTGCTTGCTGAGTATTTAAACTTAGTAACCCTCTATGAGCAGGGTAACTGGCACGCTGCTAACGATAAAGCCCAACAGCTTAACTTAGGTGATGATGTGCCTGATGCTTACCACGAAGCACTTAATTGGGTTAGTGAACAAATGCAGATAATGATTGATAATTAAAGCGCTCATTAGTAATTAATAACTAAAAATAAAACGCCAGCATTTGCTGGCGTTTTTATTTTTATCAAAGGCTTTCTAAGAAATCTTCGTCAAAATCTTCAGGCTCTTCTTTTATTGGCGGATTGCCATCGTAGAGTTCATATAACTGACGCTGAAAGTAAATGTCTTTAACAAACAGGTATGGGTCTAATGAATCATTTAATAAACCCTCTTGAGCCATTAAAGACGCCCTTGCCTCAACCGCCTTTAACGCAAACACTAAAATTGTTTGTGGTGTAGTCAGTGCAATTTCAGGTAAAACCACATTATCAACAACATCACCGGTTAAGTTACGTGCAGTTGATGGCCCCATTGCCGGGATCATTAAATAGGCACCATCGCCTACTCCCCACACACCTAAGGTTTGGCCAAAATCTTCATCAGTTACTTCAAGCCCTAACGAACTTGCAACGTCAAATAAGCCAAACACCCCCACTGTAGAATTCACTAAAAAGCGCGCAAAATTAATTCCGGCACTGCTTGGCTTTCCTTGCAGACCCGCATTAATAATATCAACCGGTGCTGTAATATTATCGGTGAAATGCACAATACTTCGACGCACAGGCTGTGGGGTTACTGTTATATAACCCACTGCCGCAGGCCTTAAAATATAAGCATCAAGTACGTCCATATTAAAGTCATAAATAGGTCTGTTTACACTTTGTATGGGATCGCGCTCATCATATTTACTCTCAGGCACTTGAGCACAACCCGATAACGTGAGTAAACATAATAAAAGTAAGCCTTGTTTTAACATCTCAAATCCTTAAGGTATTAATGTATCAATGTTCAGTTGCACTTGGCGCACCTCTTTAGAAGCAAGCACTTGAGAATGCCCTTCAAGCTCCCCAGTGCTTGGCATAACTGAATCATCATTAGAGATACGCGCAGAAATGATAATTTCACTCGCACTCGATAAGTTTAGCCCTGCCATCATGGCATTAGCATCGCTCAGCTCAACCGTAATTGGAAAGCTATAGTCTGTTAGTTTGACCACGGCTAAAGGCATCGGTGATCCCTTAGCCGCTTTAGCAAACACAAACAAAATACCGTTATTGGGCTGTTTGTCTGCAAGTTGGCTATCGATATCAACGGTAACTTGAATACTTTGAGCCGCTAACTGATCGCCACTGGTTGCCACGTTTTGCTGAGCAATTTGTAGGTCGATTTCGCTAATACGTTGGTTGATCATAGCATAGCGCGTATCAGACTCATCCATACTTGCAAGTAGCACCTCAAACGCTGCCTTTGCCTGTAGCCAGTCTTTTCTCTCAAAGGCGATTAGTGCAAGTAACGAAATCGCATCAAGGTTATTTGGTTGAGCTTGCAGTACTTTAGAAAGCATACCCGCTGCACGAGTCATGTTTTCTTCACTGCCCTCAAGTAATAGCACCTGAGAGTAGCTAACAAGCGCTTGCATATTATCAGGGTTTATTTTTAATGTTTTATCGAATGACTGTTTCGCCATATCAAATTCATTTAGCATTAAAGCAACACGCCCTAACAACATCCAAGCCACTTCATCATCACCGCTTTGACTTAATTTAGTACGCAGTGCTAAGGCAAACGCTTGTAACTCATTTTTAGTTAATGGCTCGCCCTTTTGCATTACGGCGCGCTGACCATAATCGGCCAAGTTATCCATTGCATCATGCCAAGCTGCAATTTGTTGCTGGCTGCCTGTCATTGCATAGAAAATACCTGCTAATGCAATTAAAAACGCCGCGCCTGTTAAAGCAAATATACGATTGTCACCACGGCTATTTAGTGACTTCTCCGGCGATAATTCATTAAGTAAACGGCGTTTTAATTCAATAATAGCTTCGCTGTGATTTTGCGAGTCTA
Source organism: Pseudoalteromonas sp. 23_GOM-1509m (assembly GCF_000518425.1). Classification (NCBI taxonomy): domain Bacteria; kingdom Pseudomonadati; phylum Pseudomonadota; class Gammaproteobacteria; order Alteromonadales; family Pseudoalteromonadaceae; genus Pseudoalteromonas; species Pseudoalteromonas sp. 23_GOM-1509m. The sequence goes on from NZ_KI912433.1 coordinate 273,520, forward strand.
TACGTTGATTATCTAAATCTGTCTGTAATTCAACTAAACGCTGTTCATAAATGCTGATAAGCTGTGCATTGGCGTTATGGGTGATGGTTACTACGCGCTCTTTTTTTAAAAAAGGCACAATAATAAACAGCAATGCAATAAGTGTGAGTAAAGCAAAAGACGCCCACATTAAAATCATTTAACTTTGCTCCTGATGTTTATTTTGTTTAATCAGCTTATTGAGCATCACTTCATCAGCGTCACTCCAGGTTTGTTTTACCGACGCTTTACGTTGGCGAATCACAATAAAGCCAAACCCAATTATTACGATGAGTACCGGAAGTACCCACAGTATTAACGTGGCAGGTGTTACCGGTGGATCGTAATGAACAAAGTAGCCATATCGATCAATCATGTAATCAATAACTTCATCTTTGGTTTTGCCATCTTTTACCAACGCCAGCACTCGCTCGCGCAAGTCTTTTGCGACAACGGCATCAGAGTCAGCAATATTCTGATTTTGACACTTCGGGCAACGTAATTCTTTTGTTAGCTCTTCAAAGCGAACAGCTTGCTCGTTGCTATCAAATTGATAACGGTCTTGCTGAGCAAACGCAGCTACACTAACAAACAAGCTAAGGGTTAATAAAAACAATCTCATGGCTGCAGCTCCTGCATAATAGGCGCAAACTTAGCACGCCAAACTCGAGGGTTTATATCACCAGTGTGATGTAACAAAATGGTGCCATTTTTATCTACTAAAAATGTCTCTGGTGCACCGGACACCCCTAAATCTAAAGACAATGAACGTTCTAAATCTAAAATATTAAATTGATAAGGGTCGCCCGCACGTGAAAGCATATTACTCACATCATCACGCAGCGCTTGCATATCAAATGGGCCATCAAAATCGGCGTCGTAACTTTGTACATAATACAAGCCGATAATTTTAACCCCTTGCTCGCGTAGCTTAGTTAAATAGCCAAGCTCAGCTAAACACGTCGGACACCATGTGCCCCAAACGTTTAGCAAATACACGTCACCCTTTAGCTGCTCATCAGTCCAACGTTTATCGTCTTGCATTAAATCAGGTAAATTAAACGCAGGCACCGTTTGACCAATTCGCCCTGTTTGTATTTCCCGCGGGTTGGCAAACAACCCTTGGTATAAAAACACACAAATAAAGATAAAAATTAATAAAGGAGCAATTGCGATAAGTTTACGGTTCATACTGCCCCCTCTATTTCATCTTTTCGCGGTGAGGCGCGATAGCGCTTATCGAATAAAATCACAAAACCAGCGAGTGAGATCAGAATACCGCCAATCCACATCCAACGTACAAACGGCTTATGGTAAATGCGTAATGACCATGCCCCTTCACTTAGTTGCTCACCAAGCGCAAGATATAAATCACGAGTGAATCCGGCATCAATAGCGGCTTCGGTCATAAATTGCATACCAATATCGTAACGACGCTTTTCTGCATATAAACGCGTTACAGTGTCATTCCCTTTTAATACCGTCACGACACCAGCATGACCACTGTAGTTTGCACCACGAATAGTCTTCACACCTTCAAAGCGGTATTGATACTGGTTAAGCTGCACGATATCGCCTTGCTTCATCGATACATCACGCTCAACTGAATACGCCGAGGTGAGTGTAATGCCCGCTATAACGAAGGCTAAACCAACATGCCCCAGCACCATTGCCCAATAGCTTAAACCTAAACGCTTTATACCGAGCTTAAGCGAGCCATGAACCGCTGCTTTGGTATATAAATCAATAAAAGTGGCAATAAATATCCATACACCTAGCGTGGTTGCTAAAAGTGTTAATGGAGTCACTACCTCATAGCCACTAAATAACCATGCGCAGGTAATGATAATACTGACTAATGCGCCTACAAATATTTTATTTTGTAAAAAGGCCCACTTATTTTGCTTCCAACGCAGGAAAGGTCCAATGCCCATTAAAATAGCAAATGGCACCAGTAAAATAGCAAACATTTTATTAAAGAAAGGTTCGCCAATTGAAATACTGCCTAGCCCCATTTCCTTGTGCACCATAGGTAATAATGTACCTAACAGTACAATTAACGTAGCAACCACTAAGAAAATATTGTTTAACCAAAGTGCCACTTCACGCGATACAAATTTATAACGCCCTTCACTTTTAACTTGTGAGACACGCAAGCCATATAACGCTAAACCGCCGCCAACAACTACGGCCAAAAAGCCAAGAATAAATAAGCCACGATCAGGGTCTGTTGCAAAGGCATGCACCGAAACAATAATTCCTGAGCGAACGATAAAGGTGCCTAGTAAACTTAATGAAAACGCCGCAATAGCCAGTAACACTGTCCATGATTTAAATACGCCACGTTTTTCTGTCACACTTAAAGAGTGCAGTAACGCGGTTGCGACTAACCATGGCATGAGTGATGCATTTTCAACAGGATCCCAGAACCACCAGCCGCCCCAGCCTAGCTCTGAATAGGCCCACCAACTACCTATGGTGATACCTAAGGTTAAAAAGCCCCATGCCGTCATTGTCCATGGGCGTGACCATTTTGCCCAGGTGTTATCAAGCTTGCCGGTTAACAACGCGGCAATAGCAAAGGCAAAAGCAACAGAAAGACCGACATACCCCATATAAAGTAATGGAGGGTGAATGATCATCCCCGGGTCTTGTAATAATGGATTTAAATCGCGTCCCTCAACAGGGAAATAGGGTAGTAAACGTTCAAACGGACTTGAAAGTAGCAAGGTGTACATCATAAATCCGACACCTAAAAAGCCAAGCACACCTAATACACGAGCACGAAGTACCCAAGGCAGTGACTTTGAACGCAAAGCAACAACGGCGGTCCAACCGGCCTGCATTAATAACCACAGTAAAATAGCGCCTTCATGGCCACCCCATGTTGAGGTTATTTTATAATACCAAGGCAAGGTGCTACTTGAGTGATACGCTACATAAGATACGGTAAAATCATCGGTTAAGCTGGCATAAATAAGTGCAGCAAAAGACAAAGCAACAAATGCAAACTGACCAATAGCAAGTGATGGCGCAGCGCGCATCAAACGAAGGTTTCCTGTGTGTGCACCCCAAAGTGGGAAAATACACAACAGAATACTCAGTACCATGGCCAATGTTAGGGAAAAATAACCAAGTTCTGGGATCATATTAGCTCCCACTATCTAAATTGTATTTTGGTTTCTCGTGCTTAATTCCTTTTACTGCCTCGGCAACCTCGGCTGGCATATATTCTTCATCATGTTTAGCCAGTACTTCAAACGCTTCAATGACGTTAGGTTCAACTAACACACCTTGTGCAACAATTCCTTGCCCTTCACGAAATAGATCAGGCAAAATTCCTTGATAACGCACCGTGACCAATGGGCCAGTATCAATCAACTTAAAGCTTACCTGTAAGCTTTGCTCATTTCTTTGCACTGTACCAGGGACAACCATACCGCCAATGCGGAGCTTTTGTCCTATATGAGGCTTTTCTTTATTCGGGCCTTTACCATCAATTAATTCACTGGGGGTGTAAAACAAATTAATGTTTTCTTGTAAGGCGTACAACACTAAACCAATTGATCCACCAATACCAAAGAGTACGGCAATAATAACCAAAAGGCGTTTTTTACGTCTAGGGTTCACGAGGTTTGCTCCTGCTTAGAATTTTTAATTCGAGTTTCACGCGCAATTTGCTGCTCCACCGACGCTAAAATTTGTTTTTTGTCGCGTAACGAGCTAAATAAAATGCCTAATAAAATTAATGCGCATGTACCAAAAGAAAGCCATACATAAAAGCCATAGCCTCCCATTGCAATAAAATCTGAAAACGAGTCAAACTGCATAATTACCCCTTAGTTAACAACTGTCGCACCCATGGGCGGTGCTTTTCACGGTGTAAAATTTCATTTTTAAGACGAATTAAAGTCACAGTACCAACAAACGCGGCAAAGGCTAAAATATTAATCATTAACGGCCAAAACATACTTGGATCTACCGCGTCGCGGTTAAACTTAGTGATGCTTGCCCCTTGATGCAGGGTATTCCACCATTCCACCGAAAAGTGAATGATAGGCAAGTTAATAACCCCAACAATAGCTAAAATAGACGCGGCGCGACCGGCTGATTTTTTATCTTCAAAGGCATGGTACAAAGACAACACCCCTAGATATAAAAATAACAAAATGAGTTCAGAGGTCAGTCGTGCATCCCATACCCACCAAGCACCCCACATAGGTTTACCCCACGCAGCACCGGTGATTAAGGCTATTGCGGTCATGCAGGCACCTACGGGTGCTATTGCAATCACCGCAAGCTCTGCATTGCGTAATTGCCATACAAGCGCAACAATGGCTGCAATCGCCATTGATGAATAGGCGCCCATAGATAAAATAGCGGAGGGCACGTGAATAAAAATAATACGATAACTGTCTTTTTGTTGGTAATCGGCAGGAGCAAAACCTAATCCCCATACCCAACCAACAACCATACTAATAACCGTTACTACTGCAAAATATGGCAGTAGAGTATTGCATAATTGATATGCTCGCTCTGCTTTCGCATACGGATGTAACCACTTCCACATATTAACTTACACTCACTTTTAATGCTGATGATATGGCAATTGGCGCACTGATAGTCGCAACGACTAACATTGCACCAAGGATTGCAAGCTGACCACTGTAATCCAGCGACATAGTGCTGGTATCAATAGCGGAAGTTGCAAAAATTAAAACCGGAATATACAAAGGCAAAACGAGCAGACTCATTAAAATGCCGCCTTTTTGTAATCCCACAGTCAAACCCGCTCCTATTGCGCCAATGAAGCTCAATAAAGGCGTGCCCAATAATAGCGTTAATAACGTTGCCACTAAGGCAGTCGTTTCTAAATTTAGTAGTAAAGCAAATAAAGGGGTCATTAGCACTAACGGGAGGCCGGTGATCACCCAGTGTGCGGCTACTTTGCCCAGCACCGTTAATGATAAGGGGTATGACGAAGCAATGAGCTGCTCCAAAGAGCCGTCGTGGTAATCATCTCTAAACAGTTTATCAAGGCCAAGCATGGTCGATAATAAAGCCGCCACCCAAATAATGCCCGGTGCCATTCTTGATAGCAAGCCTGGCTCAGGCCCTATGGCTAATGGAAACAGTGAGATAACAATTAAAAAAAACAAGATAGGATTAACTATTTCAGCGCGCTGACGAAAAGCGAGCTTAACGTCTTTGCTAAATACCGCGACAAATAACTGCCAATATGAATGCTGTCGTGTCATTAGTGGCGGTACTCCAAAGTCAACGTTTGTAAGTCACTAAAGTGGGTGGTTAAATCTTGGTGTGTTGTTAACAAAATAGCGCCCCCCTTTGATAAGTGCTCAGTAAAACGTTGCTGTAAAAAGGCAACCCCGGTTTTATCTAGCGCCGTGAAAGGTTCATCTAAAATCCATAACTTCGCTTCAGATAACCATAATCGAACGAGTGCCACCCGCCGCTGTTGACCCGCAGATAACATTCTTACAGGCACATCTTCCAGTCCCACTAAACCTAACTTACTTAATAAAGGGTATAAGTCAGGAGTATCAACATAACCATTAATAGCCAACCAATGTGCTACATTTTCAAGTGCACTAAGTTGTACGTTAACACCGGTTTTATGGCCTATAAATAATAAGTCTCTGGCATATTCGTCATAATATTTTTTGATAGATTGATTTAGGTATAAAATATCACCTTCATCCGGCAGCGAAAAACCAGCAATAATGCGCAATAATGATGTTTTACCAGCCCCATTAGGGCCGGCTAACTGCATGATTTGACCGCTTTTAAGGCTAAAATTAAGTTCATCAAACAAACAACGCTCTTGCTTGATACAAGTAACGGACTTAATGTGTAACAAGATGACGATTCTCTCTGCCAAAAATTAGCCGTAAGTCTACCATAATGATAGGGTAATACGAATATTGCTTTAGAATCGATTTACTTAAAATAAAGAAAACTTGATATAAAATAATGAATACACCAACGCACATCACATTGTCTAACCCACAGGTTAGTAATCAAACAACTGATTCAGGTAAGGCTGCGTTAGCAACACTGCCACCTGAAGTGCTGGCGGCAAAAAATATTCAGTTTTCTAAAGATTCAGTCACGCTTGATGTGTTTATGAATAAGCATTGGCAAACGATTCGCCTTGGGACAACTGAGACATTCACAAACGTTGAAAAAATAGCAAGCGCTAACATACAGTTAAGTGCAGATGGTAAAAGCTTAACCATCATCCCTAACAATACAACTTTAACAATTAAACAACCGACTCAGTTGCAACGATTTTTAAATTTTATAAACACCCAAAGTGATATTCAAAACAGTCCATTATCACTTCAGGTGGTATTACAACCAACACCAAAGTTGGTCATTGAAAAATTTAATGCCAGTATTGCTATTAATAAACACGTTGCACAATTACTCGCAGATGAGCCTTTAATAAAGGGGATGATTGAAACGGATAGCAAAGGTACACGACTTAATATTATTAACCGTTTTGCAGATATAGTGCATTCACAGCCAATAAACCAAGCCAAACTAACACAGTTGCTTGCCAGTAATTTAACCCCTGCTCAGCTTCATGCTATGCCTAAGTTTGCGGTATTAAGCCCAAACTCTTTTAAAGACTCATTAACTATTAACCTAAGTCATCGACAATTAAGTGAACTACCTACCATCCCGACTAAGGTAAACATTACTCACCAAGCAGATAAATTACTGATCAAAACCGCTTATCACACTATGACTGTGAGCCTTAAAAACTCATTTAGTAAACCGTTTAATGAGATGCTCTCTTTGCAACAATCGCAAGGCCTAATTGATCACTCGCCGAGTAAACAGCATCCGCTCAGCACGATAAATAGTCCGATACAATCATGGTTGAAAAGCAGTTTTGCTGATTTTAAAACGCGTATTTTAGATGCGGTAAAGTACTTTGAAAGCAAGCCATTTACGACCTCGGTAAGCTCATCTCAAAAACCAGAATTTACAGGCGATGCTCAGCAAAAATGGCTCACCCCAATGCAAAAAATTGACATGACACAATTAAAAAACGTGTCAAATTTAGCGCCGCCCCTAATGCAATTTACCCAGCAAATAAAATCAAGCGTTTCTATGTGGCAACAACAACCGTTAGCAGCACACACTTTATCTCCTTTAGTGACTCCTTTTTCATCCCCATCAACTAACGCGGCTACATTAGGTCAGAGCTTACAGCCTTTAGAAAAACTCTTATTAGCGACGGTTTTAAAACACAGTCCAAACACCTCAATAGAACAAAAAGATGCGACCAACCAAATAATAAGCAGCCAACTTAATACCATTACAAGCAAACTGACTGATCAAGGAACCGATTTAAACCGTTTAGTTAATCAGGCTTTTAATCGCATGTTGTCAGATACTAATTTACACCCAGCAACCATACAGCGCGAAATACTCAGCACCATAAAGCCCACACAACTTCAAAGCGACATCTTACAAAGCTCGTTTAATAGAGGTGTTGAACAGCTTTCATTAAGCATTTTAGCCGCGCCTATCATTAACCAAAATCCAAGTGCGGTGAGTATTAATAATCAAACGGGTTTAGAAGCTTTACTGCAGGTTTTATTACCGACGTTTAAAGTGGGTAATAGCGCCAATAAATTGTTGGAACAATTACAGCAACCACAAGTACAAGCATTAGCAGGTGAATTAACCCAAATTAAGAACACATTAAGCCAAGTACAAACGCCTGCTATTAGTCAACAACCTGACACAAACGCCTTGGTGCAATTTTTATTACCGATGAAGCTGCCTGCTGAAGCGGCGCAAACAGAAATAACTTTAGGGCAGTATAAAAAGCACAGTAGCGGTAAACTAGCGGATAAAAATGTCTGGTTTGTTAGGCTCAACTTTGATTATGCCGAACTGGGTAAGCTACAAATAATAGCAGAACTCATGGATAAAGCTTTAGATTGTCAGTTGTTAGCCTCAACCCAAGCGGTGAGCGCTTTAGCTCATCCACATCTTGATAATTTACGCTCAAAACTGGCAAAACAAGGCTTACAAGTGGGTGAGCTTAAACTAAAACGAGCGGATGATAACCATCAAGCATTTTACCAATCGCATGCCATTATTAATATTAAGGTTTAGTCATGACTGAGTCATCAAAAAGCAATTCAGCAATTGGACTACTCTACGAGGCGGGACATTCACCCATTGTAAGTGCTAAAGGGTTTGGTGAACTGGCGGATGAAATTATTGCCCTAGCCAAAGAAAAAGGAATTTTAATCCATCAAGATGAAGCACTTGCAAATACACTATCGAAACTAGACCTCGCAGAAGAGATCCCCAAAGAGTTGTACTTTGTTATTGCTGAGCTCATTGCGTTTTCATACGTGGTTAGAGGAAAGTTTCCGCCTGGTTGGCAAGACTTTCAGGGAAAGCTAAATATAAAAGCATAACGCAGTGTTATAAAAGCAAAAAAGGCGCTAAGCGCCTTTTTGTTTGTGTAATGAAAACAACAGTTCAGCCTCGGCGCGGGGTAATTCACATTCGCGAATAACCTCATCTAAATCAGCACCTAACTCAACCATTTTTACTGCACGAGAGTATATTTTAGCATCGGGGTCATCGTATTTTTGAGCTGCTTGTTGCTGTATAAGCTCTTGGTTTTGTTGTTCTACCTCAAGCACACGCTTACCAATACTCAGTAAACCGGTTCGCAACTCTGACACTTCGCTACGTAAAATATTAATCTGCTCTGATGAATCTTTAAACTGTTGTAATTGCGCGCCAAGCTCACTCGCATAGCGCTTTTTAAACATCACAATTAAAAGCAGCGAGAATAGTCCAAAAACTAAACCCGCAATAGCAATACCAAGTAATAACATAGTTTTATGTAGAGAAGCTTATATATCGCTTAACTCATCCCATTCGTCATCACTAAGTAGTTTATTTAAATCAACCAGAATAAGTAACTCATTGTCGCGGTTACATACACCTTGAATAAATTTAGCACTTTCCTCTGTACCTACATTTGGCGCACTGTCAATTTCAGAGCTACGTAGGTAAACAACCTCAGAAACGCTATCGGCTAGAATGCCAATCACTTGCTCTTCTGCTTCAATAATTAAAATACGTGAATTATCCGTCGCTTCAATATCAGGTAAACCAAAACGAGAGCGAGTATCAATAACGGTAACAACATTACCACGTAAGTTAATAATACCAATCACATACGAAGGTGCACCTGGTACAGGAGCAATCTCGGTGTAACGCAGTATTTCTTGCACTTGCATTACATTTACGCCATAAGTTTCATCTTCTAGCTTGAACGTAACCCACTGCAAAATCTCATCATTATTATCTGCATTTTTCTTAGCTGACAGTAATTTATCTTCACTCATGCTCTTACCTCGTAATGGTCATTACTTGTGACGGCTATCTAAGCCTTTCTCTAATAGTGCGTTTAAATTATTAACATCTATTAAAGCACACATTTTTTCTTTAATTACTCCAGCAAGCCATGGGCGCTTACTGTTATTTGTACGCCATTTTACATCTTCTTTACTCAATGTAATGTTATTTATTAGTTTTTCTGCTAATAAACCCCATTGGCTATCACCTAAAGTGATGAGGTATTGATAATTTAAAGATGCCTCTAACTGCTCATCGTACTTTTCAGGCATAACCCAGCGAGCGGTATCAACAACATTGAGCTTTTCTTCTCGGTTGATCATAACCCCTTTAAACCACTTAGGCTTGCCAAATAAATGATTTACTTCTCCAAGCTCATGAATGCCACCTAAGGCTTTTAGCGGCACCGCTAAAGTAAGCCCTGCCACTTCAAAAAACAGCGCTTGAAACTCACCATCAAAGTAGTCAGCTTCACCACCTACAGCCACCTCTTGCTCAGGCACGACGTGTTGCTCTTGGTGGGTGTCAATTTCTACATTCGATACTTGCTTATTAAGCTTTTCAACTTCAACAACAGGCTCAACTATTACTGGTTGTTCTTTTTGCTCTTCATACGTTACCTGCTCAAGCAGTTTAGCAACAGGCTCAAGGTCTTTTGTTGGTTCGTCATCAGATAATAACGCCCCTAAGTACTGAGTGACTACTTTTTCATTAGCAAATAATTGCTTACTCATTTATTAACCTTGTTTTATTAAATATTTAAGTAATGCTTTATAAGCATAGACTCCACGCGCATTTGGGCAAAAATCTACCGGTACTTTTTGCGCTAAACTTGCATCTCTAAATTTAGTATCAACAGGAATAACGCCTGGCCATACTTTTTCTTTATACGTTTCTTGTAATGTTTTATAGGCCTCAAGCGATGCTTTGGTTCGTTTATCATACATAGTTGGAATTATAGTATATTCATAGCTTTTCGCTTGAGAGGTTTGCATTAACTCCATAGTACGCATCATTCTATCGAGCCCTTTAAGCGCCAAGAACTCAGTTTGCACCGGCACTAACACTCTTTCACAGGCGGCAAGCGCATTGACCATCAGCACACCTAAAACAGGTGGGCAATCTAAAATTGCGTAATCGTAATACTCGCTAATTTTAGCCAGTGTTTTTTTTAAAATCAGGCCCATTCCCGTTTTATTACCCATGCTACGGTCAAGTGTCGCGATCGCCATAGTTGCAGGTAAAATATCAAGGTTTTCAATTGTTGAGGGGCATAATGCTTGCAATATTTCTTCGCTTTTCATACTCGAGCCGCGAGTAAAAATATCGTAAACACTGACCTCTAAATCTTCTGAATCAATACCAAAGTAATAGGTTAGTGAAGCATGAGGATCTGTATCAATCAATAACACGCGCTTGCCTTGAAGCGCAAGGATCCCTGCAAGGCTAACCGCTGTAGTGGTTTTGCCTACTCCCCCTTTTTGATTGGCTACTGTCCAAACTTTCACATTATATCCTAATTACTGTTCGTTGCGCGTTGTAACACGGATGCCACCATGCGGTAAACGGATTATTTTTATTGTATCGTCTTGGGCAGGTAGCTCAATTTCTGGCTGACTTTGCTCTGATACTGAAATTGATGATTTCGTTTGTTCATCAGAGGGCTCTGGTGCTAAACCATATTTAGAAAGTGCAATCACGACTTTACGGTTTTCAGCACGCCCAGCTTCGGTATCATTATCGGCAAAGGGCGAGTATTGACCATATCCCTCAATGGCCATGCGCGCGGATTCAATGCCCAAACGCTCTAGCTCAACTAATATTGAGGTTGCACGCGCCACTGATAACTCCCAATTAGAACGAAATATTTCATTTCGTATGGTTTCGTTATCTGTATACCCGCGTACTCTTATATAGTTATCGACTGATGCGATGATTGCTTCAATTTTTTTTACAATCTCTTTGGCCTTGTTATGTGCAACAGCACTACCACTGGCAAACAACAATCCGGAATTGAGCTCAATAACCAACCAGTCTTGGCTTAGTTCTAAGCTAGCCTCGCCACTGCGTATCTCATCAATCAGCGACGATTGTAATTTAGCCAATAAACTATCCAGCGGCTTACCTAAGTGGCGTTGACTAATATTGCTATTGTCACTTTGACCATCGAGTAACACTGGGCCTTGCTCTAGCTCTTGAATACTTTCGCCATAGAGTATTTCAGCCTCAGGGGTCACCCTTTCAAGCAATAAAGCATCACCATTTACCCCGTTACCCTGCTGAGAATATTGTTTTGCAGACTTATCAAAAACATGCTCAAGAGAATCAGATAAAACCTTGATGTTGTCTTCTTTATTTATCGCAATTGCATACAATACAACAAAAAATGCAAACATTATGGTCATATAATCCGCATAAGAAACTAACCAACGCTCAGTATGTTGGCTCTTTAATTGGTGATGACGTAAGCGACGGCGTAACATAGGCGCTAATGGGCCTGTAAAATTGGACGTTCAACGCGGTAGGCTTCAAGCTTTAGTTCAATATTAATAGGGCTCTCACCTTGGCTAATAGCAATTACACCTTCCGCTAACATTTCGTGATAAAGCATCTTTTGTTCAACCCGTTGCTTTAGCTTATTGGCCATAGGTAAAAATAATAAATTAGCCAAACCAACACCATATATAGTTGCAATGAACGCGGTGGCAATACCCGTTCCTAACTGCTCAGGATCGTTAATAAATGACATGGCTTGAATAAGCCCAAGTACAGCACCTAAAATACCAATAGTTGGGCTATACCCACCCATTGCTTCATATACCCGGCTAGCCTCAAGTAATCGTTCTCGCTCAAGTAATAAGTCAATCTCGAGGGTATCGCGTAGTTTTTGCTCTGAACAGCCATCAACTAATAAACTCAGTCCTTTGGCAGCATAGGGATCTGAATGCGCAAGTGCTTCGTTTTCTAATGCTAAATAGCCTTCTTGACGGGCTTTATGCGACCAGCGTTTTACTTGCTCAATAGCATCTTCAATATCATGGTCGTCGGTAACAAAAACCCAATGAGTAATACTAAGCATTTTTTTAAATGTATTGGCTGATGTTTGTAGCATCACCGCACCTAATGTACCGCCTAATACAATAATTAGTGCAGGCCCATTAAACAGCGCAGATACCACACCTCCCTCTAAAGAATAACCGATTGCAATAGCACCTAATGCAACCAGTAATCCTAAAACAGAAAGCTTATCCACAGCCAACCTCTCTTTTTAAGCGTGCAGCCACATCATGAAGGCTAATGCTTTCGCTCGCTAAACCTGCACTGGCTATCGCCTGAGGCATACCATAGACAACACAGCTTTTTTCATCCTGAGCCCAAATTGTAGCGCCAGTTTGCTTAAGCATGCGAGCACCATCACGACCATCTGCACCCATGCCTGTCAAAATAATGGCAAGCACATCACCTTGATACGCTTTGGCCGCACTGCCAAAGGTAATATCAACACTTGGTTTATAGTTTACTCGTTCATTTTTATCTTCAAACACACGAAGGGTTCTATTAGAGCCACGTCCTTCTACCATCATTTGCTGGCCACCTGGCGCTAAATAAGCGCACCCAGGTTGTAATCTATCGCCTTGCTGCGCTTCTTTTACCTTAATCTTACACAAGCCATCTAAGCGAGTAGCAAAGGCCGGGGTAAATGCAGCAGGCATATGCTGTATGAGTAGAATAGGGTGTGGAAAATTAGCAGGTAATTGCGTCAAAATAGTTTGCAGTGCAACTGGCCCACCTGTGGATGTACCAATAGCAACTAACTGATACTGCTTACCACTGGCACGCGCTGAGGCACTGCTGTTAGTAGGTGCAGGACTCGCATTATTAAAGCTACGATCAGGTTGAACTATCGGCTTTTTAGCAAGGTTAGAAAAGCGTTCAGAACTGTTTGACGCTGGTTTACTAATACTTGGAGATGGGGCCGTTCTCGTAATTCTTCCAATACGCTGGCGGCCTATTTCCTTAACCTTATTTTGCAATAACTTAATTGCATCATCGTTATTTCGAGCAATATCTTCAAACTTTTTAGGTAAAAAGTCCATCGCCCCAGCATCAAGCGCATCCAAAGTGGCAGATGCCCCTGCTCGTGTTAACGATGAAAACATTAAAATAGGTGTTGGATTACTCGCCATGATCTCTTTCACAGCACTAATACCATCCAGCACCGGCATTTCAACATCCATGGTGATAACATCAGGACGTAACTGAGCTGTTTTTTCGACGGCCTCTCGGCCATTTACAGCAAAGCCTATTACCTCAATGCCGCTGTCTTGTTCAAGAATTTCACTCACTCTGCGGCGAAAAAAGCTTGAATCATCAACTACTAAAACTTTAACAGCCATTTCGCTCTCTTATTCAATGAATGGGTAGGCATAAAGTTTATACCTACTTTTTATTATCCAGCGTAATGCTTTAGCATACTCGGTACATCTAATATCAGTGCAATTCCACCATCAGAGGTAATAGTCGCACCCGCCATACCCGGCGTACCTTGCAATAATGCATCTAGAGGCTTAATCACCACTTCTTCTTGACCTATTAGTGAATCAACAACGAACCCTACTTTTTGAGTCCCTATTTGCACAATAACGACATGCCCTTGTGCTTTTCGCTGACCTCTATCAGCGCCTTTTATAAGCCAATGTTCAAGGTAGAATAATGGAATCGACTTTTTACGAACAATAATCGTTAGCTGGCCATCAACCACATTAGTTTTTGTTAAATCTAAGTGGAATATTTCACTTACACCCGCTAGCGGCAAGGCAAAGGTTTGCTCTCCCACCACCACCATTAAGGTAGGCAATATCGCAAGTGTTAGTGGAACTTTGATTTCTAAAGTAGTCCCTACGCCCATTTCTGATTTTATGTTAACCGAGCCATTGAGCTGAGTGATTTTTGTTTTAACCACATCCATACCAACACCACGGCCAGAAATATCTGAGATTTCTTCTTTGGTTGAAAACCCAGGTGCAAAAATAAGGTTATAAGCTTCAGTATCAGAAAGACGACTCGCTTGGTCGTGATCAAGCACCCCTTTACTAATCGCAATCTTTTTAAGCTTTTCAGCATCCATACCGGCACCATCATCTTGGATGGTAAGTAGAATATGATCACCCTGTTGCGAAGCTGATAAAGTCACCGTACCTGTTCTAGGTTTACCCGATGCTTCACGAATATCGGGCATTTCAATACCATGGTCGACCGAGTTGCGAACCAAATGCACCAATGGATCGGCCAATGCTTCCACTAAATTTTTATCTAAATCGGTGTCTTCACCGACAAGTAATAAATTAATATCTTTTTTAAGTGTTCGTGCTAAGTCACGTACAACACGAGGAAAACGGCCAAATACTTTTTTAATTGGCTGCATTCGTGTTTGCATTACTGCACCTTGGATATCAGCAGTCACAACATCTAAGTTGGAAATAGCTTTACCCATAGCCTCGCTATCAGAATTAGTCGCCAAACTCACTAAGCGATTTCGCACAAGTACTAACTCGCCCACCATGTTCATTATTTGGTCTAGGCGTTTGGTATCAACACGTACTGTTGTTTCTGCCGGTGGAGGCGCTGCTTTTTTAGGCGGCGCAGCTTTAGCTGCTTGTGCCGCAGGAGCCGGCTTAGCTGGCTCTGGTTTAGGCTGTGGCTTAGCTGCAGCAACTGGTTCTGGCTTTTTAGCTGCCACTGGTTCTGGTTTACTTACAGGAGCCGGTGTTTCTATCGACTTAGGTGCACCTTTACCATGAAGTTCATCAAGTAACGCTTCAAACTCGTCGTCACTTATTTCATCATCGCCCGAGCTTTGCTCGTTACTTGGTGGAGCCACAGGGGCTGATGGTGTTTGTTGTGGTGTACTTGCGGTTGCTTGGCTCACTTCGCCAAAGCTGCCTACACCATGAAGTTCATCCAATAAGCTGTCAAACTCATCGTCAGTTATATCACCACTGACATCATTGTCACTTGATGATGATTGTTTTTCTTGTGGAGCTTGCCCTTTTCCATGAAGTTCATCAAGTAGGCTTTCGAATTCGTCTTCGGTTATTTCATCAATCTGAGACTCAGTACTGCTGCTATCTGGGCCGCTAAATAATTCATCAAAAGCAAACGGGTCTTCTTCAGCATCGTTGCTCTGTTGCTCTGCAACTGGTTCAGGCTCTACCGATGGAGTTTCCACAGGAGCTATATCTTCAACCACAGAATCGCCGGCAAGCTCTTCTGATGTCGGTGGCTGCCCAAGTTTGTGAAGTACTGCAAGTAATTCTGGATCAGCAGGCTCTGGCTGGTCACGATTTTTAATCGTGGCAAACATTTCATTAATGGTGTCCAGTGCTTGTAAAATCACATCCATTAATTCAGAGTTAACTGTTCTTACACCTTGGCGCAGTAAATCAAACACATTTTCAGCACCATGACATGCATCAACAAGCTCTGTCATAGCCAAAAAGCCAGCGCCACCCTTTACAGTGTGGAAACCGCGAAATATTGCGTTTAGTAGCTCAGTATCATCTGGGTTGTTTTCCAGTTCTACTAACTGTTCAGATAAAAGCTCAAGGATTTCTCCGGCCTCTACTAAAAAGTCTTGTAAAATATCTTCATCGACTTCAAAGCTCATGCAGTACTCTCCTATTAGAAGCCCAAACTTGATAATAGATCATCAACTTCATCTTGATCAGATACAACATCATTACGCGTTTCTTTATCAATAATAGGCCCTTCGGGACCTGCTAGTGTTTGTGCAACAATGGGATCTTCTATTTTTTCTGGTTGTTCAGTTGGTTCAACCTCACCACCTTGCGCTGCAAATGCAGTTAACAGGTGAATTAAACTTTCTTCAACTTCACGGACAAGTTCAATAACACGGCGAATAACCTGACCGGTTAAATCTTGATAGTCTTGAGCCATCAGTACATTAGTCATCAGCATTTGTAACTCATCGGTTTTGTGATGAGAACTGCTCATAAACTTATCAATACTATGACAAAGTGATTTAAACTCACCAAGCTCTATTTCGCGGTTCATTAAACGATCCCACGTTGGCTTGATATCAGCTATTTCGTCAGCGATTTCTTGTGCTAATGGTAAGCTTGCTTCAACCGCATCCATTGTCTTATTGGCTGCGCTTTCTGTCATTTCCATGACATAGTTAAGGCGTTTTTTAGCGTCAGGGATGGCATCAGTGGTAATGTCTGTTAAACGCGTGTCTAACTCGAAACTTTTTAAAGCTTCGTGCAGTTGACGCGTCAACTTACCCACCTCAGCAAATAACTGTGATTGCTCTTGTGAAGCTGTTTCTAAAATTAACTGATTCGCTTTATCTTGCTCACCATTTTCTAAAAAAACAACTAACTGGCGAGCTTGTTCTAAAGTAATCTGAGGCGCAGCAGGTGCTGACATAAGCCTCTCCCTCTCATTAACCTAAGCGTTCGAACACTTTTTCTAATTTAGTTTTCAATGTACCTGCAGTAAATGGTTTAACAATATAACCATTAACACCTGCTTGGGCCGCAGCAATTATTTGTTCTTTTTTAGCTTCTGCTGTAACCATTAAAACAGGAATATGCTTTAATTTTTCATCAGCTCGAATTGCCCTTAAAAGATCAATACCTTGCATGCCTGGCATATTCCAATCTGTTACAACAAAATCAAACGCTTGATTTTGCAACATAGGCAAAGCAGTTGACCCGTCATCTGCTTCTTGAACATTGGTAAAACCTAAATCGCGCAACAGGTTTTTAATAATACGTCTCATTGTTGAGAAATCATCAACAACAAGAATTTTAATGTTTTTATCCAAAACATCCTCCAGTGAGGCCTGAACCTTTATTTACTTACTTCTAGTTTATCCAGTCATTGATTTTTGCTTTAAGCTTAATCATCGCCTGACCATGTATCTGACTTACACGCGATTCACTTACATCGAGTATATGCCCAATTTCTTTTAAATTCATCTCATCGTTATAGTATAAAGAAAGCACCATTGCATCTTTTTCCGGTAACGACTTTATTGCACTGAGTAAAGACTCATTAAACCGTTCATTTTTAACATTATTGAACGGTTTGTCTAGTGCTAAATCTTGGCCATGAGGTGTAATCACATCGTCATCTATACCAAGGTCTTCAATGCCTAACACTTTGCTTACATTTACATCGTTTAAAATATGATGGTACTCATTTAGCGAAATTTCAAGTTTTTCAGCAACTTCACTATCTTTAGGCTCACGGTTTAAACTGTTCTCAAGCGCAACAATAGTCTCTGCAACCAAACGGCTTTTTCTGTGAACTGAACGTGGAACCCAATCGCCTCGGCGCATTTCGTCTATCATCGCACCACGAATACGAATACCGGCAAAGGTTTCAAAGCTTGCGCCTTTACTTGCATCAAAGTTTTTTGAAGCTTCAATTAAACCAATCATACCCGATTGAATTAAATCATCTAGCTGCACACTGGCCGGTAAACGAGCAATTAAATGGCACGCCACTTTTTTGACTAATGAGGCATGCTTTTCAACAATCATATTTAAATTCTGTGTTGACTGATATCCCATAGCTCTATTCACCGGTATTGTCATTGTTAGTTACTAACTAGTTTCTCAATGAAAAACTCTAAATGACCCGAGGCTTGACTAGGTGTTGGCCACTTAGCAATTTTTGTCGCCAGTGTTTTAAAAGCAATCGCAGCAGGCGACCCAGGAAAAACCTCAACAATTACTTTTTGGCGGCGCGTTGATTTGCGCATATTTTCATCATATGGAACCGTTGCAACCAACTCCATCGATATATCTAAAAATCGGTCGGTAACCTTTGAAAGTTTTGCAAACAATTCCTGCCCCTCGCGTAAACTACGCACCATATTGGCAACAATTTTAAATTTATAAACGCCGTGCTCACGGCTTAGTACTTTAATTAAAGCATAGGCATCGGTAATTGATGTAGGCTCATCACATACCACCACAACCACATCTTGCGCTGCGCGAGAAAAACTCAGCACCATATCGGAAATACCCGCAGCGGTATCAACAATTAAAATATCAAAATCGGTGTTAAGTTCACTAAATGCACGAATAAGTCCAGCGTGCTCTGAGGGTGATAACTCAACCATACTTTGCGAACCCGATGTTGCAGGCACTATTTTTATGCCTGCGGGACCTTCGACTAAAATATCATCAAGTTCACATTCGCCCGATAAAACATGAGATAAATTACGCTCAACGCGCAGTCCAAGCATCACATCACAATTCGCTAATCCTAAATCAGCATCTAGTACAAGCACACGTTTGCCTTGTTGGCCTAACGCGATTGCCGTGTTAAGGGATACGTTCGTTTTACCCACTCCACCTTTGCCGCCGGTGACAGCGATAACTTTTACGCCGTTATTATTATTCTTGCTCATTTTGCGAAGGCCGCTTGCTTGATCTAAAACTGTGTTAATCATACATCTCTACTGTGCTCGACGCCACTGATTGGTGTCGTGATTGTTGTGCTTTTATTCTTTTTAAATACAATTGCTCAGCTTTTTTTACTAGTTTTTCGGCATTTGCCACTCTAATATCTTCTGGTACTCGCTGACCGTTAGTAAGATACCCTATTGGGAGACGATTTTGAATCGCAATACTAATAATCTCACCTAAACTCAATGACTCATCAAGTTTAGTAAAAATACATCCACTTAGCTGTACTTTTTTAAAGTGCCTTACTGTTTCTTGTAATACATTAATTTGCGCCGTCGCACTTAATACTAAATAACTACGTATATCAACACGCTGATTACGCATCAAGGTGTTTAACTGCTCGGTTAAGCGTAAATCACGTTGACTCATTCCTGCTGTATCAATTAAGACTAGACGTTTATTTCGTAAATGGTATAAAACTTCTGCTAATTCATTTGCATCTTTAACTTGTTTAACGCCACAACCTATAATACGACCATACGTTGCTAGCTGCTCATAAGCACCAATACGGTAGGTATCGGTAGTAATAAGCGCTACTTTATCGGCACCGTATTTTTGTGCACCCAATGCTGCCAGTTTTGCAACTGTGGTGGTTTTACCCACGCCAGTAGGTCCGACTAACGCAAAAACACCGCCTTGGCGAAGTATTTCGTTGTTCGTGGTTTGCATTTGATCTTCAACCATGTTCAATAAAGCTTTCCAGCCTTGTTGGCGAGACACATCGTCTGGTACAAAACATGCCATTTGCTCAGCAACATTTTTTTCTATCCCCATACCGACTAAGCGGTCAATCATACATGCACGGGTCGGGTCGCGACGTGCCATATCTTGCTGCATTAAACCTGATACTTGGTGCTCTAATAGTTGACGAATTGCGTTCATTTCTTCACGCATTGTGCTGATGTCACTGGATTCTTTATGCATTGTTTGCTGACGCGGTGCGCTAGGTGAATCTAAATCGTCAAAGCCACTGTCTAAGTCGTCAAAACCTAAGCTATCGGCTTGGGTACGAGGGCGCACTGGCGCGCTTTGTTCACGTTCAAACATATTTTTAGGTCGTGATTGCACAGGCTCTTGTTCTTGATAGTGACCAGAAGTGTCAATGCCAGAGTGTGAAAACATTGAAGCAAGCTCTGCTGAACGAGGACGTGGAGACTGACGCTCTAGTAAAGCTTGTAAGCTATCTGCAACCTTTGCCTGTGGCTTAGGTTGAGCGCGTTGCGGTTCTGGTTTAACAAAATTATGTGAACTTTGCTCAGTATGTGCAAATGAAGCTCTTTCAGCAGGTTGGCTTTGAGGCTGCTCTGGCGGTTTTGTCGCTGCTTTGTCGTAATCAACTGCAGCAACAATTTCAACGCCATTAGCTAGTTTTTTATTTGACATAATAACCGCATCAACACCCAACTCTTCTTTTACTTCTTTTAGTGCAGTGCGCATGTCTTTAGCAAAAAAACGTTTAATTTTCATAATTCAAACCCCTTTAAAATCTTATTGTTGGCCTACAGAGCTGACAATCTTGATCTGTCTTTCATCTGGTATCTCTTGATAAGACATCACTCGCAATCCTGGAATGGTGTATTTAACAAATCGAGATAACACAGTGCGTAACATTCCTGACGTTAGCAATATTGAAGGTTCACCGGCCATTTCTTGATTTTGATGCGCTTCATTCAATGATGTTTGAAGTCTATCAGCAAGCCCTGGTTCTATTCCGGCACCTTCATCACCTGCATTTTGAAGTGACTGATGCAACATCTGTTCCAACTCAGGCGCCAAGGTTATGACAGGGATTTCAGAAGACATACCAACGGCATCTTGAACGATTAATCTACGCAGTGATATTCGCACTGCAGCCGTTAATACATCTGGGTCTTGGCTACGAGGGCCATACTCAACAAGGGTTTGAACAATTGAGCGCATATCTCGTATTGCCACCCCTTCGTTTAATAAATTTTGTAGTACTTTAACGATGGTGGTCAGCGGTAATACCTCAGGTACAAGTCCTTCAACTAAGCGAGGGTGACTCTTACCTAACATATCTAATAAGTTCTGTACTTCTTCATGTCCGAGTAATAATGCGGCGCTATTGGTGAGTAACTGGCTAATATGGGTTGCCACCACGGTAGCCGAATCAACCACCGTGTAACCTAAAGACTGTGCTTCATCTTTTTGATCAGGTTTTATCCAAACTGCATCTAAACCAAACGCAGGATCTTTAGTTTCAATTCCTTTTAGCGGGCCAAATACTTGGCCTGGGTTAATCGCTAATTCATCACCATGTTTAAGCTCACCCTCACCACTTGATACACCCATCATGGTTATGCGGTATGCATTTGGGTCGAGTTCTAGATTATCGCGTATATGCACCGGCGGCACTAAAAAGCCCAGCTCTTGAGATAGTTTTTTACGCACTCCTTTAATACGGTTTAACAGCTCGCCACCTTGTGATTGGTCAACGAGAGGAATGAGTCGGTAACCGACTTCTAGACCAATAACATCAACTTGTTGAACATCATCCCAACCCAGTTCTTTTTGCTCTTGTTTAGCCGCAATTCCGGTACCTGAGGCGGCATTTTCGGCTTCTTCTGCTTCTGCAGCGGCTAATTTCAGTTTATTTTGCTGAGTATAGTATGCAAGGTAACCTAAAAGCGCCCCTAAGCTTAAAAATGCAAGGTGTGGCATACCTGGGACTAAGCCCATAGTAATAAGGATACCTGAGGCAATAAATAACGACTTTTCGTTACCTAATTGCTTCTTAAACTGATCGCCCATGTTGTGCGATTCATTTTGACGGGTTACAACAATTGCAGTACCAATTGAAAGTAGTAATGAAGGTAATTGCGCGACTAAGCCATCACCAATGGTCAATAGTGTGTACACTTCCATAGCGCGTGAAAAACTTAAATCATGTTGGATCATGCCAACAAATAAGCCACCCACAATATTGATCACTAAAATGACTATGCCAGCAATAGCATCACCTTTTACAAATTTACTAGCACCATCCATAGAACCATAAAAGTCAGCTTCACGGGTTACTTCCTCACGACGTTCTCTGGCTTGCTCGGCACTGATAAAACCGGCATTCATATCTGCATCTATGGCCATTTGCTTACCTGGCATAGCATCTAGAGTAAAACGCGCTGATACTTCTGAAATACGACCAGCACCTTTGGTGATTACCACAAAGTTAATGATGATCAGAATTAAAAACACCACCAAGCCCACGGCGTAGTTACCACCGATTACCACTGAACCAAATGCTTCAATAACTTTACCAGCAGCATCCCCACCGTTATGACCCTCAAGCAGTACCACCCGGGTACTGGCCACATTGAGTGCTAAGCGCATTATGGTTGCAATTAACAGCACCGCTGGGAACATCCCAAACTCAAGCGGTTTCATGGTGTATACAGTGACCAGTAATACAACTAACGCAAGCGCGATATTAAACGAAAATAATATATCAAGCAGGAATGGAGGCAGTGGTAAAATAACCATGCCCAGCGCAGCCAACACCAAAAGCGGTGTACCAACGCCCTTCGCATATTCTTTTTTATCTTTATTAAGTTGTTGTAATACCGCTTTAAATTCCATAACTCTACAATTTCAAAAAATTGACACTACGCTGAAATTGCAATAACTATTCCAAGTTAGTTGGTTAGCAGTTAATACTTAAATTCATCGGGGATAGGCAGCTTTTTATTAAGGGCAACAGGGCGTTTTCCACGGCCTTTTTTAAACCGTTTAAGCTGAAACACATAAGCAAGCACTTGAGCAACCGCAGTAAAGAGCTGATCGGGGATTTGCTCACCCACTTCTGCAGTATGATAAAGCGCTCGGGTTAAAGTTGGAGACTCAACAATAGGCACTTCATTACCCAATGCAATTTTACGAATTTGCATGGCGAGCTCATCCACACCTTTGGCTAGTACAATAGGCGCGCCTGCTCGCTCTGTATCGTATTTTAAAGCTACGGAATAGTGAGTAGGGTTGGTAACAATAACATCGGCGTCTGGCACATCCTGCATCATTCTCTTTTGCGACATTTGACGTTGGGTTTGCCTTATGCGCGCTTTAATCTGCGGATCACCTTCTGAGTTTTTATATTCGTCTTTTACCTCTTGCATAGTCATTTTAAGCTGTTTGTTATGACTATAGCTTTGAAATGGGGCGTCAATAGCAGCAATAATAATTAAGGTGCAAGACATGCCTAAAAACATCCACGCTAAAATTTCCAAAGCATGAACAATATTGCCAGGCGCACTTTCTATACTTAAATGTAAGATTTCATCAAAAAACGTATTAATTAAAAAAATAGCAAATGCGGCCACCAAGCCAAACTTTAATAATGACTTAAGCAATTCTATAGCCGCTTGTGGACCAAACATGCGGGTAAAGCCTTTCATTGGCGACATTTTACTGGCTTTGGGCGCAGCTGCTTGCCAACTAAAATTAAAGCCGCCAAGCATGGTATTACCGATAAATGCAGCCAATACAATAATGAGTACAAACATCGACATAGGAAATAACAGTACGTCGGCCACCTCTCCCCATACGGCAAACATTTTGGTGGTGTCGTAGGTTTCATTGCGGTTAAGACTCAGCATTCTTCCCATAATGCGGTACAAGCCTTTGCCAATTTCAGGCCCATACATTAATAAGGAAATAGCAGAAAAAATAAGCACAAACATGGTACCTAACTCTTTAGAACGCGCTATTTGGCCTTTCTTTTTAGCATCATCAACTTTTTTGGGGGTGGGTTCTTCGGTTTTTTCTTGTCCGGAATCTTCAGCCATTACGCTCTCCTAAGGGGAACAACCAACTAGAGTACACATCAGCTCAACCATTTTTAGCCATTGGAACTCAAACTGAGTGACAAAGTTACCGAGCGTTGCCCAAATAATAACGAGCCCTGCCACTAAGGTAAACGGGAAGCCTATCGAGAAAATATTTAACTGCGGTGCAGCACGGGTCATAATACCAAATGCCATATTAATAACCAGCATGGCGGTTAATGGTGCTAATGACAGCACTAATGCAGTGGTAAACATCCAACCACCCCATGTCACTATGTCCCAGTAATGATCAACCGCCCACCAATTGCCATCAATCGGGAGTACTTCAAAACTGTGCACCACCATTTGAATCATCATTAAATGACCATTAAACACAAAAAATAATAAGGTAGCTAATATAAGATAAAATTGCCCCACTGCAGGCACACTCATCCCATTAGAGGGGTCAACAACAGATGCAAAACCTAAACCGGTTTGCATAGCAAGAATTTGACCGGCTAACACAAACGTATTGAGTAATAGTGTGGACGCAAAACCAATTGCGACACCAATCAACATTTGTTGGAGTACCACTAAAATCATTTCAAAAGAAAATAGATTAGTAAATGTAGCAGCAGGAAGAACAGGAACAACTAAGAAGGTGACCACAACAGCCAAGCCCATTTTTATTCGAGCAGGTACGTTTTTTGCGCCAATACCCGCCATGATCATGATCATAGAGCTGATGCGCACTAAGGGCAGTAAAAAATCACTTAACCATTGAATGACAACGGAAAATGGAAATTCCATTGTTAACCTGCAATTTCGGGGATAAGCAGCACTAAGCGATTAAAAAAGTCCATTAGCTCTTGAGTAAACCAATGTCCTCCCACAATCAGGGCACTGATGGTGATTAATAAACGCGGTAAAAAACTCAGTGTTTGTTCGTTAATTGAGGTTGCTGCCTGAAACACAGCCACAACCAACCCAATAATTAAGCCAGGTACCACAATGGCAGACACCAGCTTAATCACTAAAAATAGGGCTCCACTTAAAATATCAACAAATACTTCAGGTTCCATGGACGACTCCTAATGTGATTGGTTCAATGAAGAGTGCACAACTACGTGCCCAAGCCAAAGCTTTTAGCGAGTGTACCCATCACCAAGCTCCACCCATCAACCAATACAAACAACATAATCTTAAACGGTAGCGACACAATCATGGGCGATAACATCATCATACCCATGGCCATCAATACCGATGCAACCACCAAATCGACAATCAAAAAGGGAATAAAAAACATAAAACCAATAATAAAAGCGGTTTGTAGCTCACTGGTCACAAACGCAGGAATAAGCACAACCATTGGCGTTGCTTCAGGCGAGTCAAGCTGATCGTAACCTGCTATTTTAGCAAAGGTTTCTAAATCTTTTATACGTACCTGTGAGAGCATAAACGCTTTCATTGGCTCTTTGGCTAAATCAAGTGCTTCAAGTGACGTTACTTGTTCACTTAAATACGGTTCGATAGCGCGCTCATTTATTTGCTCATAAATTGGCGCCATAATAAAAATACTTAAAAACAGCGACATACCTAGTAATACTTGGTTCGAAGGCGTTTGCTGCAAACCAATGGCTTGGCGCAAAATAGCTAAAACAACAATAATTCGAGTGAAAGAGGTCATCATGATAATGGCGGCTGGAATAAAGCTCATAGCCGTCATGATCGCCAACACTTGTAGCGTCACTGAGTAGTCTTGGGTGCCATCGGCATTAGTGGTGATCGTCAGCGCGTCAATCCCCTCGGCATTGACCCCTGGGACGAACACCATGGCAAATAGGAAAAGCAGCCATTTAGTCATAATATTAGTTCTTTTTATTTTGATTAAGTTGCGGATTCAACATTTTGCCAAACCGCTTCGCTAATTCTGGTAACTCTTTTTCTGTTAGGGGGGTTTCTAACTTGTGTAGATAATTAATACTGTGTGGAGTAACCCCTAATAGGTGCTGTGCATTATCTATTTCAACCACCATTAAGCGCTCACGTGATCCCAACGGAAGACTGCGGATCACTTTAAACTCATCGTTATTGGTTAAATTTGGATTGAGCTTTTTTACAAAAAAAGCCAACACTAAAATTAACACCACAACCATACCCAAAGATAACACCATGGATACGATATCTGTGGTCGGTGTTGCAGCATCTGTTGCTGCAAACACCGAATTGCTTAAACTGGCTAGTGCTATCATCGTAACTTTTTGATCCGTTCAACCTGGCTAATTACATCCGTTAAACGAATACCGAACTTATCGTTCACCACAACCACTTCGCCATGCGCAATCAAAGTACCATTAACTAAAACATCAAGCGGTTCGCCGGCAACCCTGTCAAGCTCAACGACCGAACCTTGGTTAAGTTGTAATAAATTACGAATATTAATTTTAGAACGCCCTACTTCCATAGAAATAGTAACGGGAATATCTAAAATAGTATCGAGTTTACGTTTTTCTTCACCGCTGAGTTCATGCTTTGAATCATCAAGCTCATCAAGCTCGGTTACTTTGACCTCAGGACTATCGTCAGTGCCTTCAGCTTCAGCAAGTGCTGCTGCCCATTCGTCCATTGTATCTTGATCATCGCTCATACTTTTAACCTTTTAATCAATTACCAGTCTAAGTCTACACCGTTTGAAAGGTGTAAATCATCTTCTAGTTCTGCTAATTCTGCATCTGAATCAATTTTTTTGCCGCCTTTGGTAAAGACATGCAGCTCAGATTTAACTGAATCAGGGCGTTTAATTTTTTCACTAATTTGTAGCGCAACGTTATCGCGTGAACGACCCATTTTAGCTCTAAATGTAGGGAGCTCTTCCACAAATACGGTAATATGCTCAGGCATTTCAACTGGAATTATATCCCCAGCTTTGAGCTCCATTATTTGTTTTAAGCTTAAATCAACTTCAAGTAGCTGGGTCGATAAATCGACTTCTACGTCCATTATTTCGTCACGAAGCGCCTTACTCCAACGTAAATCGGTATCTTCAGTATCAGACTGAACACCCGCATCCAATAGCTCTCTGATAGGTTCGAGCATTGAATAAGGTAGCGCAATATGAAAGTCTCCCCCGCCACCATCCAGCTCAATATGAAAAGAGCTGATAACCACTACTTCGGTTGGGCTAACAATATTAGCCATCGCAGGGTTTACCTCAGAATCGAGGTACTCGAACGACACATCCATCACCGGTGCCCATGCTTCTTTGTAATCTTCAAAGATTATTTTTAGCAGCATTTGCACGATTCGGCGTTCTGTTGGGGTAAATTCACGTCCTTCAATTTTGGCATGATAACGGCCATCGCCACCAAAGAAGTTGTCTACCAGTATAAATACTAAGCGTGCTTCCATGGTAATAAGGCCGGTGCCTTTTAGTGGGCGAAAACGCACCATATTCAAACTCGTTGGTACAAACAAGGTATGTATGTACTCACCGAACTTGATCATTTGCACGCCGTTAATTGACACCTCAGCGGTGCGGCGCATCATGTTAAATAAGCTAATTCGCATGTGACGGGCAAATCGCTCGTTAACAATTTCAAGTGTCGGCATGCGACCACGCACGATGCGATCTTGCGAAGAAAAGTCGTACTGTAGTGTACTTCCCTCACCATCTTCACCGTCGTGTATATCTTCCTCTTCGACTTCATCGACACCATGTAATAGTGCATCAATTTCGTCTTGGGATAATAAATCGCTCACACTGGCCCCTTATTGCATCACAAAGCCGGTAAATAGTACCCGCTCAATTACTTTATTCCCTTCAACATCCATCATAGCGGCCTGTACTTTATCAAGTGCAGTAAAACGCAGTGTTTCTTTGCCTACACTGGTGCTAAGTTCATCAGCCGTTGTCATGGAAAATACACTCAGGAGTGTGCCTTCAATCAGTGGAATGTGTTTTTTAGCCGTTTCTTCATTACCATCGCCGCGCACTAATAATTGCACTTTAATCTGTACAATTCTATCGCGACTAGCCCCTGGCACATTAAAAATAAACGGTCTAGGCATCGCAACATATAAAGCACTGCCAACCGTTGCCGAAGAACTTGTTGGCGCAGCAGCTACCTCACCATTGGCAGCATCATCTGCAAGGGTTTCTACTGGCTCATCACCACCTGATAATAAAAAGTACCCTGCCACAGCGCCAACAATAAGTAATACAGCGGCAATAATTATTATGAGTTTGCTTTTACTTTTACTTACTTCTTCTATTTCTAAATTAGTATCTTCAGCCATTGTATTTCCTTTATTTGCAAAGGTATTTGCTTGTTTTAACTATTATAATAGCAGGACTTAGGCATAGTAATCTATTGATGATGACGTTTGTTGTCCAGAACCCTGTATTTGCTTATCTGGTTGCTCACTATTTGTCTCATCTGTAGAGCGATTATTGGCCATTTGCCCTTGTGCATCACCTTCTTGTTGCTGTGCTTGCTCACCTGAGGAATCACCGTAAGAAATACTGCTTTCACCTAGTTCTAAACCTTGCTGCATCAGCATTTCTCTAAGCCTAGGTAACGACTGCTCCAGCGCTTCTTTGGCTTGCTGGTTTTGCACTACAAAGTTGATTTGTGCTTGCTCAGCATCACTTCTAATACGAATTTGCATGCTGCCCATTTCTGGCGGATCTAGGCGAATTTCAGCTTCTTTATTATTAATACTTAACATTGAGCTAACCCGCTCTTGTAGCATTTTTGCCGCATCACTTTTAATAATGTTTAAAGCCTGTAACGTGGCAGGATCAATGCTTACTTGTTTCGCTTGTGCTGTACTTTGTAACTGTCCTGCTTGCAAGCTTTGCGCTTCAATAATAGCTTGTTCGTACCCTAAAGTATCGTATTTAGCGAGACTACTAAGCGACTGTTTGTCAAATATATTAATGATCTGAGAGAAAATTTGTGCTGCACGCGGTGGCATTTGCTCAGCATTAGTGCTGCGCATGCTCTCTTTTTGTAATGCGTCTAACTGTTTGGCAAGCTCTTCAGGGTTATCAGCTACCGATTTTGAACTCTCTAATTTTAGCTCAGGTTTTACATTGGCTGATTCAGTACCAGCCTGTGCTTTTGGCGCTATTGCTCCCGCCAAAGCATTATTTGAAAATAGTGGCTTATCTTTGGCGCTAAACAAGCTGTCCGCGTTAATCGCGGTCTCTAAATCACTGATTACTCCTTTTAGCGAGGTAAGTTCTTTCGTTGATAAAGATTCATTTTTAACGTAACCCTGCAACTGATTGAGTAAGGCCTGTTTTTCTGAGGTAGTTAACGTACTTATTTGTGCATTAATGGTCTGCTGAGGTGTTTGCGGCTTCTCACTTTCACTCACATACTTACTGAGTAATTGCTTTAAATCCGCTAGGTTATCTTTATTAATTGGCTTGCTCATCGCATTAAGCTCAGTGGCTAATTCACCTTGCTGAGCAGGTGTTAAATTTGCCAATAATTTATCTGCTTTAATGGCATTATCATCTTTTGATAACAGCGCCAAAATTGATGAGTCTAATGATGATTTTACGGTTGTGGTATCAGTCGGCTTATCGGCCACCTTATCTGTTGCTAATTGACTTGAAACAACATCGCCTTTTTGACTCGCATTAACAGCTGCTAGCGCTTTTGTGTCAAGCAGTGTCGGCTCACCTTCGCCTTTTCCTGCTAAATTAGCACCTTGTACATTTTGTGTTTGTGGAATGATTTCATCATCCACAACGGCATCACTTGGCATAGTAATAATAGGTGCCAGCTTATCTTCAGGCTTAGCGTTTATTTTAACAGCGTCTTTGTCTATTAACTGCGCACCACCATGGGGGTTATTTTTTACTGAGGTATCGATGACTTGTGCCGCATTAATTTGCGCCAGCATATCTTCACCGCTCAAAGGCTGTTCTTCGCTGGTTTGATCTTTTAGGTCGACTTGTTCATCTGATTGTTGTTTTTGTGGCACTTTGGCTTGCGCACTATGTGTTTCAGAGGCTTGGTTAGCAAGTGCTAATTGATCAAAAAAGCCCGCATCATTACTGCTGTCTAGCTTTGCTTTATCACTGTCTTTTTTAACTAAGTATGAGTCTTGCTCAGATACCGCTAACATTGAAATATCATTCATCGCCATAAATCACCTAATAAAAGCGGCAACAGCCCACCGCACAATCCTAAAAATCATTGCTCTTGTAGAATCTAAGCAATTAGCATGCCTACCTTATAGTGCTTTATGCCTTTGATAAAACTGATTAGAGGAAAACTCGTCGAGCATTTTTTGCTCATTCTTAGCGACCAATATATCCGCTTTTATCTGTTGTTTTTCAATTAACTTAGCAACCGCTTTCGCTTTTACTTGTTGCTTTAACCACAAAGTTTTACGCTGGCTAACCACCTGCTTTGCGGTATTAACAGTGCTTGCTTGTTGACGGATCGCTTCTTCAATTTTAGCAATAAATGCATGATACTGACTAAATCCGGCACTTGATAAACCCGATTGCCCCTTAATATGAAGTTGCTGCGTGTATTCAAGTCGAAAGTCATTTAAGCCTTGCAGCTTTTGCTGATTTAATTGCAAATTTTGATTAGCTTGCAAGTAGCTCATGCGTAACGTTTCTTCTTTTTCGTTTTCGAGCCTGAGCAACAAATGCAGTTTATTTTTAGCCATTATGCTTGTCCTAATAATTGCGCTAGCCCTTGAAGGCCGTCATCATAACTAATCACATCACGCATCCCTTGTTGTAAAAATGCGTTCACTCTTGGCATCATGTTTATCGCCTGATCGAGCATTTGATCACTGCCTTTTTGATAAGCGCCCAAGGTGATCATGTCTTTGTTCTGTTGATACATTGAATACACTTGCTTAAGCACACGAGCTTGTTGCATGTGCGACTCAGACACCACTTGTGGCATAACCCGTGAAATCGATTTTTCTATGTCAATGGCAGGATAATGGCCGCTGTCGGCTAAATCACGTGATAAAACAATATGTCCGTCAAGTATGGCACGTGCAGCATCAGCAATCGGGTCTTGCATGTCATCGCCTTCACTCAGTACGGTAAAAAAGGCAGTAATAGAGCCTTGCCCTTCCCCGCCATTACCCGCTCTTTCCACCAGCGCAGGTAATTTAGCAAATACTGAAGGTGGGTAGCCTTTTGTTGCAGGGGGCTCACCCACAGCCAGCGCGATTTCACGCTGTGCCATAGCATAACGCGTCACCGAGTCGAGTAATAACAATACGTTTAAGCCTTGATCTCGAAAATACTCTGCAATGGTTACCGCACTTTCGCAGCCTTTTAATCGCATTAATGGTGAGGCATCAGCGGGGGCTGCAACAACAACTGAACGTTTACGCCCTTCAACACCCAGTATTTCTTCAATAAATTCTTTTACTTCTCGACCACGCTCACCGACTAAACCCACTACAATCACATCGGCTTCACTGCCTCGGGTCATCATGCCTAATAATACTGATTTACCCACACCAGAGCCTGCAAATAAGCCCATGCGCTGGCCTTGGCCGACAGTAATCACCGAGTTAATAGCACGTACCCCCACATCCATAGGCTTACTAATGGGGCGTCTTGCAAGAGGGTTTATTGCATTTTGAGCAAATTTGAGTGTATGTTCTGCATTAATTTTACCTAAGCCATCTAAAGGTCTGCCTAAGCCGTCTACCACTCGACCAAGTAAGCTCATGCCAACAGGCAAACCTGTGTCATTAACTTGGGGGATAACTCGCGCACCAGGCAGTACGCCTGAAATGTGGTCGTTAGGCATTAAATACAAAGTTTGATCGTTAAATCCAACAATTTCAGCGTCAACAAAGCCGTTCATTGTTTCAATTTTACATTGGCTGCCTACCGGAGCGCGCAAACCTTTGGCTTCCAGTGTTAAACCAACCACACGCGTTAAAACTCCCGCGACTGCAGGCGCTGGAATTTTAATATGCCGTTGGTATTGAGATAAGCGTTCGCTTAATGAAGTATCGCTCACAGACATAACACGCCAATAAAAAAGTTAGATACCACTGTTATGCAAAAAGCTATCCAACGTTTCTTTGACACGGGTTTTCAAGGTCATATCTAAAGATGATAACGTTGTTTTAACTTCACAACCGCCCCGCTCTAGAGTGGGTTCTGCAATTAATTGCCAATGATTATCTTCAATAGCTTGTTCGCCATAACTGGTTTTTATCAGCGATAAGTCATCTGGATGAAGATGAATTCGAACTTTTTCTTGTTCTGCATTAAGTGCATCAATGCTTTTTTTCAAAGTATGTAAAATAATATCAGGTGATGTTTTTACTTCTTGATAAATAATCGCTTCACTGAGCATAGTGGCTAGCTGTACCAGCTGTTTTTCTGCTTGCTCGTCCACTTTTTTAAGCGGGTCGCTTAAACTATCTAGTAAGCCACGCAGGCTGGTCAACTGCTCATCAATTAAGGGTTTAACGTCTTCTTGGCCTTGTGTTTTACCCAGCTCTACACCTTCTTTGTAACCCGCCTCTTTACCCTCGGTTACGCCTTTGTCAAAGCCATCTATATAGCCTTGTTCGTGCCCTTGTTTAAGGCCTTCTTCGTAGGCATCTTGGCGAATACGCTCCAGCTCTACCATAGTTAATGAAGGCAGCTCTGGTTCTTCCGGTTCTTCTACTTGCTCTTTTGCTATTTCTTTACGGTATAGCTCGGCTAAGGGTGTGCCATAAGCCGTAGAGCGATTGCGAAAGCTTCGCTCATCAGGAGCAACATCAGGAATTGGCCAATTTTTTAATAACTCATCAGCTTCATCTGCATGTAATGGGCGACCTTTAGAGTGACTCATAGGTTATAAGAACTCCTCACCACCGCCACCACCAAGCATAATTTCACCTGAATCAGAAAGGCGACGTGCTGTTGATAAAATTTCTTTTTGCGCCGCTTCTACTTCACTAATGCGCACAGGAGCCATAGCCTCTAAATCATCAGCGAGCATTTCAGCAGCACGTTTTGACATGTTACCCAAAATTTTCTCTTTAAGGGCATCGTCGGTCCCTTTAATGGCTTTCATTAATACATCTTGCGGCACTTCACGCAGGATTGCTTGAATGCCTCTGTCGTCTACATCCATTAAGTTTTCGAAGACAAACATTAAGTCTTGAATTTGTTGCGACATTTCTTCGTCATGCTCACGGATTGAATCCATTAACTGCCCTTCAACATTGGTATCGAGGTAGTTCATGATATCTGCCGCAGCTTTTAAGCCACCCATTTTCGCAGCTTGTGCACCCGCTTGACCGGCAAATTGTTTTTCCATAATTTCATTCAATTCTTGCAATGCTGCCGGTTGTACTTCTTCTAAATTAGCAATACGCATGGTTAAATCGAGGCGCACTTTTTCAGGAAATTGCGCTAAAATTTCAGCCGACTGTTCAGGCTCTAGGTAAGAGAGAACAATTGTTTGAATTTGTGGATGCTCATTACGAATAATGTTAGCCACCTGTTTAGAGTCCATCCATTTTAATGAATCAAGACCTTTAGCGCCTGAGCCCATCACTATTTGGTCTATCAAGCTGGCGGCTTTATCTTCACCTAATGCGGCTGTAAGTGCTTTTTTGATGAAGTCTTCAGACTGAAAACCAATCGTACTAAAGCTTTGAATTTGTTCAATAAACAAATTATGAACCGCGCTAATTTTAGCTTGCGACAAATCATCGATTGCCGCCATGGCCATACCGACCTTTTGCACTTGTTTTGGCTCTAAGTGCTTGAGGATTTGCGCTGCATC
The DNA here is from genome assembly GCF_000518425.1 of Pseudoalteromonas sp. 23_GOM-1509m. Classification (NCBI taxonomy): domain Bacteria; kingdom Pseudomonadati; phylum Pseudomonadota; class Gammaproteobacteria; order Alteromonadales; family Pseudoalteromonadaceae; genus Pseudoalteromonas; species Pseudoalteromonas sp. 23_GOM-1509m. The sequence continues at coordinate 307,036 of NZ_KI912433.1, forward strand.
TTCTTCAGTTAAGCTCAGCAATAATATTGCCGCTTTATCTACACCATCAAGTTTATCAACATCAAACGCTTGAGGTAGTTGTTTTTGTTCTTGATCAGTCATCTTCTGTTAACCACGCTTTCACTACTTGTGATGATAGTTCTGGTTCATTGGCTACAAGGGCACGAACCGCTTTGAGTAAGTCTTCGTCGCCGTGTAGGTCTGGTAAGCGTAGTGTACCATCGCTTGAGAAGCCAACAGAAGCAGAATCAAAGTCATTATTTAGCATATCTAATGTGCTGTCACCAAGATCAACACCTGAACTAAGAGAATCTTCATCGTATTCTTCAAGTGTATTATCTGGGTAGATTAAGCGTTTAAGCATAGGTTTAACGACAGCTAAAATCAGTACAATAATAACCAGTGCACCTAATACTAAGCGCATCATTTTCATAAACCAATCTTGTTCCCATAAAGGCAACTCGAAATCAAGCGCTGAGTCTTCACGAACAAATGGTACGGTCACTACTTCAAGTGCATCGCCACGTTGCATATCAAAGCCTACGCCACCTTGTAACAAGCGACGAATATTTGACAGGGCTTCAACCGAGCGTGGCGTCATAGTTGTTTCACCATTTTCACCCACCGTAGGCAGGTAATCAACCGCAACAGAGACGCTTATTCTGCGGATCACTCCAGTTTGCTGACGCTTATGTGAAATAGTGGTATCGAGTTCATAGTTACGAGTGGCTTCTTTGTGAGTTCTACTCGGTGAGGTTGCAGTGCCTGCACCGCCCGCCATCGCATCTTCAGGAATAGTTGAGTTAACTGGTGGCTGATTAGTAAGCGCGCCTGGAATACCAACCGCTAGGCCACCAATATTATTTTCTTCAAAGGTCGTTTCACTTCTTACCGCAGGTAAATCTGGGTTGTAACGTTTTTGTGTTTCTTCTACCGCACTAAAGTCCATACTTAAATCTACTTGTGCGGTGTAATTACCTAATCCAACCACGGGGATCAAAATACTGTCGATTTTTTCTAGGTATTCTTGCTCACGTTTACGTTCTATATCGTATTCTTTACGCGAGCGTGCAGCTAAAGAGGTTTGCGAGCCTGAATTTAATAAACGACCATTTTGATCGGTCACAGTAACGCGCGAAGGCTCAAGCCCTTGTACCGCTGAAGCTATCATATCAACAACCGAGTCAACTTCTTCGCCATCTAAAGAGCGACCGCGTTTAAGAGTAAGTACAACAGTTGCAGAGGGTTTTTTCTCTCTACGGGCAAACACATTTTCTTTGGGAATCGCTAACAATACTTTGGCGCGAGTAACATTATTTAGCTCTTCTATAGTACGGGCAAGTTGTTGCTCACGGCCATGTTTAAGGCGCTCACGCTCTAAACGTTGGCTTACCCCAAACCCCATGTCTTGCATAATAATGTCGCTACCTGATGTAGGCCCTTGATCTAAACCTTCACGGGTCATCAATAACTTGATATTTTGATATTCAGTTTCATCCACCGAGACCACATTGCCATCAAGTTGGTAGTCAATTTTTTGTGCATCTAAAAAGTCGAGTGTTTCTATTAACTCTTCAGTTTGCATTTTACCTAAAGGGCGCATATCTGGCTGACGAGCCCAAATAATAACGAAAATAGCAATGGCTAAACAAATAGCTAATGCAACAATCAGGGTAATTTGACGTAAAACATCAACACCGCCAAGGGCACTGAAATAGCCTGATTTTTGCTCTTGTTGATCTTCGTTTTCACTTTGCTCCATCATGCCATCAGCAAGTGCCAGATCTGTAGATTGATTAGATTGCGCCACAATAATTCTCCACTACCTAGTTAAACAGGCATGTTCATAATTTCTTTATAAGACTCAACAAGCTTATTACGAACCTGTACCGTAGCTTCAAATGCCACAGAAGACTTTTGCGAAGCAATCATAGCCTCGGCAAGTGATACGCTTCTGTCGCCATTCTCTACCGCTTTTACTTTTTGCCCTGTGTCTTGCTGAAGTTCATGCACTGTATTAAGGGCATTACTCAACATGTCACCAAACTGTGCTGTAGAGGTTGATTGCACTTGCGTTGGCAAGTTATTAACTTGATTACTACGTGTGGCCTCCGCAGCCATTGATTGCATTTCTTGAAATAAAGCACTGTTTTGAATTTTCATAATTGTCTCTGATAATGCAGTAAACTCTTAAAGAGAATAAAGCACAAAACATGCCAAAAATTAAAACCAATTAAAACAACGCTTTAAGTAAAATAATTAAGCAGTCAGAGTTTTGACAGCCCTAAATTCAAGTGATTGAACTTAGGGCTTATGGGGGTTATGCTGGGAGGGAAATACCTAAATCACGCATTTGTGCTAATTTGTAGCGTAAAGTACGCGGGCTAATACCTAATGTTTCGGCGACCTCTTTACGTTTTCCTTGGCAGCGTGCCAAGGTTTCTAAAATAATACGATGTTCTTTATCTTTAAGCTCATCTTTGTAACTACCAGTATCGACGGCTAACAAATCATTTTTTTGCTCATCTGCAGGCGCTGCTTTTTCATCATAATAAGCGTTACTGAGACTACTTTTTACAGGCTCAATGTCAGCTTTAGTTTCTGCCACAAAATGCGTTGGGGCTAGATTTTCGATAAAAATAGCATGCTCATCAATACTATTTCCACTGCGTAAAATTAATGCTCGCTGGATAACGTTATCTAGTTCGCGTACGTTACCGGGCCAGCTATGGCTAAGCAGTTTTTGCTCTGCACTGCTATCTAAATACGCCATTGGCTCTTTGCTTTTACTTAAGTGACGTTCAATCAAATGCTTAGCCAACACAATAATGTCCCCTGGGCGCTCACACAGTGGTCGCCATAGCAGTGGGAAAACATTGAGTCGATAGTATAAATCTTCGCGGAACTGGTTTTCAGCAACCGCTTCTTTTAACTCTCGGTTACTTGTGGCAAGCACACGTACATCCAGTGCAATGGTTTTACGACCACCTAAACGCTCAACTTCACGCTCTTGTAGTACACGTAACAGCTTGGCTTGCAGGCCTAAATCCATTTCGGTGATTTCATCAAGTAAAATAGTACCCCCCTGCGCTTGTTCAAACTTACCAGGACAAGCCTGTATCGCACCGGTAAACGCACCTTTTTCATAACCAAATAAAGTGGCTTCGAGCATATTTTCTGGAATAGCAGCGCAATTAATCGCTACAAACGGTTCATTACAGCGTTTTGATTTGTCATGAATATAACGCGCCAGTACTTCTTTACCAGAGCCACTTGGCCCAAGCACCATCACACTGGCATCTGATCGAGCAACTTTATTAGCAAGTTCGAGTAATTGAATACTACTAGGGTCGGCGACAATGGGCCCGTCTGTTTCTTTTTCTTTTTCTGGTAAGTAACGACTCACCATATTCAATAGCACTTCTGGTGCAAATGGCTTAGCCATATAATCAATCGCGCCTAAACGCATAGCCTCTACAGCATCATCAATAGTGGCATAGGCCGTCATCATTAGTACGGGTAAATCAGGGTAATTTAATTTAATACTACGTAATAAATCCAAGCCGCTCATTGCGCCCATTTGTACATCACTGACCACCAATGAAAATACTTCTTTTTTTAGTAGCACCATGGCTTGCTCGGCACTATTGGCGGCCATACAGGCTATACCTGACATTTCAAGCGTATCAATTAATGCTTCACGAAGTCCGGCGTCATCTTCTACAACTAAAATAGTGTTACTCATTGTGACTCCCCTAATTTAGATGTGACACTAATAGGTAGCAACATACTAAAAATTGCTCCCCCTTGTGGGTTGTTGTCTGCTTCAACACGTCCCTGATGTGCACTGGCCACTGAACTTACAACGGCAAGTCCTAAACCAGTACCTTGGCTTTTAGTGGTATAAAAGGGTTCAAATATTTTTTCAGTTTGTGCTAAATCAAGCCCAGGGCCATTATCACTAACACTAATGCGGACATAATCAGGGTCTTGTATATCACGCAAAGCACTAAGATGTACTTGTGCACCACTGCCAATGACTTGAATACTATTATGAATTAGGTTTTGAATTGCGCTTGCCAATGCTGTTTTGTTACCCATAATTTCAATATCAGGCTCAGGTAAGCTCACATTTAATTCGCTATCATTGAGCGCTACCATAGCATCGGCACCGGCTTTAACTTCACTTAGTAGCTGTTGCATCGACACTTGCTCAACAACTTGTTGATCACCACTTTTAGCAAATAACAGCATGTCGTTTACTTGGGTTTCTAAATCTTTTAAACGTGACATTAATTTAGTATGAAAACTGCCGCGAGACGCTTCGGGTAAGCGTTTTGAGCCTAAATTTGCGGCATACAACATAGCCGCTGATAACGGTGTGCGTACTTGATGAGCTAAAGACGCCACCATTTTACCTAAGGCACTTAAACGCTGCATATGCGCGACTCGCTTTTGTAAGCGTCGGGTTTCGGTTAAATCGGTCATTAGTATAAGTTGCCCAGGCTCAGGCGCGAGTGCAGTAATATCGAGCTTTATTAAGCGTCCATCTTTTAACGACACTTCATGACCATCATCTTGATGAGGACGAAATGAGCGCTGAATAACGCTAAACCACTTCTCTCCTTCTAATGGCTCGCCGAGCATATCGATAGCTATTTGGTTTGCCTTAGCGATCATTCCTTTACCATCGAGTACAATCACGCCCGCAGGCATGGTATCAACCAGATGAGAGAGCCAACTTGCTTGTTGACGCAAATCACTCAACTCACCAACATACTCCTCTTGCAGTAAACATGGGTTATACTGATTAGCAGAAATAAACTGGGGTTTTAGCACACTTGCAAGGGCCATAATCAACTCTCTAAAATAATGTAGATACACTGGCTAATGCACAATATGTACCAAAATTATTTCATAATAATATCAACAATTTAAATAGTTAAAATACGTGCCGTAAAAATGACGCGCTAAGGAATAAGCATGAAAGAAGAAGCTCAGTATCGCTGTCCATGGTTAGATACTTCAAAACCAGACTACGTGGATTATCATGACCATGAATGGGGCGTACCTGTGTATGACGATCACCTACTTTTTGAGTTTTTAACGTTAGAATCGGCACAAGCAGGGTTAAGTTGGTACACCATATTAAAAAAGCGCGCTAATTATAAAAACGCCTTTGCAAACTTTGATGTAAATAAAGTAGCGGCCTTTACTGAGCAGGACCTAGAAACATTAATGCAAAATGAGGGAATTGTTCGCAACCGCTTAAAAATAGCCGCAACAATTAATAATGCAAAGTGCTTCATTGCTATTCAAAAAGAGTTTGGCAGCTTTAGTGATTACCAGTGGCGGTTTGTTGGTAATAAACCTCAGGTAAACGATTTAGAGACGCTTGCGGATTACCCCGCAGTTACTGAGGCATCAACATTATTTGCAAAAGATTTAAAAAAGCGTGGCTTTAAATTTTTAGGCCCAACCACAGTATATGCCTACATGCAGGCGTGCGGTATGGTTAACGATCATAGTAATAATTGCTTTAGAAAAGAAGAAGTTAAAAAGCTAGGCTAGGTGGGGGTTACGGGTTACGAGACGCGGGGTAAACCCGCTGACAAGTATAGCGCCGAGTTTGAATTAAACGCGGTGTTTATTTTTTCTAACCTAACACCTAGCGCCTAGTACCTAGCACATGCACTTAGCTCTCAATCTCTAGAAAGGTTATATTTTTTCATTTTTTCGACCAGTGTGGTTCGTCTTACACCAAGTACTTCAGCAGCACGGGCGACAACGTAATCAAAGCGCTCTAATGCCTGTGTGATTAAGTTAATTTCAAGCTCAGCTAAGTACTCTTTAAGCTCAATACCTTCATCGGGCAATAAACCAGGTGCGGCCTGAGCAAAGTCATCTTCTAGATCTATTTCATCTTCGCTAAATCCGCCACTAAAAATATCATTAAAGGCATCACGCTCCATCAGCTCTTCTGGGTACTGTGGCTCATAGGCTTCAACTTCAATGTAGCGGTATTTATTGGGTAAATCAGGAACATCCACCACCTTATCTGGAAACATAATAACCATTCGTTCAACAAGGTTCGCCAGCTCACGAATATTACCCGGCCAAGCATGTTCTTTTAAACTATCAATAGCACGCTCTGTAAACTTAGCCGTAGTACCGCTTTGTTCATTTACACGGCGCATAAGCTCTTTAAGTAGTAATGGTATGTCTTCTGCGCGTTGAGCAAGAGATGGGCTCTCAATAGGAAAAACATTTAAGCGATAGTATAAATCTTCTCTAAATGAGCCTTTTTCTATCATGTTTTCAAGATCACGGTGGGTTGCAGCAATCACACGGACATCAGCTTGGATCGCTTTGGTACCACCAACGCGCTCATAACTACGCTCTTGGAGCACTCGCAGTAATTTAACCTGCATTTGTAATGGCATATCCCCTATTTCATCTAAAAATAGCGTGCCACCTTGCGCTAACTCAAAACGGCCTTTTCGTGCTGAAATAGCCCCAGTAAACGCGCCTTTTTCATGACCAAATAGTTCACTTTCTAATAGCTCAGCAGGAATAGCCCCACAGTTGACCGGTACAAAAGGGCCTTTATTACGTTTAGAAAGCAAATGTACGTTACGGGCGACCACTTCTTTACCTGTGCCCGACTCACCCAAAATAAGTACATTGGCATCGGTTTTTGCAACCTGCGTAATTAAAAAGCGTAAATCTTTTACCGCTTTGGTTTCACCAACAAGACCATCAAAGGTGCTTTTCTCTTTATTATTTTTATGTTCATGCGGCAACATGCGCTGATATTGCTGACAGTCGTGTAACAGCTGTGTGGTTATTTCATGAGTAAATGGCTCACATATCAACCCCACAACATTAGCCAAACTCAACAAAGGTTTAAGCGTTTCACCAATGAGTAAAAAAGGAAATGTTGGGTATCGTTTAATTAAACTTTCGTGATCTAAAGACTGCAAAGCACCTAACACCACAATACATTCTTTGTTTTGATAGTGGCTGCATGCCTGTTCAAAGTCAGCTTCTGTTTGCAACTGTACAGCCTCACCAATAAAAGTAAGCGATGCGTATAATCCAATAGAGCGATTGTTATTATTATCTAAAATTAAGATCATCTTTAGCGAGCCATTTATTTCACTAATTTGTTTTATTAATCAAATTGTAAGCCAGTTGGGTTTGGATGCAAGCAATAGCGGCGATTTTTTGACATTAACGCCAAAAAACAGACACCCGCCCCGCAAAGCTAATACTTTATAACTAATAACTCTTTAACTATTTATAACGGCATACCGACTTAGGATGAATTATCTAACACGTTTTGCCACTGATGATGATGCGACTCTACACAGAAGAAACTCATAAAAAGTGCTATTATTACTTAAAGGTGTGACTGTTTTTGCCGATAAGTAATAGTCAAACTTATGTTGGAACTAAACTTGCTTAAGGTTCTACACAGTAATTAAAATTTGAGGAATTACCCATGGCTCATGCATCAATCAATAAATACCGTCAAATAACAGTTAGCAGCGTTAAAGAGATGACTCCCTACGACCAAGTTAAACTCGTGTTTGTAAATATTGTTGGCAAGCTCTCTGCTGCAAAAGGATTTATTGAACGTAAAGAGTTAGAAAAAAAAGGCAACGCAATCTCTGATTGTATTGTGCTACTTGGTGCGTTGCAGCAAGTGTTAAATTTTGAAGACAATAATGAAGTATCAACTAACTTAGACTCTTTGTACGATTACTGTCAGCGTTGCTTATTAACTGCAAACCTTGAAAACAACATTGATAAAATTGATGAAGTAATTACCTTAATTAAAGAGATTAAGTCAGGCTGGGAAGCAATTCCATTCGAACAAAGAGAACCACAACTGTAATGACTTTAAAGCAGGTTACGAGCTCACAAATTACTGATAGTAAGACCAGAGACTACTGCAATGAGCTGGTTAGTTTGATTACTGACTCTCAGGATTGGGATATTGAGCAAGCACTGAATATTCATAGCCGGTTAGACAGTTACATGAATGAATCTTTAAAGCATGACGACGGTTTTTATTCTGAATCTGAGCTTGAGTTTTTAATCGCATTTGTGGCACAGCTTTCAACACTATTTGATAGCGAAAAACAAAAGTTAGCGATAGAAATTATAAAGAAACAAAAAAGCAAAGGCGCGGTGAATAAGTATAAATCTAATATTTAAACATATTATTTACTTTAGGCCCCCCCTATTTTATTCCCCTTTACAGAGTGATTAAGCAGATTTTTCACTCTGTATTTTTATTTCCTCAAACCTCACTATAAAACAACACAGTTAGTTACTAACAATCGAACAAACATAAAAAAACCTGACTCATAAGCCAGGCTTTATTTGCTAAACAAGGTTAATTGTTTAGCTAGACTTTTTAACCACACCAGGTAGGTTAGCTAATTGCTGTTGCAAGTAACTCCCTGTCGAGTTTAGGTTAGCAACGAGCAAATCCATTGCGTTGTACTGGCTATATAATCGCTCTTCATATTTAGCCATACGGGTATTAAACTTTTCTACGTCAGTTTCTAGTTTAGAAATTTGTGATTCGCGACCTTCTATACGAGAGCTAATAATACCATCAGAGGCCGTATAACCTTTAATAACAGTATCTAACTGGCCAACAAAACCATCACCGTCATTTTCGCCAACAAAAAACGTTTGGATAGCTTGTGGATCACTTTCTACCGCAGCTTTAAGTGCATCAGAATCAATACTTAACTTACCTGAGCGCTCAGTTCTAATACCAAAGTTAGCTAAAAAGTCGGTATTACCATTACCCGTGCTAAATTCAGATGTTAACATCGAGCGTACTTGGTTTACTGAACCTCTAAGTAATGAATCACCCGCAAGCGCACCTACCCCCTCTTCAGCACTAGATCGACCTAACTGATTTGATAAGTCAATAAACGCATTAAACTTTTCTACAAACGATTTTAATCCAGCCGCAACATTATTATTGTTCTCTGTTATCGTTGCTTTACTTAAATCATCATCTGCGTTGTGCGTTTTTTTGGCATTAATGGTGACACCCTCAATGACATCTTTAAACTCATTTGTACTGCTTGTCGCAACAAGCGTCCCATCAATCGTAATTGAGGCATCGGTCGCTGCCGTTACTTCATTTAAATTTTCAGCATAGGTTGCAGATGCAGCATCGCTGTCATAAGCTAGTCGTGATAAGCCAGACAAATCAGTATTATTAGCATCACCAACATCATCAACCACAATCTTTATTGCGTTTTCTGCGCCAGTTTCCTTACTTGATAATACCAATCGCTGCCCCGTATCATCAGTAATAATAGTGGCATTAACTGAGTCGTTATCGGTAGAATTATTAATAGCATCACGAATATCAGCAAGGGTTGCTGTATCTGACACATCAATATTAAAATTATTACTACCTGAACTAATGGTTAGCTTACCATCACCCACAGCCTCATCACCTGCTATGGCACTTGAGGTTAACTTGTGGTTTTCAGCTAAGCTGTTTACTTTTATAGAATAGTTGTTAGTTTGCGCGTTTTTTTCAGAGCTTAAAGAGACAAAGTCATCGCTACCACTGATAGTACGCTTTTGAAAGTTTTCGATGTCCCCCAATGATTCTAGAGAACCATTAAGCTCTTCTAAAGACGCTTTTAAGGTCCCTACCGCAGAAATGTCCGTAGTAAAATTTGCTTGCTGTTGTGTTACCCGTGCTTGATAAGGGGCTTTTTCAGCATTGACTAAAGCAGTTACAATTTCATTAACTTGAAGTCCTGAACCTATACCTGTAAATGAAATAGCCATAATACTTACCCTCTTAAATTGCTCAAACTAAACTTTAAAATCAACTAACACGCCAGTGGCTTCTGCTAATTTAGCAACAATACCTAATACTTCTTCAGAGGGATATTGCTTAACTAAATCACCGCTTTCTTTATCAATTACCTTAATAACATTACGGCCAGAATCTTCATCTACTTTAAACTGTAGGCTACGATTCATTTCGCCCATAAAGTCCTGCAATTGTTGTACCACCTTCTCTAGTTTTTCAGATGACAACTCAGTTTCAGAAACTTCACTATTACTTGCCGTGGTGGTGATGGGTGTATTCTTTTGCTCATCGGCGTTTTGCTTAACTTGTGACGGGGCTTGGTAACTTGAGCTAACCTCACCTTTTTGCGCTGAGCTGATATTTAGATTTAAACTTTGCGTTTCCATAATTCGCTCCTACTATAAAGCGATATAAAGCTTTATACCTATACAAGAAAGGAAGGGTTGCCCCTTCCTTAGTAGTTAAGTATAGAGCTTATTATTAAATTAACCTAATAAGCTAAGTGCTGCCTGTGGTAACTGGTTAGACTGAGCTAAGATTGTTGTACCAGCCTGTTGCATAATCTGGTTCTTAGTTAGTTTAGCCGTTTCTGCAGCGTAATCTGTATCTTCGATACGGCTTTTAGAAGCTGATACGTTTTCTGATACGTTTGCAAGGTTAGCAATAGTGAAACCAAAACGGTTTTGTACCGCACCTAAGTCAGCACGTTGTGCATCAATTTGCGCAAGCGCCGCATCAATTGTTTCGATTGCATTTTGCGCGCCAGCACTGGTTGTACCTGAAATATCAACAGTTTCCACTGAAACTAATTTACTTGTACCACCTGTTGCTCCGATAGCTGCAGCGCCAGTACCTAAAACTTCGTTTGCCGTAGTACCTGAAACACCGATTTTATCAGGTGAGCTTAAGCTTAATGAAGATGTAACGCTCATTGCAGCATTTGCACTTGCAAGCTGAGCACCGGCTGTTAAGTTATTTTCTAAGCTTACGGTTGCATTAGCAGTGGTAGAGCCAGTAATCTGGATACCATCAACACCTTCGGTTTTAAGCGTTAGCTTACCGTCGTTTACAACTGCATCGTAACCATCAGCCTGCAAATCAGCCGCTAAACGGTCAATATCACCACCGTAGTTAGCTAAATCGTAAGAGTCAGCACCTACACCATCATCAGCACCATCAACAACACCTGAAGCACCTGTTGCGGTATTACCAATTTCTAAGATACCATCATCACCAGCACCTAACGCAGAGATTGTTACATCTAATTTTGCTGTAGCAGTAACACCTGCAGCAGCATCATTGATAGTTTTTGCAATTGTTGCAGCGCCATCGCCAGCACCAACCGCTGTAGCTTTACCATTTATAACTAAATCTGGGTCAGCAGTAGTTGCTGTAGTTAACGCTGTTGCAGCTGCAGCAACACCTAAAACAGTACCTGCACCTTCAATTTTGTTTGCACCGATAGCATCAGCAGAAACATCACGCAAACTAACGTTAATTGTTTCGTTGGCGTTAGAACCTACTTGGAACTGTTTAGTACCGAACGAACCATCTAGTAAGCTTGTACCACCAAATTTAGTCGTTTCAGCGATACGAGTAAGCTCTTGCTGTAATGCGCCAACTTCTTTTTGTAGTGCTGCACGAGCGTTAGCATCGTTTGAACCATTAGCTGATTGTAAAGATAGGTCACGCATACGTTGTAAGATGTTTGATGACTCTTGCATCGCACCTTCAGCGGTTTGCGACATTGAGATACCATCGTTAGCGTTACGCTGAGCAACACCTAAACCATTAATTTGTGAAGAAAGACGGTTAGCTATTTGTAGACCTGCCGCATCATCTTTCGCGCTGTTGATTTTCATACCAGATGAAAGACGTTGCATTGATGTACCTAATGCATCGCTAGATTTTGATAAGTTTCTTTGTGCATTTAGTGATGCAACGTTAGTATTTACTGATAAAGCCATGTTATAACTCCTGATTACTTTCGTAATGTAACTAATTGATTTTAACCAAGAGCCATCACAATAAAAATCTGTTCAAGCTCCGTTCTAATTAAGTTAACGGCCGTTATAAAATTACCTTTAGCTTTTTTTTAAAAAAAACAGTAAAAACTTTTAATTGATTGAAATGCAGACAAAAAAGCCAAGCATATTTGCTTGGCTCTTTTATAGTTAGCGGGTATTAGCCACCTAAAAGACTTAATGCCGCCTGTGGTAACTGGTTTGCCTGAGACAAAATAGTAGTACCGGCTTGTTGCATTATTTGGTTTTTAGTCAGCGTTGCGGTTTCAAGTGCGTAATCGGTATCTTGAATACGACTACGAGAAGCTGACACGTTTTCAGAGACGTTTGCAAGATTGGCAATGGTAAAGCCAAAACGGTTTTGCACCGCACCTAAGTCTGCACGCTGGGCGTCAATTTGCGCAAGCGCCGCATCTATAGTGTTAATCGCAGACTGCGCACCCGCACTAGTCGTACCTGATATATCAACACTTTCAACAGATGTTAATTCACCAGAACCACCGGTAGCTGAAATATTTGTACCGCCTAGAATATCATCTACATCAGTACCCGATATGCCAATTTTTTCTGACGAAGATAAGGTCAGTGATGATGAAACACTGATATCATTATTGGTAGCGCCACCAGCTACTGGCGTACCACCTGTTGCATTGTTAGCAATAGTAGCTGTACCGGCAGTACCTGTCATTTGAATACCGTCAACACCTTCAGCTTTTAGTGTTAACGAACCATCGTCTACGATTGCATCATAGCCATCGGCTTGCAGCTTTTCAGCAAGTCGGTCAAGATCACCACCAAATTCTGATAATTTATAAGTATCAACCGCAGCACCCGCTTTGCGAAGAGTTAAGTCGCTGTTATCTGCTGATGTTAGCCCAGCAATAGTAACATCTAATTTTGCAGTGGCAGTAACCCCTGTTGCTTCTTTATTAATGGTATCGGCTATTTCAGCAGCGCCTTTACCCGTAACACCTGCATCAGGGATTGCAACACCATTTATATTTAATCCTGCAGTAGCCACAGCGCCAGTTGCCGTAGCAAGTGGCGCTGTTTGTGTTGCAACAGCACCCAGTAAAGTACTGTTTCCTTTTACTTCATATGCACCAATAGCGTTGGCAGCTACATTACGTAAGCTTACATTAATGGTTTCATTCGCATTTGCACCCACTTGGAATTGTTTTGTACCAAATGTACCGTCAAGTAAGCTGGTGCCACCAAATTTGGTGGTGTCTGCAATTCGTGTTAGTTCTTGTTGCAGGGCTGCTACTTCTTTTTGCAGTGATGCACGGTCAACCGCACTGTTTGAACCATTCGCTGATTGCAGTGATAAGTCACGCATACGTTGCAGAATGTTTGCAGACTCTTGCATCGCACCTTCAGCCGTTTGCGCCATGGAAATACCATCGTTGGCATTACGCTGAGCAACCGTTAGGCCATTAACCTGAGAAGTTAGTCGGTTGGCAATTTGTAAACCTGCAGCATCGTCTTTTGCGCTATTAATACGCAAACCAGATGATAGTCTCTGCATTGAGGTTTCAAGTGCCATGCTAGATTTAGATAGATTGCGTTGCCCATTAAGTGATGCAACATTTGTATTTACGCTTAAAGCCATTTTACCATCTCCTAGTTTCAATCAGAATGTGGTTCAAAATATTTAAGCAAAAACCACACTGTCTATGACTAGTTGAATGCATTACTTGTGCCAACTAATAATAAAATATTAAACCCATGTTTTATAACAACTAAATAACGTTTATTACGGTATTTAATAAATAGTGAGCATTTTTTTGACAGGAGAGAAAAAGGGGGGTGACAGTTTTTTGCCGCTACGTTAAGGCAAGTTATTACCTACTTTTCTCGTAAAGTAATAACCTGCCTTCGATGGTATTTATAAATAATCGAATAATGAAAGTTTAGCCAAGCGACCAAAAGTCGCTTGTGAGGCCTGTAAACCAGACTCATGTTTAGTAAGATCGCTGATGGCTTCAGCGGCATCAATTTCAATTAGGCTGGATCTGTTTTCTTGATTATTGATATCTAGTGCACTGTTTGAATCAGTTACACGCTCAACCACATTCATGCGCCCACCTAAGCCAGCTTGTGTAAATACAATTTGCTCACTGGCGTTTTTAAGCTGAATTAAACCATCCGATAATGCTTGGTTAATTTGCGCTTCATCAAGTTGTTCGTCATTTAGGCTAATGATCAAATCTTCTAGTGTATTCAATACATTTTCTTTGCTTGGTTTCTCAAGGGTAAAATCAAGCTGCCCCGGTGCTACACCTTCAAGTTGAATTTCCATACCGGCAAATTCAATCGGCTCATCAGTTACTTCACCAGTCACAGGTGGTACAAGAGGATTACCATCACGTAATATCTCATACTGATCAGGCGATGAAGGGGTCGCACCAGGGATCACATTAACGTTATAGGTATTGATCGTTGGAGAAATAATCGGATCTGGGTCTGAGTTATAATTATCTTTATGAAAACGATCAAACTCACCTTGATTTTGAACATAAACAGTTCCAGCGGTAATACCGCCTGATGGCGCTCCATCATTCGATACCACATCAAGACGTGCATCAACTCGTTCAAATACATTAAAGCCATTATCGCTTGATTTGATCTCAACGCCTTTTGCAATGGTTACTTCGTGCTGGCCTTGATCGCCTTGGTATTCGTATTTGCCATTAGTGCTATTAAATGTATAAGTTTGAATATCGTCTTGATAGCCAGAGAAAAGGTATTTCCCCCCTTCAGATTGACTATTCATTAAGTTAAGCAGCGATTTTTGCAATTCTTTTAGTTCACTGGCAACTGAAGCTAAATCACTTTGACCTAACGAACCATTGCCCGCTCGTATAGTTAACATTTGCGCTTCTAAAATAGTGTCGTTCATACCTTGTAATAAACTTTCTTCGGTTTCTAAACGCCCTTTTAGCTGGTTAATATTCTTCGTCAGCTGCTCATTAGTTTCTATTTTATTGGTGTACAACATACCCTGCGAAATAGCAGCAGGGTTTTCTGAGGTACTCAAATATTTTTGACCTGTCGTAACGCGCTCCTGCGCACCAGCTACATTTTGTTGATTCTCAAGTATTTTATTAATGTTATTTTGATACATTAAATTATTTGATAAACGCATAATTACCTCGCCGCACTCAGTAAAGTGTCAAAAATAGAACGTGCTGCAGACAGTACTTGAGCCGATGCAGCATAAGATTGCTGAAAACGCAGCAAATTAGCTGCCTCTTCATCTAAATTTACGCCGGATAACGATTCATACCACGCTTCTGATTGCTGTGCTAAAGCATCAAATGCCGCCCCGTTGGTTTTTGCTTGACTGGTAACTACACCAACATCGGTTACTAATCCAGCATAGGCCTGGTTCAAGGTTTTATGATTATCAGCTGAGGCGCTCGCTACTACATTTTGACGTACTAAATCGGTGTTTTGTAAGTCAGCAAGTTTTTGACCATTACGGTTATCATCAAAACCGCCTTCATTAAATTCTAAATTAAAGGTATCACCTGTAGCCGGTACCCCTTCAATATTAAAGTCAAAACCATAGCCATCATAAGGAGGCCCCGCTTGCGCCAAAATATTGTTAGCAGGCGGTGTAACCGTAAACGTGGTTGTACCATTACCATCAGTAAGTTGATATTCGTTAGCATTAGCAGTTTTAACAATGTTAATAGGACCATTTGCTAAGCCTAAAGGGTTTGTAAAACTGCCGGTAGTTACATCGCTCACATCACCCGGTGAAATAGTCCCAGTGCCTGTATTATCAAGCCCGTCTGCTGTTCTAATTGGAGAGGCCAAGGCAATGTCTTCTCCTCGACCTGTTGTCAGCGATATATTGCCAGCCGCGCCACTATTAAGTTTTATCTGAAATTGATCACCGGCATTACCAGCTCCGGTTACGTTTAGCTCTAAACCAAACGACTCCCCGCTGGTGATTGCCGCAGAGTCAATAATGCCACTCGGTGGAATAACAGCTAACGATGCACTGCCTAAAGGCTCGCCTTTATTATCTATTGGCTGAATACTTACTTCGTTAGGGTTCCCCGTATAGGTGATCACAAAATCACTCGCTGGTAGTTCACTGCCTTTACCAGCTTCAACGGTTGCTGACATATTAGCTGTTCCGGTATTTGCTTGATAAACAAAAGCACTGACCGTTGGGATATCAAAAATATCTCCTCCAAGCTCACCGTTTGCATCCATTCCTAAACGGTTTTGCTGATTAAACGAATCAGCAAGCGCAATGCCCATCTGACCTATTTGATTTTGTGCAGGCACCAAAATATCGTCTCTAAATGCCAATAAGCCACCAATTTTACCTTTGAGTTTAGTGGGATCTATTTCTAGTGGAACGGCTTGGCCACCATTTACATCTAAGCGTAACTCTTTAAAATTAGCATCGGGATCGCCACTAATCGAAAATAAGTTAAATGAACCATTTTGCATAACAACCGCTTCACCTGTGCCCATAAATACTTGTTTTTCACCATTAGGGCCATCGAGTGTTTCTATATCAATTAGTTTTGATAAATCACGTATTGCTTTATCACGCTCATTGTAAGCTGAGCTAGCATCTGCTTCGTTTTTAGTGCCATGAACACCCGCAATTTCTTGATTTAACGAACTAATACTTTCGATTAACGTATTCGCCTCTTCAGAAAATATTTCTAATTGCTCATTAACCACTGCTTTTTGCTCTGAAACAATACCTGCAAGCCGGTCCATTTGATCAATCAGATTTTGCGCATCACTCATCACTAATGAACGAGCAACCGTAGATGAAGGTTGGTTAAGTGCTTCTTGTACGTTGTTAAACATCGAGTTGATACTAGTTGATAAGCTGTTTGATTTTTCTGAAAAAATTTGATCAACCCGACTCGCCTCGCTAACAAATTGATCAAAAAAGCTTTTATTTGAGGTATCTCGGTTTAATTGCTTTTGTGCAAACTCATTTAATAACCGGTACGTTTGACCGCGGCCCACCTGATTATCAATCATGGTAGTAAATTCAGTTCGCTCTCGTACATACCCTTCAGTATTAACGTTTGCGATGTTTTTACTTGTCGTTTGCAATAACTCAGAGTTTGCTCTTATTCCTGAATTAGCAATATTTAATAAATTAAACGACATGTTACTCTACTCCTTGGCGGATAACGCTTGTGGCGATATTCTTTAACTCGTTACTGTTAAGCACTCTTTTTATTTTGTCTGCATAGTTAGGGTCGGTTGCATAACCGGCTTGCTGTAAAGAGTCTAAAAATTTGTGCGGCTTTGCTGTATTGTTTAATGCATCTTGATAGCGAGGGTTCTGTGTTAAAAAGTCCACAAAATCATTCACGCTATCTTTTATTGAGTCATACGCTCTAAAGCTTGCTTGCTTTTTAACTGCAGCGCCTTGCTCAAACTCTAAAGTGACCTTACTGGCTTTTTCGCCCTGCCAACTTTTATCTGACTTTATATTGAATAAATTATTTGAGCTATTGCCATCACCTTTACTGATAATATGTTTACCCCAACCAGTCTCTAATGCTGCTTGCGCAACCATAACCGCCGGATTTAAACCAATTTTCTTAGCCGCTGCTTTTGCATGCTCCCACACGGTGCTTACAAATTCCTCAGCATTTTCAAATGTGCCAGACGCTATGTTTTGTTCGCTTTTTTCAGTTGAATCAACGAGCGGCACTTTTTCAGTGACCTTTTGGTTTTCTTGATGAGGTAAGGTGCTACCCGCACGTTGGTCACTAAAGAAATCTGACGTTGTACGAAGAACTGAGCCTGGCATAAAGTTTTTTCCATCTGGCGATAGTTGCTGCACAATTAAATCAGCAAGACCTAAAGAGCCATTTGATGAAAGCTCTGTAGCCATCTGTTGGTCGTGCATTTCTTCAAAAAACTTCACGCCACTTGCATTAAATGGGCTTTCTTTGTCTTCAAAAGCCTCATTGGCTTTACGCATACTTTTCAGTAGCATTTGGGTGAAGATAGCTTCAAATTGTGCCGCCGCTTTTTTTAACGCCGCTTTAGATGCATCGGTTGATGCATCACCGCTGTTTAAAGCATCTCGACGCAAAGAGTCTAAGTTGCCTAAATCAAAAAAGTTTTGCTTATCTAGATGATTTGTTTCCATCAGCTTTTTGACACAATAATTAATAATACCTAGTTAAATGCAATAATTGAGCCAAAAGAAGAGTAGCGATGAAAGGTTAAGGATGAAAGGTGAAAGGTTAAAGACCCTAGACCCTAGACCCTAGGGCTTAGGGTCTAGAATCTTATAAAACTAAATTACAACAAGCTGACCGTTAATTGCACCGGCTTCTTTAAGTGCTTCAAGAATCGCCATTAAATCGCCAGGGGCAGCGCCAACTTCATTAATAGCACGAACTAAATCATCAAGGCTTACACCTGGGTCAAATACAAAAGCACGTGAATCATCTTGATTAACGTCAATAATACTTTGTTGGGTAACCACTGTTTCCCCCTCTGCTAGAGGATTTGGCTGCGCCACATTTTGTTGCTCAGCAATGGTCACAGTAAGGCCACCATGTGTAATTGCCGCAGGTTGTAATTTTACATTTTTTCCAATAACTATAGTGCCGGTACGTGAGTTAACAATTATTTTTGCCGAAGTATCCGCAGGCTTAAACTCTAAGTTTTCAAGAGTTGATAAATACGATACGCGCTGTGAGGCATCTCGTGGCGCAACAACCCGAATAGAGGCGGCATCGAGTGCTTGTGCGCTATTTGGGCCGATTAAATCATTTATGGTTTTCTCTAAACGTTTTGCGGTTGTAAAGTCCGGACGGTTTAAATTAAAGGTAATATAATCGTTTTGCATAAATGGGCTTTTAACGGCACGTTCAACCGTGGCACCGTTTGGCACACGCCCTACGGTTGGCGTATTAATAACGACTCGGCTGCCATCTAGGCCTTCAGCACCTAAGCCACCAACAATTAAGCTCCCTTGTGCAATAGCGTATACATTACCATCAACCCCTTTTAAAAATGTTTGTAATAATGTGCCACCGCGCAGGCTGCCAGCACTGCCAATCGATGACACAGTAATATCTATAGTTTGCCCTGGCTTTCTAAATGGAGGGAGTTCTGCATGAACCGCGACTGCTGCAACATTTTTAATTTTTGGCTTTAAACTCGCAGGTAGTGTAATACCAAAACTATTAAGCATGCCTTTAAAACTTTGCTCGGTAAAACGGCTTTGCTCTCCGGTACCCGGTAAACCAACAACCAATCCATAGCCCACTAATTGGTTTGAGCGCACCCCTTCGACCATAGACACATCTTTAATTCGCTCAGCACTGGCAGTAAATTGCCAGCCTAGTAGCACCATAAAACAAAAAACTTTAAAACCATTCATGTTGAATGTCCTCTAAAAGGGAAACAATGAGCTACTAAAGAAACGCGTTAACCAACCCGGGCTTTGTGCCTCTTGAGTTTGACCCTTACCTGAATACTGAATACGCGCATTCGCAATACGATTAGACTCAACGGTATTATCAGCATTAACATCTTGTGGACGCACTAACCCCTCTAAGCGAATAAATTCTTCACCGGTATTTAGCGTTAGCCATTTTTCACCGCGAATCACTAAATTACCATTTGGTAATACTCGCATCACGTTAACCGAAATATCGCCAACTAGGCTGTTTGATTGATTTGATTTTGAGTCACCTTTAAACGACGCATCACTACCAACCCCAAATTGAATACTATCGCCACCAATATTAACCGGTAAACCACCTAAACCAATAACAGGATCGAGGCTAGCATCTGTTTGTTTATCTGTTTCTGTTTTAGCCGCTTTTGTGGCTTGGGTTGACTCTTGCAATTTAACCGTAATGATATCGCCTGTTCTAAGTGCTTTCTTATCGGCATATAAGTCATTCGATAACTGAGTACTGAATAAAGAGCCAGTTGCTACCACTGGCTCCATATTAGGCTCAGGATACATAGGTGCATAGTAGGGATCGTCCTGCACTACTTCATTATTTTGTGTAGATACACAACCGCTTAACAGTAAAGTCCCTACTGCAAATAACATGATATTACGCATACAATCCCCCAAGACTATAATTGTTGATTGATGTAGCTCATC
Organism: Pseudoalteromonas sp. 23_GOM-1509m; assembly: GCF_000518425.1. NCBI lineage: Bacteria > Pseudomonadati > Pseudomonadota > Gammaproteobacteria > Alteromonadales > Pseudoalteromonadaceae > Pseudoalteromonas > Pseudoalteromonas sp. 23_GOM-1509m. The sequence goes on from NZ_KI912433.1 coordinate 327,062, forward strand.
ATTTCATCAACCGCTGAAATTACCTTTGAGTTCATTTCGTAAACTCGCTGAGTTTCAATCAAATTAACCAACTCTTCGGTCACATTTACATTTGATGTTTCAAGTGAACCTTGAATAATTGTACCTAAGCCCTCAACCCCCGGGTTACCTTGAACAGGTGCACCACTTACTGCAGTTTCGGTATAAAGGTTTTGCCCTATAGGCTCAAGGCCCGACGGATTGATAAAATCACTAATAGTAATTTGACCAATAACCACGTTTTCGGCTTGACCTTTAATGCGAACTGACACTTCACCATCTTGAGATACGGTGATTGACTGTGCATCATCAGGCACATTCATTTCAGGCTGAACAACGTAACCGGCACCCGAAGTTACAACTCGCCCCTCACCGTCGGTGGTAAACTGGCCGTTACGCGAATAAGCAATATTGCCATCTGGCTGCAATACTTCGAAAAATCCAGGACCAGAAATCATCCAATCTAATGAATTTTCAGTGGTGAGCATGTTACCTTGGGAAAAGTTTTTCTGATTAGCGACCACTTTCGTACCCGCGCCCAGCATTAAGCCTGACGGCATTTCGGTGTCTTGCGATGAGCGACCGCCTGGTTGATTAATATTTTGGTAGAGTAAGTCTTCAAAAATAGCACGGCTTTTTTTGTAACCCACTGTACTGGCGTTCGCTAAGTTATTTGATATAACCGATATATCAGTTTGTTGAGCGTCAAGCCCTGTTTTACTTATCCATAATGCTGGATTCATAATAATGTCCTCACGTTAAAGTTAAACGATGCGCATCAGCTGTTCTTGACGTTCGTCAATCTCTTCAGCTGTTTTCATCAGTTTTACTTGTAATTCAAATTGGCGTTGATGACTGATCATATCGACCATTTCATGCACAGGATTTACATTCGATTTTTCTAATGTGCCACCTAATACTTGTACATTGGCTGATGTTTCGACTATTTGGCCTGGTTTAGCTCTAAATAAGCCATCGTTACCCTTCTCGAGTGTAGCGTTGTTTGCATCAACTACTTTTAGCCGATCAACTTCTTCTAAAAAGTTAGCCGGTGCACCTTGAGGGCGAACTTGAATAGTGCCATCTTTGCTAAATTCAATTTTTTCAATCGGTACAGGTAATATGACTGGCCCACCTTCGCCAATAACTTGACGACCGTCGCTGGTAGTCAACATTCCTTCAGCCGTTATATTTAACGAACCCACTTTTGTATAGGCTTCATTACCGGAGGCATCCTGAACACTCAGCCATGCATTATCACTCATAGCAATATCAAGGCTGCGACCTGTTTCGACAACACCGCCCGATGTCATGTTAGATCCTGGGCGCTCCTGCATAGCAAAAACACGAGTCGGCAAACCTTCACCGAAAGCCTGCATTGACCGTGCTTGCGCAAAATCAGATTTAAACCCAGTGGTATTCGCATTTGCCAAATTATTGGCTTTAAGAGCAAGCCCTTGCATGCTTTGTTTAGCGCCAGATGCCGCTATGTAGACCATTTTATCCATAACATCGACTCATTAAGAAATCTATGTATGAGTAAATGCAATATAAGTGCCAAATTAAATTTAAGTGTGAATAAGATTTTAGGAGAGGAATAAAAAAGGCTGCACTAAGCAGCCTTAGTAAATCAAAATATGATTATCTGATCTGAAGGATGTTCTGTTGAATAGTTGAGTTAACCTCAAGCGCACGAGAGTTTGCTTGGAAGTTACGCTGCGCACTAATCAAATCAACCAGCTCATTGGTTAAGTTTACGTTAGACTGCTCAAGAGCTGACGAATTAATGTTGCCTAGTGTGCCTGAACCTGGCTCACCCGCAATTGGTTCCCCCGAGGTCAAACTTTTTTTCCATGAAGTGTCACCTACTTGCTGCAAACCTTGTGAGTTTGAAAAGCGCACCATGGCAACTTGACCTAAGTAAGTTGAATCACCATTACTGTAAGATGCAACAACTTTTCCATCTGTACCAATATCAATACCCGCTAAGCGACCTACTGTCGCACCATCTTGCTCTAGTGCTTTCACCTCAAAGCGACTCGCATATTGAGTAGGCGTTCTATTTGCAGTACCGGCCTCATCGCGCCAATTAATCGCAATATCATCAAATTGGGCGCCATTAGATAAAATACCCGATAAATTAGCTCCGGTTAAATTAACATCAGTAAAGGTTGGACCAACATTTGGAGCACCATTAGTCGTTGCAGGCAAACCGCTAGCATCAAACCCAAAGGTACTTAGCGGGCTTGGTGTTGCTGTCGCGGCACCAGTTGCATCAAAGGGAGTTTTATCAAGCGTACCATGTACTTGCCATTCATTAGGCGCTGTTTTTACAAAAAAGAATTGTAGAACATGTGGCTCACCAAGTGAGTCATACATTGTGGTCGATGTCGAAGAGTTATAAGTAGTACTGTCTGTTGCATCAAAAGGGACAGCTATTACATCTTCTCGAGAATCGACGTTAAATGATGTATAAACGTTTGAAGTAGAGCGCGGAGAGCCCGAAGAATCTGGTATTTGTAAAGCAGATGAAGTACTAAGACTTACAGAGGTCGTATCACCACTAACTTCATCAACTGGGAAGCTTTGTAAAAAATTACCTTTAGCATCTACAACAAAGTTATCTTTATTAAGCTTAAATGCACCCGCACGCGTGTAGGTAAAGTCTTGTGCGCCTAAGTCTTGACTGGTAGCAAAATAGCCCTCACCTGTGATCGCTAAATCCAGTGAATTATTAGTAAACTGCAGCGAGCCCTGATGAAACTGCTGGGCAACCATAGTGGTTTGTACACCATCACCATTTTTCGTTTTACCGGCGCTAAATACTGATGATGCGTATACATCAGCAAATTCAGCGCGAGACTCTTTAAAGCCCGTGGTATTTACGTTGGCAATATTATTGGCGGTAACATCTAAATCTTTTTGTGCGGCAGCAAGGCCTGTTAATGCAATATTGAAGCTCATAATTAACCTCTAACCTAAAAAATATTTAGCCTATTGGCTAAAAAATACATAAAATCTATTACGCGATTTCTGCGACATCAGTCAGCCTAACCGCACCTTCTTTGGTATTAATAATAATGCCGCTTGAGCCATTAATATTAACACTCTCAATATTTTTGAATGAGGCAATTGGTAAGCTAGAGAATTCGCCATCCGTACTGCCTTCAGCTTTAACATTGTATTCACCAGGAGGAAGTCGTTCACCCGCTTCGTTTTTACCATCCCAAGCAAAGCGAACCGCACCTGCAGGCTGCGTGCCTAAATCAATAGTTTTAACTAATTGCCCTGATGCATCTTCAATACGAAGCGTTAAATTGTCTACCGGCTTTTCAGCAACAATCGCTCCCTTTACCTCACCCGACTCATTAAGCTCAAGTGTGTCAGACTCCAGCAGCGCTTGCTTACCAACCAGTGTTGATGCTTGCAATGCTGAATTTGATGTCATCGACGCAGCTAAAGACTCAAAGTTAGAGTTTAAATTTGAGATCCCTTCAGCCATAGTAAAGTTTGTCATTTGTGCAATCATCTGATCGTTATCAGCTGGTTTGCTGGGATCTTGATATGACAACTGCTGTGTTAACAACGAAAAGAAATCTTCTTGGGTTAACGCATCACTCTCTTCTTTTTTTGGCACTTGCTTATCTTGCCAACGTAAAGAGTCCATGTAGGATGAAGAAGTACTAATATCGTTACTCATGAGCTACCCTCAGTTACCGCTGACCTAACAGCAGTGTTTTACTTAACATTTGCTTAGCTGCATCAGCAACTTGAACATTTGTCTGATAAGAGCGAGAAGCAGAAATCATATTTGCCATCTCCTCAACAACATTCACGTTGGGTTTGTAAATATATCCATTTTCATCCGCACTCGGGTGATTTGGGTTATATTCGATTTGTAGTGGTTTATTACTTTCAACCACTCCTAACACTTTTACACCAACGGCAGAGCCCTGTGGGTTGCTTGCTGACGCTGACGCTTTTGTTAGCTCCGCAGCAAATACAGGTTGTCGCGCTCGGTACGTCTCATTTTGTGAAGAGCTAATTGTATTGGCATTAGAGATATTACTTGCCGTGGTATTTAATCGCACGTTTTGCGCGCTCATACCAGAACCAGCAATATCAAACACATTATATAAACTCATAATTAGGCTCCTTGACTACCGAGGGCTTTTTTCAGGCCTTTAAATTTACCATTAAGAAACTGGACACTGGCCTGATACTCCATAGCATTCTGTGTATACAAGTTCCGTTCCACTTGTATATCAACAGAGTTGCCATCACCTGTATCTGTTTGATTTGGCGTACGAAATAGTTCATTACTACCTACACTACGGGTACCACCGGCAATGTGTTTTTCATTGGTTCTTACCATGGTATTGCCGCTTAGTTGGTTGGACTTTGCCGTTTTTAATGCTGAGGCAAAGTCGATATCTTTTGCTTTATAGCCGGGCGTATCAGCATTTGCGATATTAGTAGCGAGCATTTCTGCTCTTTGCGAACGGATCAACATCGCATGCGGATGCACGCCTAATGCTTTATCAAAACTGATAGCCATAACTACCTCCAAAAAATTGACTCAGTACCGATAAAGCAATAAATGAGCCAGCAGTGAAAATAGTGATGATAAAAACAAAAAACGACGCAATAGGCGTCGTTTAGAGGAGGGATAATATATTAATGAAGGTCATTTCTTTTGATAAATGATACCAGGGTTACAACGCACCATATCAAAGTCAGTACTTAAACCAGACATAGACTCCGACGCACCTAAAAATAAATACCCCTTAGGGTTAAGTGCTTGAGAGAATTGTGCAATTATTTTGGCTTTCACCTCAGGTGAAAAGTAAATTAAAACATTACGGCAAAATATAATATCGAACTTACCCATTAAAGCGTACGAATCGAGCAAATTTAAATGCCTAAAGCTCACTTGCTTTTTCAATGAATCAACCACTTGTGCCATACCATTGCCGCTGTCTTTAAAAAACTTTTTACGACGTTCAGCAGAGAGTCCGCGAGCCAATGCCAATGCATCATATTCAGCATGTTTACACATATCAAGCATGGTATTTGATATATCTGTACCAATTATTTGTGCACCCATTTTTAAAACACCAGGGCTGCTGGATTGAAACTCAGCAACCGACATCGCTATTGAGTAGGGTTCTTGTCCTGATGAGCTCGCCGCAGACCATATTTTTAATGGCCTGTTTAACGTTTTAAACTCAGGGAATAATCTGGTTTTAAGTAACTCAAACGGATACTGATCTCTAAACCACAATGTCTCATTGGTTGTCATGGCATCAACAACGGCTGCGCGCAACTGGCGCTCATGCACACCGAGAGTTTTACTTACCAATTCAGACAACGATTCAACATTAAATCGAGACATTAATGGTGCCAAACGGCTCTTTACTAAATACTGCTTATTTTCACCTAAAACAATACCGCACTGTTGTTCTAAAAATAAGCGAAATTGATCGTATTCGTTTTGCTGCAAATCTTTATTAGTCAAATCAATAACACCTATGTTTATTAATCACGATGAACCCATTTATTAACGGCTGTTGCAAGCTCGTCTGGGTTAAATTTTGCAATAAAATCATCTGCTCCTACTTTTTCAATCATCGCTTGATTGAAAACACCACTCAATGATGTGTGTAAAATCACATGTAGTGGCGCAAGTTTAGGATTAGCTTTGATTTCTGCAGTCAGCGTGTAACCATCCATTTCTGGCATTTCTACATCAGAAATGAGTAGCCCTACTCGCTCTGTAATATCATTTACGCAATCGAGCTCTGCAATTTCTTTTAATCTTATTAAAGCTTCTTTACCATTTTTAGCCAACTCAGTTGTTACACCTAATGGTTCCAATGCTCGTTTTACTTGATTTCGCGCAACAGCCGAATCATCAGCAATAAATACTATTCTCTCGCCTAAATCTTTTTGTATATTACCTTGCGAGGCAACATCATCGCTCACGGTAGTATTAACTGGGCAGATTTCGTTTAAGATTTTTTCTACGTCGAGTATCTCAACGAGCTCATTTTCAATTTCAGTGACGGCTGTTAAATAAGAATAACGACCTGCTCCTGACGGCGGTGGCATTATTTTTTCCCAGTTCATGTTAACTATACGTTCAACACCACCTACTAAGAATCCTTGCACTGTACGGTTATACTCAGCAATTATTATAAAGCCATCTTCGATGCTTTTTATTGGGCGCCCGCCTACGGCCATAGATAAATCAATCACCGAAATAGTTTGCCCACGAATATGTGCTACGCCACGGATATAAGTGTTAGATTTCGGCATGCTAGTCAATGGAGGGCATTGAAGAACTTCTCTTACCTTGAACACATTAATACCAAAGCGCTGACGCCCATTAAGCTTAAATAACAATAATTCCAAGCGGTTTTGCCCAACCAACTGTGTACGTTGGTTTACTGAGTCTAAAATGCCGGCCATTTAAATCTCCTAAGAAAACAAATATAAGGAACGATAATTGCTTTCAATTAATAAAGCGTCATAACACAACGGGGGCGTCTAAATTCTGACGCAAAATATTTATACCCTGTTTGCAACCATAAGCATAGTCGAAACATTATGAGTTTGTTAAAAAAAACCAGAAGATACAGTGTTTTTTATTTTCTTGCTAGCCTCTGCTTCGCTTTGCCACTAAAGGCACAAGTATTTAGTAAAGAGTTATTGCAAGAAATGGCTGTATCTTATGTTGCTCAAAAAGCAGTGACTACAAATGATAACAAAATACAGTTTAGCGCATTACCGCTAGATAGCCGCATTCCCGATCGCCAATGTAATTCTGAGCCTGAGCTAATAACGCCAAGTGAGCCTCCCTTTAATCGCCAAGTCACTATTCAAATAAAATGTAACGATAGTGACAACTGGGCACAGTACGTTCATGTCAGAATCACTGAATCAGCACCTGTTGTAGTTGCAACTACCAATTTAGCACGAGGTGAAGTGATTACTCCATCCCATTTAAGTATTGATATGCGCCCTGCACACTTTATCAGAGCGCAGTACCTTGAAGATCCAACGGCTCTTATTGGTAGTCGTAGCAAACGCAACATCCGTGAAGGAATGCCCGTTTTACTTAATCAAATATGTATGGTGTGCAAAGGTGATTCTGTTACAATTTATGCTAATATCAAAGGGTTAAGAGTGAAAACGACGGGTATTGCATTAGAGGATGGCACCTTGGGCGAGCAAGTAAGAGTAGAAAACAAAAAGACAGGTAAAGTTTTAAATGCGCGTGTAGATGGTGTAGAGTCTGTGCAAGTAAATATTTAATATAAATTTATGCTAAAGTATCTTTAATAAATGCCGATATAAAGGCATCAGTTGGGCAATATACGGATTTTTATTATGGTCGGTCAAGTAAATAAATCAAATCAACAACCGAGTGTTTTAACAAACACTCAACAGCAAAAAGTTGATTTAAAAAGAGATAATGCAAATACACAGGCGGCACAAACGCCTTCACCTAAAGCTGCCAGCGATTCGGTGAGCTTAACACCGCAAGCTAAGCAGTTAAAATCGTTACAAGAGAAAGCGCAGCAGTCTTCTGGTTTTGATAGCAACAAAGTTGCTGAGCTTAAAAAAGCGATTACTGAAGGTAATTATCAAATCGACAGTGAGAAGCTTGCCAAAAATTTAGCAGACTTTGAGTTTAACGTTTATGGCTGATCACAATAGTTTAATTACAATTAAACTAAATGAGCAAATTACTTGCTTAACAAAACTGAGCGAGTTACTCACTCAGGAGCTTACAGCGATTGCATCTCGAAGAGGTGAAGGTTTAAAAGAAATTGCCCAACAAAAAATGTCTTTTTTAACCAGTATAAGCACCCTTGATAAAGAACTCAGCAAACTGATTGCCAGTAATGATCAGCAAACAGATGAAAACGCTGACTTAATAAAGCTAACTCGAGAAAAGCTTGAGCAGTGTCAAAAACAAAATGAAGTTAACGCTCATGCAGCGCACCAGGCGCAGTTAAGTGTAAAGCAATTAAAGGGTATTTTAATTGGCGCACCTTCGTCTATGACCTACGATCAAGCCGGTAGTGTAGTTAATACTGACAACAGCATTGTGCGTAACCTAAAAGCCTAAAGAATAATCATAAAAAAACGCCTAAACGATTATTCGTTTAGGCGTTTTTTTATGATTAATAATTTGTCGGTTAGTAATAACTTGTCGCTTAGTAATAAGTGACTTTTTTCACTTCCCGTGGTTTTATCTCACCGATGTACAAGTCGTGTACGCGCTTCATATTAAGCTCAAGCTCAGTAATATACATATCATTAACGGCATAAGTTTTTATAATTTGCGCGCCTTTTATAATACCTTGCACTTTACTCTGTAAATAATCATCTTGGGCAACAGAGCCTGCGACGGTTGTGCCTGCGGTAATTTTTTGCCCGTACACTTGTTCCGTTAGTTCGCGGTATGCTTCTAGCTTGGAGGCTTTAATTGCCATAAGCTGTTTTTGAGTGTCATTACTTCCCGACTGCAAACTAATGGGCGCGTACCCTATTGCTTTTAATACAGGGTAATTATTTGGCTCAACATATTTATATTCAACGTGCTTATCAAATATATTGCTACAACCGCTTAACGTTAAGCAGCCTAATGTGATCATTAATGGCATTACTCGCATCATACAGGGCCTTTAAAAACTAATTAAACTCAGTTATGCACGTTTAATGCCAGTGATACATATATTCTGTAACAACAAATAATAGTGGTACATTACTTGCTGAGACTCATTAACGCTAACGTTTAATTGGAGTAAGAGTATGAAGTCGTTTTTAAAAGCAGTATTGGCAGGATTAAGCACCACTGCTGTATTAACGTTTTCACCTTTTACTCACGCTCAGTGGTATGAGTCTACAGGCCATGCGGTTATTCAAAATAGCGACATTCCCGGTGCAAAGGCCGCTGCAATAAAAGATGCGATTACCCAAGCCCTTGTATTCTCTGGTGCGCGGGTGAGCTCGGTGCAAACACTTGTTGATGGTGTTTTAACCCAAGATCAGCTAAAAATAAGTAGCCAAGGCGAAATTCAAAAAATAGAGCTTGTCAGTGAAAACCGCAGTAGTGATGAGTTTGCAATTACCTTACGCTTAGATATCTTTGCGCAAACAGAGCAATGTCCACAAAGTAACTTTAATAAGTTTATAGCTGTCACGCAAAGCCAATTAACAAATCGTGAACAAGCGAGAATGGGTCAAATATTTGACATTAACAAAGCAGTCAGTAAAAACATTTATACCTCGTTGCAAAAATCAAAAATGAGTGCAATACCCGTTGCCTATTTCAACAAAGCTATAAAGGTTGATACCTACTTTAATCAACAGCATGACTATTCAAACAGTCAGTTAGAAGAAATTTCATCACGCAGCAACGCGCAATATGTGCTGTTAAGTCAAATAACCAGTTTATCTACCAGCGATAAACTCAATAGCGACTATGCGTTTTGGCAAGATGAAAGCTATCAGCGCCACTACCAAATAGAGTTTAGCTTATTTAATGGCACCACTTATGAGCCATTATGGCAAAATAGCTATCAAAGCCAAGCAATTTGGCCATTTGAAAAAACAGCCATTATTGATGTAAATAGTAATCGGTTTTGGCAATCACCTTTTGGCCAAAGCATTAGTGATATAAACCAAACCTTAAGTTACGACCTACAAGCTGCCATGGCCTGTCTACCTACTCAAGGTAAAATAATGCATATGGAAAACAATAAATTAGTGATTAATTTAGGTAAGGCTCATGGCTTAGAAAAAGGCCAACAACTGAGTATTGCCCATCATAATTATTTAACCGACGCACAAGGCAACACTATGCCGCATACCATCACTACACTTAACCGTATACGAATTGAGCAGCTTTATCAGCACAGCGCTATTGCCGTTAGTATTAATGATCAGCCTTTGCCGGGCGTACAAATTAATGACATTGTAGAGATTGCCGAGCAATAGCCGCATGTAAAATGCTAAAGCGCCTCGCTTAGTTTAGCCTTTAAATTAGAGTGGGCGCTTAACCACTGAGCCAATTGCTCAACCCCAGATAAGTGCGGGTAATGCTTTCTGCATGCAAACACAATATTACGTTGTTGATTAGGAAAAATAGGCAAATAATGAATACCCACTCGTGGTATTGCTGCAAGTTTTGGCACAAATGTAATTCCATCATCCATCGCCACCAGCGCTAATAAAGTCTCAAGGCTATTTCCTTGATACTGGCTGGAAACATCGACTCCTGCCGAAAAACAAAACTGCTGGGCTTGATCTTTAAAGCAATGGCCATCACTTAACATTAATAGGTTGCAACCTTGCAGGTCTTGCAGTGCCACTTTTTTATGCTTACACAATACGTTATCGCTTGATACGGCAACTAAAAAGTCTTCTTTATATAAATCAATGGTATGGTAACTTTTAAGTTCAGGTACATCCGCTAAAATTGCAAAGTCGACTTCACCACTTTCTAGCGCAGCTAAAATAGTGGTTGTTTGCATTTCAATAAACGAAAACTGGCTATTTATAAACGCTGCTTTCATTGATGTTAGTAGCGTAGGTAATAAATAAGGCGCAATCGTTGGAATAATACCAATGGTAAGCTTACCCTGCAGTGGTTCATTAGATGTTGCTGCCAGCTCTTTTAATATTTGTGTTTGCTCTAAAACGACAGCTATTTGTGTCAATAAACGTTCACCTTTGGCAGTTAAGGTAACGTGCTTGGTAGAGCGATCAAAAATAATAACACCCAATTCTTGCTCAAGCTTTTTAATTTGCCCGCTTAAAGTAGGCTGGCTTACAAAACAGGCATCGGCCGCTTTACGAAAATGCTTATAGTGGGCAACCGCTTTGACATACTCTAAATCTTTTAAGTTCATATTCACACTCAACCTGATAGTTTACATCTATCAGTTTAATACAAACAAACGATTGGAACTATATTTAATTGTTCGCCATAATGGCTATCAACAAATCAAGAGGAACTAAAAACATGTTAAACAATATTGAAGGTCAAACAATCCCTAACGTTACATTTGCAACGCGTCAAAACGACGAATGGAAATCAGTAACTACTGATGACATTTTTAAAGGCAAAACAGTCGTTGTGTTTTCACTACCTGGTGCATTTACACCAACGTGTTCATCAACTCACCTACCACGCTACAACGAGTTAGCTGGTGTACTTAAACAAAATGGCGTTGACGACATTGTTTGTGTATCAGTAAACGATACCTTTGTAATGAACGCATGGGCTGAACATCAAGAAGCGCAAAACATTACCTTACTACCAGATGGTAACGGCGAATTTACTGACGGCATGGGTATGCTAGTTGATAAAAACGATTTAGGTTTTGGTAAGCGCAGCTGGAGATACTCTATGCTGGTTAAAGATGGCGTAGTAGAGAAGATGTTCATCGAACCAGATTTACCAGGCGACCCGTTTGAAGTATCAGACGCCGACACTATGCTTGATTACATCAACCCAACTCAAGTAAAACCAGAAGCAGTTACTCTATTTACTAAGCCTGGCTGTCCTTTCTGTAAAAAAGCAAAAGAGCTACTTACAGCTAAAGGCTTTGCTTTTGAAGAAATTGTAATGGGTGCTGGCGCATCACTTACCAGCCTTAAAGCGGTATCGGGCCGTGAAACAGTACCACAAGTATTTATTGGCGGTAAGCACATTGGTGGCTCAGACGACCTAGAAAAATACTTTGCTTAATTAAGTAAATAAAACAGGGGCGCAATGCCCCTGTTTACTAAAGGATAAACACTATGAAAGAATTGCAAACCGACGTTGTTGTTATAGGTGCAGGTACCGCTGGTTTAAGTGCCTATCGTAATGCTAAACAATTTACTCAAAACGTACTTATGATTGAATCAGGCCCATACGGTACAACCTGCGCACGTGTTGGTTGCATGCCAAGTAAATTATTGATTGCCGCAGCAGAAGCCGCCCATTCAATAGAAATGGCCCCTGCCTTTGGTGTTCACAGCTCAAAACCGGTTATTGACGGTAAAGCCGTTATGGCACGAGTAAAAAGTGAGCGCGATCGCTTTGCAGGATTCGTAGTAGAAGCGGTAGATGAAATACCTAGCGAAGATAAAATTCGTGGCTATGCACAATTTTTAGACGCCAACCGCGTACAAATAGACGACCACACCATTATTACTGCCAAACGCTTTGTAATTGCAACGGGTTCACGCCCTTCTTACCCAGGCGTATTTAATAACTTTGGCGACCGACTGATTATAAATGACGATGTATTCGACTGGGATGATTTACCAGAATCAGTAGCCGTATTTGGCCCTGGCGTTATAGGCCTTGAAATTGGCCAAGCGTTGCACAGATTAGGAGTAAAGGTAAAACTATTTGGCGTAGGTGGTGCCATAGGCCCATTAACCGACCCCGTGGTTAAAGATTACGCTAACACTGTATTTGCAGAAGAATTTTATGTTGATACCGACTCAAACGTATCAGACATGAAAAAAGTAGGTAATAAAGCAGAGCTAACCTATACCGACAAGCAAGGTGTTAAACATACTGAGCAGTTTGACTATGTACTGGCTGCAACTGGGCGAGTACCAAACACCGATAAGCTAGGGTTAGAAAATACCGGCATAGACCTCGATGAACGTGGCGTACCAACGGCCGATGCCCATACTATGCAATGTGGCGACTCACACATATTTATAGCCGGTGATGCCAGTAACATGATCCCACTGCTTCACGAAGCATCTGATCAAGGAACAATCGCAGGGCAAAACGCAGGCCGTTATCCTCAAGTGCGTGCTGGTTTACGTAGAGCTAAAATTGCCGCTGTGTTTAGCGACCCACAAATAGCCATGGTTGGTGAAAGCTTTAAAGAAATTAGCGAACGATTAGGAAGCTGTGACTGCTTTGAAATAGGCGAAGTCAGCTTTGAAAACCAAGGCCGTAGCCGCGTTATGCTAAAAAACAAAGGGCACATGCGTGTGTATGCCGAGCACGGTACCGGCTTATTTTTAGGTGCTGAATTTATTGGCCCACAAGCAGAGCACATAGCACACTTACTTGCATGGGCTGTACAAAACAAAATGACTGTACCACAAATGCTAGATATGCCTTTTTATCACCCTGTTATTGAAGAAGGTCTACGCACTGCACTGCGTGATTTAAACGCTAAATTAAAATTTGGCCCAGACATTCTTAACCATTGTATGGAATGTGGCCCAGGCGCATAACACATCACTAATACACACTTGCTACTCAAAGCCAAAACCATTGTTTTGGCTTTTTTTATGTTAAAAACTGGTATATAAAATGGAGTTTAAACTGCTACACTCAGATTAATAAACAAACAAAAATGGACCGAAAATGAGCAATAATAAATATAGACTTGTCACTCGAAGCGATTTTGACGGCCTAGTGTGTGCCGTATTACTTAAAGATTTAGATTTAATCGACGATATTTTATTTGTGCATCCAAAAGACATGCAAGACGGTAAAATAGCCATTACCAGCAACGACATTACCACTAACCTCCCCTATGTTGCCGGTTGTCATATTGCATTTGATCACCACTTGAGTGAAACCGTTCGTAACGCAAGCGATATAAAAAACCACATTATTGACCCAGATGCGCCCTCTGCGGCACGCGTTGTATACGACTATTATGGCGGTGCAGAGAAATTCCCTAATATTTCAACTGACATGATGGAAGCGGTCGATAAAGGGGATTCGGCACAATTTACAAAAGACGAAATTTTAAACCCAACAGACTGGGTACTGATGAACTTTATTATGGATGCGCGCACAGGACTTGGTCGTTTTCGTGAATTCAAAATTTCTAATTACCAGTTAATGATGAAGTTAATTGACGCCTGTAAAGATCACAGCATAGAACAAATACTAGCAATGGAAGATGTTGCCGAGCGTGTTGCTTTATACCACGATCACAACGCACAAGCTAAAGAGCAAATAGACCGCTGCTCATCAGTACACGACAACTTAGTGGTACTCAATTTAACCGAAGAAGAGACCATATTCGCCACTAATCGCTTTGTTATTTACGCCATGTTCCCCGAATGTAATATCTCAATACATAAAATGTGGGGGCTTAAAAAGCAAAATGTGGTGTACGCCATTGGTAAATCAATCACCAACCGCAGCTCCAATACTAATGTTGGCGAGTTATGCCTTAAATACGGTGGCGGCGGCCATTTAAATGCCGGCACTTGCCAAGTAGAAACCAGCAAAGCCGAAGAAGTATTGAGTGAGCTGATTGCTACGATTACCAGTGATGGCTGAGTTATAGCCTCGGGGTTCGGGGTTCGGGGTTCGGGGTTCGGGGTTCGGGGTTCGGGGTTCGGGGTTCGGGGTTCGGGGTTCGGGGTTCGGGGTTCGGCAAAGTATTTTATAAAGCGGGCTAATTGATAGCTCGCTTTTTTATTATGAAAAATTTAATGGAGGGCTTCTTTGAGAGAAATATAGTCATTCGGGTGAGTCATCATTAACTTAGTAAGAATAAGAGGAAACTTTCCTATTTTTACATGTTTATATAAGCTACATAAGGCATAATATTTATAGCTGGCAATAGCTTACACTATTTGCTATTAATACAAGTTCATAAAATAAGGATGTTTTCGCGCTAAAGTAGGGGAAGTGTTCTCTGATAAAGCTGTTATGTTTCAAGGAGAGTTTGTGAGTCAATATGAAATAATAAGCACTTCAATTGCTTTAATTGCAGTATGTGTTTCTTTTATGGCAATAGTACGAACTCGTAAACTATCAGAAAAACAATTAGCGTTTGAAAAAACAAATGCTAAGTTGTCTGCTCTAGCTATTCTAGTTTCAGAATATAAATCTTAAGCAGAATCAATTAGAGTTGCGTTAAATGATGGCACTATCGAGATAGAAAACCTATCTAGAATTGGTATGGAAAACGCTTTAGATGAAGTTCTCGACAAACAATATAAAGCTATTGAGGATATAGAAAAAATACTAATTACTCATCAAGCAACTGAAACATAACAAGCGAATAAGTCAGGACTAAAAACTGTTGGCTTTTGCTCCTGCCTCGCTTATTTTAGTCAACCATTTTTAGCCCATGATTATGGGCGTTACCAATCTAAACTGTTGGCACTCAGCCGATAGTCGTTATAGAGTGGTTTAACTTACAGTGTAAAGCAGTTGTTTCTGGTAGATTCATCATTTTTGTCGGATGGCGTGGCTCCGCCACTTATCCGACCTACGTCAAAATGTAGGTTGGTTAAGCCGAAGGCGCCACCCAACAGGCTTTCAAATTCACTTTTTATCCGCAAATGCCACATAGCTGACATAGCTGACATTGCTGACATTGCTGACATTGCTGACATTGCTGACATTGCTGACATTGCTGACATTGCTACAAATATACTACATAGAGTTGGGATAGGAATAGAAATAAAACCGTAACCTGTTGATTTCATTGGTAGCCCCTGCAGGAATCGAACCTGCAACTGCCCCTTAGGAGGGGGCCGTTATATCCATTTAACTAAGAGGCCACGCTGGGTGCTAAGTACTAGGTGTTTGGAAATTATAACGGCATCTGGTTTTTTATATCAAGCATCAAATTAAGTTAATTGCTTGATAAGTATATATCTTCTTTATTTAATACGTAAAGCGGTATAAATGTTCGGCTGCTGGCTGCTAAGCGTTTGCTTTGAATATCAATAACGCGTGCGTTTATTTCTACGCCGCCCTCTCTATAAATAAGGGTGCCTGACAATACATGGCTGGCTATACTGGTACCTGCAAGTTTGCGAGTGTTACGTGTAAAGGCAAAATCGCCTTGCTTATTTACGGTAATTAAATTGGCTGTTTTAAAATCAACGGCGCTATAACCAAACTTTTGTAGCTGATGTATAAAGGTTTCTGATAACTGATTACCTAACTGGCTTGTTGTAGTTAAACTTGCGTCTAAATCAACGAACGAAGTCACCGCAATCGCTGCATCTTGCGGGGCTACTTGCATGGTGTCGGTTAAATCAAGTGCCATTTGCTCAACGTAATTAACTAAGCTTTTGTGGTGCTTGTTTGGGTTAAATTGCGTTGTATCAGCATATTGCTCTTGCTCGTCATTGCGCTGCATTTGCGCCATGATTTGGTTAAAATCAAGATTACTTACCACCGTTTGTTCAGGCTCAGCCTTAGCGGGTTCAGCCATGCTAGATTCACCAAGTAAATTACAGCCTGAAAGTAATAATGAAAATGCAATTATGCTAATTAAAGCTGAGCGCTTAGCTAAGTTAGCCATGATAAACCTCACTTACTCGCTTGTTTTAGCATGATGCCATCAGCACTGTTACTGCTATTTAACGCGTCGATCACTGATTGCGGAATAAAGCCCTGTGCAGAACCTACAACCGCTTTACTCGCTAAACCAACAATACGTGCGTTTACTAATATGCCGCCTTGGTGGTTTACTAACGTGCCTGCTAATACGTAACTAAAGTTTTGTTCTTGGTTAAGCTCTAAGTAGTCGCGACTAAAAACAAAATCGCCGCCAGGCGTTACGCGCATATAATCGGTGGTTTTAAAATCAATGACCGGTACACCAAAATTATGCAGCTCATGCATAAAGCTCTCTGCTATTTGGTTACCCACTAAGTCAGCATTGTTGTAGTCACGATCTAAAAATACAAAGCTTGATACCGCTAATGGCGTTTTAGTATTTACGTACTGTAAATTTTCAGCCATATCTTGCATGATGCCACGCACATAGTGATTAATATTTTTGCGTGTTGGCGTGTTAACTTGTTTGTTTTTATTCATCACTGCTGTTTTATTTTGATACAGCGAGTCGCTTTGTGTAGGTGCGGCTACAGGGCGTTGCTCAAAAAACATAGGCGCATCGTCGGTAATTTGTGTGTCACTATGGTTTGTCATTTGTGAACAACCAAAGCCTAGTGGCAAACATAAAGTTAATAGTAGGCGTTTCATGTGTGCTCCTAATTAATATTCACTGCGGTAAATATAGTCACCGCGCTGCTGTATTTTTTCATTGCTCCACATCACATTGATGGGAATTTCAGTACTGCCGGCAGATACAACTTGGTTGGTTTGCATATTTACCATTCGTGCATTAACAATATAAGCATGCTCTTGGCGAGTTAAAGTACCGGTGATGACAAAGTCAATAATCTGACGCTGCTTTAAGTTGCCAGTATTGCGGCTAAGTACTGAGTCTGCACTCGCTGATAAGTTAAGTTGGTTTTCAAGCCGATATTCAACCGTGTTATAACCTAATTGGGTGAATTGGGTTATTAAGCTTTCCTGAATCTGCTGGCTAAGCCCTGCCCCCTGTCCTTGAGCAACGTGAGAATCTAGGGCATCTGCTAAATAAAAGCTACTGACCGCAATTGAAGCAGTGCTTTTAAAAGGCTCTTTAATATGGCTAAGCTGGGCACTTAAGCTACTTACGTACTGGTTCACCGTATAAGGTGCCATAACCGCTTTAGTCGCATCAGTGCTTATACTCGGCTTTGGCTGAGGTGTTAAACTACAGCCCGCTAAATTTAATAATAGTAAGGGTAACAAAAGGCGCATAGTTGCCATCCTCTAAAAACATAATAACAACAAAGCAATTATTATGCCGAATACCCTTGTCACATATTTATTTTAAAGGCTGCTGGGTGTAATGACTCACAATGCAGTTGATTTGGCGCTGTTTAAGTTTATCGCAATCAGCAGCCGCATTCGCTTGTTCCTGATAAGCCCCAAGCTTTAAACGGTAGTAAGTCATGCCACTCACGTTGATAGTTTCTACATTCGCCACAAATTCCCCCTCAAATAACGAAGATGCGCTGGCTTTTATTTGATTTAAACTTTGGCTAAGTCGGTCTTTGTCGGTAACGGCTGCAACTTGGAGGGCAAACAGCGCTTTAACGGCTTGTTTTTCATCAGCTGCTGCATTCGTTGCCACTTGAGCTTTTTGTGCTTCTTTTGGTGCTACCGTTTCAGCTGAAGCTTTAGCTGTTGGTACTACAGGCGTATTTTTTGATGCAGACCCTTGATTTGCCACCGCATTTAATTGGCTTATTAATAACTTTAAGTCTTGTTCAATAACTAATAGACGCTCAACACCTGCTTTGGCTGCTTGCCACTGTTGAGACGATGCTTTTAGCTGCGCTAACTCCTCGTCAGAAAGGCTTGCACTGGCTTGTTTAGGCTGAGGCGACTCTACTGTTGTTTTGGGACTGCTGCATCCAGATATAAAAAGAGCACCAATACAGGCGATGAGTATTGAATAGCGTTTATATAAATTAGCATGTTGCATGGTTAAACCTTATTGTTATTAGTGGCTAATAAGTTGCGCTTGGACTTGGCAGTTCAAGCCTTTCACTTTTAATTCTGCGCATACTTGTTCAAGCTCTCCTTTGGCAGACTCGGCATAAGCGACGGCTAAAATATACCGTTTTTGTTTATCGTCTTTAATATAAAAAGCATCTCGCTTTGATTGCTCATTTAGATGGCGCTTAATTAATTGATAATACGCTTTCATAATCGGCAATGATGAAAACCCACCCGCATTAGCAATATACGCTGGCGTTTGTGTTTTTTCTTTAAGCTCAAAGTCAACACCCATTACCACTTCACCTTGTGCTGGTAATTTAACCACCACCTGTTGCGTATCTTTTAAGGATTTACGTTGCTTAAACTCATCATCTATAACCGCTTTATATTCGCCAGGGCGTAAATCGGTAAACAAATAATAGCCATCATAGGCAGCTTGCGTTTGCGCCACTTGCTTACCTTGTTTATCGAGTAATTTAATGGTAGCAAAAGGCTGTACTTCACTGCTGCCTTGCTCATCTTGTTTGTAAACAGTTCCCTCTAATTCACTACTGTTATTAAGCGGGATTTCCATATATTCAACAAAGCCGGCACGCGGTGTAATTGAAAAGCCATCGTTGGCGGCAACTAAAAAAGGCTCGCTAATACTACCAGGCTCAATCACTATGTCGGTTGTTCTATTCGCCGGCATACCTTTAAGTATCGCTAAGCCATTTTCGTTAGTTACAGCTCGGCGATAATTTTGAACTCCTTTTACCTTAACGCCTTCAATTCCCTTTTCCCCATCATCTTGAATATTGTTATTATTTGAATCAAGAAAAACTCGAACCATTAAAGTCCCTGAATTTACGAGGCTTCTTTTACTTAAAAAGTACTCGTCAGTGTTCGTATCAAAACCGATGCTAAAGCGACTAAATAAACCTAGTCGCCAATTATCATCGTCATCGTAGCTCATTGTGCTATTTAAGCTAAAACTATCGCTTTGCCAATTTAGACCCAACTCCATAGAAACTAAATCGTTTATACGGGAGTTTCTTAGTGTGAATTCAGATTGCAAATTCTGAGATAAATTACGGCTTAATTCTGCTTGGTAACCCAGTATAGTCGAACCAGAGTCTGCGCTGTAGTCAACACTAAAACGAGTGTATGTTTTACCAAATCGATGTTGAAGACGCATACTGCCAAGTGTTGTTGCATCATCTAAAGAATCAAATTTTCGCCAAATTAAATTGTTACTAACAACGGTACCACCTAAATTATACGATAAGGTATTATCAACACTTAAATATGAGTCACTAAATTCTCTGTTGTTATAGGCGAGCGTATTTTGATAGCTCAAGCTTCCAAATGATTCATCAAATAACTTTCCTGCCGTGTATAGTTGATAACTTTCAGTTTTCGCTGTATCTGTATCACCAACTATTTTTTCATTGTTTTGAGACAGGCTTAAACGTACCGATTGACCAACTAATTCACCTCTAGCCGCGACCTCTAGCTTATCTTCATCGTTATTATTTTTTTCATAATCTAGATTAAGTAATACCTTATCAAATATACTCAGGTTTGAACCAAAGGCATAATTGTTAACATTATCACCCGAATTGCTATTTAATATTGATGTACCAGCATAAACCGATAAATAATCAGTTAATCCCGTTTCATAACGACCCGCTAGCTGCCAACCTTTGCCTTGTGTCGAATAAAGTGACTGATTGAATAACTGCTCACCTTGCTCAGTAATTGAAAACTCATAAAACGATTCATCTGCTGACAAACTATTACCATCTATAAAATATTGCTCTGTTTTTCGCTCTACTTGTCCTTGTGGACCATAAAAAATCAGCTCAAAATTATTAGCGCCAAATAATAAATCAATGTCTTCAAATAGATAGCGCCCATCAGCTAAGCTAAACTGCTGCGCTAGCAGTACATCATTTCTATATAACTCAACATCCCACCCTGGTTGAATAGCACCCGTTAAGTTAATTTGATTACTATTAACCTGTTTAAAAAGTGGTTTGTTATCAACTTTTACTCCTCTGGCGTAACTACCATTAAATCGTTTACCGACTTGAGTTGCTAATACATCTCCAAGTTGAACCGTTGTCGCATTTAAAGGACCTAATAGGCGTGCATCTTTACTTTGACGGCTAAATGATAATCTTGAATCAGATAGTAAATCTTGTTTTCGTCCTGCAAAAAAATACTGAGTATTAAAATAGGCCAAGTCATTTGATCCTAATACAGAGTACCCTATCGCTGAATCCGTATTACTCTTAGTTGCACTAAGCTGCACATCAGCAAGAGGCGATGAAATTGCGCTGTATGGACTGGCCTTCCAAGGTAAGATTGCTTGACGTGACTCTCTATTCGTTACAGTTTCTCGCTGCTCTCTTTCGCGTTTTAATTCTATAGGCAATTTGGTGGGGGAGCTTACATTTAGCTCAAGTGCTGAATATTCAATATCAATATCTAACGAAAACCACTGCGCTAACAAGTTACTATCAACAAACATATCGCCGTTCTCCGCATAAGCTTGTTGGCTATTAAATGAATATCTAGCGCCGTTAATTTTTGCTGTATTTGTATTTAAGTCTAGATAAAACTGATTATCTTCACTAATAAACCAGCCTTGAGCAATAAGGTCATCGCTGTTTATATCGATAGCAAAATCCAGACTTTCTGAAAAACTTAATAAATCGATTAATACACCGGTTTTACTTTTCACCCCGAGCATTTCACCCAGGTAATTTTTTTTCACGAACGATGAAAAAAATAATAACTCCCCTTCGGGGATACCCTCACCTTGCTGCACATTAAGCTCAGGCTCTGTTCTTTCATTTAAAGCTTGATCAGTGTTGTATTGCTGCCATTTTTTATCTATTTTTTTTATGCTAGCAAAAATGGCCTGAGTATCAGGCTCTGCTGCTAATAATGGATCAATAGATAAAAAAATGATCAGCAACCACTTTAACCGCTTAAAGTAATACATCGCCTATTTCAAATTACCGATAATTGCATTATTGATTGGCGCAACCTTTTCACTAAAAATAGTATCGCGATATTCTTTAAGTCCTGTATAAATTACGCGAATTTGGCCATTTTTCGGAATATTTTGATCTGCAAAAATTGGTATCGTCGCCGTTGTTCTTTTGAGCTCAGGGTAAATACTAAAATCGTTTAACATAGCGATCTTTTTCTCTGTATCCGTTCCTTTTTGCTTAAAGAAAACTTCTAACTTGCCAAAAGAACTAAAGCCACCCTCTCGTAAAATTTCGATCTCAAGCGCCTTTTTTTCTGGGCTGTGTATAAGCTGTAAGTTGCTAATATTAACATTCGGTTTTACAGCACCTTTTCGCAAAATAACAGGAATAGTGTAACTTAAAAGTAAGTTTACCTTAATGCCTAGCCTCTGTTGCTGACTTTGAACTTCATTAGGAAGTGCTTTAAAGGCTAGATGAGAGCGGTACTCCTGCTCTATTAAACCTTTTGGCTTTCGAATAGCAAGCTTAACAATCTGCCTTTCTCCTGGTGCTAATCTAACTTGCGATGGGCTAATCCTAACCATATTTTTAAGTGAAGATGAACTTTCTTGATCAGCCGCTAAATTAGCATACCCTCCGCCAGCTAGTGCGACTTTATCCTGCCACTCCAATCTATAAGTTTTAGATTCATTAGAGTTATTAACAACAATGACTTTAGCAACACGTTGACGTTCATCAAAATTGATTCTTGTTGGAGAAATGAGTAAGTTTGCATAAGAATGAAAGCTAATTAAAATAAAGCTTACTAAGATAAAAAAAGTTTTTATTATTGTCATTTAATCAACATCTCTAGTTGTCTAATAATTTAGTGTCACTTCAATTGTAGTATCAAAGATGCCATCTTTATATGTATTTCCGTCACCAGAGGTACTTAATTGCCCTCCAACTCTTAATAAAGCCGTTCCTGTGGTATCGGTTGTAATGGTCGCATTGTATATAAGTTGATTTAAAATCAGTGATGCACCACCGAAAATGTTATTTAAAGGTTGGTCGTTTATAAAGTCACTCACATTCACTTGAATACGAGCTGGATACCCTTCGAGCAACAATTCAGCTGCATGGCCTTTTTCAAGTAAATATATCTTATTGGTTAAGGTATTTGTATTACTAGGCAACAAAGTTATAGAGCTAACACTTTGATTATCACTAATAACAATTTTACCAAAGTTCAATTGCTCAAGTGGTGTTACCTGCGCGTACGAGCCTGAAGTTAAGAAGGCTGCAAATATGAATAAAGTTAATTTCATAAAACAGCCTGCTTTGTAATAAAGCAGGCTTTGCTCATTAATAGTTTAATTCTAATGTGAATGAACCACTGTAAGTGCCATCAATGTAGTCACTAGTAGGTGTAGTGGCATCTGTCGTTAATGTTGCACCAACATTAAATGTCGCTTCACCATTTGCGTCTACTTGAATGGCAGTTGTCGCTGCACTGTTAGGCGTCGCGCCAGTTAACACATAATACGTTGGAGTTCCCAAAGTAAATGCTGCAGTACCCGCAGGTGCTGCATCAGGTGAAATAGCACTTTCTGGCGGATTCGTAATGGTTAGTGAACCGAAAGGAGACACGCCAGAAACAGAAAAAGAGGCTGGTGCACCTGGTACTAAAATTGCGATTTCAGCATCTGCAATCGATGTAGAAGCCGTTGTAGGTGAGGTTGCTGGGTTTGCAGCTAAAACAAGGGTAGCTGTTTCAGTTGTTGCTAAATCAGCTGAAGCACGAATTGTTCCAAAATCTAGTGCCGAATCGTTAGTCAAGGTAAAAGCATTTTGAACTGTAACACCTGCTTGAAACGAAACTGATTCAGCTGCAGCACCGAAAGAAAGAACTGCCATTGATGCAGCCAACGCTGCTTTAGTAAATATTTTGTTCATAGTTTTCCCTTAGATATAAGTTGTTAACCTTTTGTTCAGGTTAATTTAAGTATCGGCCAAAATCACTAAAAAGTTAGAAAATATTTACTTTATTTTGATTTATAATAACAGGATGCAAAAATAAGCGAAAAAAACCTTAAACATCCTCTGAAAATGCCGCTAAGGTACACTTATTACCCATCTTATAAAAAAACAAACACAACTGCGCCGCCTGTTGTTGATTTTTTAGCGGGCCTGCTACAACACTATAAAAGGTACTTGATTCTTTTTGTTGCTCATTAATGCGGTATTGCAAAATACTGTTTAATTGAGGGTATTGCTCTTTTAGTCGCTGCACTTGCCTTTTGGCTCCGTTAGAAATTAAATAACGTCCAATTTGCACACCGTACATTGCTTTGTTTGTACTGGTAGTGTTATCAGCTAAAGCGGTTTCTGATGAGTGTTGTAACGATTGCTTAGAGCCATACTCAACACGTTTAACTTTCTCTTTCATCGGCTCTGGTACGGTATCAATATCTGTTTGTGCAGAAAGCGCTTGAATCAATAACGATAAGTCTTCTTCCATGGTGCTTAAGCGCGCTATTTGCTCTTTGTTGTTATCCCATTGCTCTAGGTAAGGCTTTATATCTTTTTCACGCACAAGCTTATCACTTTGTGGATCGGTAGGCATTAGCTGGTTGCTGCAACCAGCTAATGCAAATGGTATTAATAATGTTATTAAATGAAGTTTCACTTTAGGCACCCATTACAAAAGACTAGCTATCTAAAGCTATTATGCAATAAAAGCGCCAAGTAATACTGTTTTATAACCTGATTGGTCCGTCAGTGTAGTTACTCACAAAACAGTCAACTTTATAAAATTTAAATACTTCGCAATCATCCTCTGCACTTTTAAAGTTAAAATACTCACCTAATTTTAGTCGATAATAGGTTTTGTTATTAACCTTTGCTTTTTCAATATTTGTCGTGATTTTGTCCTTAAACAAAGGCGCTGCTTTTTTGTTAATTTGCTTCCATTCTTTAGCAACACTCTCTTGTGAATCGAGTGACGCAACCTGCAATGCAAATACTTTTTTGTTGGTATCAACCATTGCCACTTTTGTTAGCTTCGATGTTTGAGGGAATACTTTTTTCTTCACGATTGAGTTCGTTGCTTTCGCAGGCAAACTAACAGCGCGCTTACTGTAGCTTTTTGAAGGGGCTGTAATCATTTTTGTAGGCACGCTAGCATAGCGACTACTGTGTCGCTGATTGTATGGAGCGTCCCCTTTAGAGGATTTTGCGTAGCGATTACTATACCTTTGCCTTGGTCGTTCAACTTTATCTGAGGTGCTTGCGTAATTATTACCATACCTAAGATTTGGCGGCGCCTTTGTGTTTATTACTGAGCGAGCATAACGATTGCTAACAGCCTGATTAGATTGCGCTATTGCTTTACTGTTAATAATATCCAGGTTATCAACTAAATATGTGAGCTCACGTTCTAACTTTAATAGCCGCTCTATGCCAGAGCGTGCTTGCTGCCATTGCAAGGCGGCATCTTTTAGTTGAGCAAGCTCAAGTGCAGTGATAGTTACATATTCAGGTGAATCTTTAACTTGTTCATTTAATGATGTTTTATCAGGCGATATCGTACAACCAGTACTTAATAACAACAGTAATACGACTAACAGATATCGGTGATACTTTTTGCTGTATTCACACATTGATTGTTTCTCTTTCAATAGTTTAGACCGCTCAATTAAGTCAATTTTCAATTGAATCAATAAAGCACGTTAACAACAAAACAACTTGGGTTAACATAAAGATTACAACACAATGTTAAATATGTCTGTATAACTGCAAAAATAGTGATAATTTAAAATACTAAAAAAGCTATTTTACAATCAAAAAAAGCGCCATATAGGCGCTTCTAATAATGATAAGTTTATTTAAATTAACGTTTTAATAAACGTTTTAAGCTCACCGGCGAATTCATCACGACGAAGAGCAAATTCAATGGTTGCTTTTAAATAACCAATTTTACTGCCACAATCATGGCTTCGGCCTTTCATTGCGTAGGCATCTACTTTTTCATCTTGCATAAGCATGGCTATTGCATCTGTTAGCTGAATTTCATCACCAGCACCTTGAGGGGTTTTAGCCAGTAATGGCCAAATATTTTTACTCAACACGTAACGACCAACCACAGCAAGGTTTGAAGGTGCCTCGTCAACGGGTGGTTTTTCTACCATGCTTTGAATGGGTGAGCTTTCACCTTGGTTTAACTCAACATCACCTAAATCCACAACACCAAATTTATCTACGTCATCTTTAGGGACTGGCTCAACCATAATTTGACTGTGTTTAGTTTGCTCAAAGCGAGTAATCATTTCAGCTAAGTTGTCTTTTGTTAGGTCACTTTCTACATCATCAATAATAACGTCGGGTAAAATAACCACAAAAGGTTCATTGCCAATAATAGGGGCGGCACAGTTAATAGCATGGCCTAGGCCTTTTGCTTCACCTTGACGTACGTGAATAATGGTCACATCTTTAGGGCAAATAGACTGTATTTCGGCAAGTAATTGCCGCTTTACACGTTTCTCTAACGTTGCCTCTAGTTCAAAGCTGGTATCAAAATGGTTTTCAATCGAGTTTTTACTCGAATGCGTTACTAGCACTATCTCTTTAATACCAGCGGCAACCGCTTCGCTAACAACGTATTGAATGAGTGGACGGTCTACAACGGGCAGCATTTCTTTTGGAATTGCTTTAGTTGCCGGTAACATACGTGTTCCAAGGCCGGCTACGGGGATCACTGCTTTCATTATGCTCTCCTTATTTTTTAAACTGAAAATGGGTATTGAATAGCCTCGTGGCATTGATAACCAACCACCTCAAAATCATCACGTGTTACCCATGTTTCTATATCTTCGAGCGACTTAATCTCTGGGTTAATTTTTAATTGAGGAGAAGCAAATGGCTCGCGCTTTAATTGCACATCTCGCATTAAATCTAGCTGATTTTCGTAAATGTGGGCATTGGTGATTTTATGATATGCCTTACCTGCTTTGTGGCCAGTAATTTGTGCAACCAGTGCCAATAAAACAAAACATTGAATTTGATTAAAGTTTAGACCTAGCGGTACATCACAACTTCGTTGGTACGAGGTTAAATACAGGGTATCGCCTAGTAATGAAAAGGTATGTGTATGCATGCATGGGCGCAAGCAGCCAAGCTCAAACTCACCTGGGTTGTAAAAGGTAATAATTTCGCCGCGATCATCAATGCCATTTTTTAAATTATTGATGACCTTTGCAAGTTGATCCAGTGTTGAACCATCAGGGCGTTGCCAGCCTCGTCCTTGCACGCCATAAACGCGCCCCATATCATCCTCACCTTTACGATTAGGATTATTAAGCCAGGCACTATTTTCATTGGCGTTAGCATCCCAGGTTTTACAGCCTATGCTACGAAACTGCTCAGCACTGTCATAACCTCTTAAATAACCTAATAACTCAGCAATAGCCGCTTTGTAATAGCTTTTTCGCGTGGTGATCATTGGGAACTGATTATTAGCCACATCGTATTCTAAATCAGCGTTTATAACCGTTAAACAACGTGTACCGGTACGCTTGTTTTCAACCCATTTTCCTTGGTCAACAATGCGCTGACATAATTCTAAATATTGTTTCATCTAACTTCTTCTTTTAAGCTTTTGCCGCTGTTTTTGATTGTGGTTGTTTATAGGCCCAAATAAGTAAGCCTAACCCACCAATTATCATTGGTAACGATAGAATTTGCCCCATAGAGATAAAGTCGGCAAATAGCCCCAATTGCGCATCTGGTTGGCGAAAATATTCAATACAAAATCTAAATATGCCGTAACCCAGTAAAAACAAACCCGACACACTTCCCGCAGGACGTGGACGCTTAATAAACCACAATAATATGACAAACAATACAAGCCCTTCAAAAAAAGCTTCGTAAAGTTGTGAAGGGTGGCGTGCAAGCGGGCCTCCAGTTGGAAACACCATTGCCCACGGAACATCAGTGGTACGCCCCCATAACTCGCCGTTAATAAAGTTACCTATACGTCCAGCCAGTAAACCAACAGGCACTAAAGGTGCTACAAAATCACCGACTTGTAATAACGATTTTTTACGCTTGTAAGCAAAAATAGCAATTGCAGTGATCACCCCCAGTGTCCCACCATGAAACGACATGCCACCTTGGTCTATTCTAAACAAATATAAGGGGTTTTCGATAAAATAGCTAAATTGATAAAACAGAACATAACCAATACGCCCACCTAATATAACGCCCAGCATGCCGTAAAAGAGTAAATCGCTGACCTCGTCTTTAGTCCAACCTGAACCGGACTTACTAGCTTGGCGATTCGCAAACCACATCGCAAACGCAAAACCAATTAAGTACATTAATCCATACCAACGAACGCTAAGTGGCCCAATAGAAAAAATTATTGGATCAATTTGAGGAAACTCCAGTGCCATAAAAATAAACCTTTAGCTAAAAACCATTTTAATAGCGATGATAACAAGTAACATCGCGAAAACTTTCTTAATTGTATTCACAGGTAAGTAATGCGTTGCTTTGGCGCCTATTGGCGCTATAAACCATGAGGTAACAACAATCCCTAACAATGCAGGTAAATAAACAAATCCCATAAAACCATGCGCTAAGTCAGTTACTTGCCAACCGGCGCTGACATAACCAATAGAGCCAAAAAAGGCAATTACAATACCACATGCAGCAGCGCAACCAATTGCCTTTTTAATATCAACCGAAAAATAGTGCAACATAGGCACAAGTAATGCGCCACCGCCAATCCCAATCAACCCAGATAGTGCCCCCATTATCGCACTAATACTTCCTAGCACGGGGCCTGCAGGCATCGGGTGACCTACGCTCACTTTATTACGGGCAGAAAGCACCATTCTCATAGCAATAAAAACCACACTCACTGCGAACACGGTTCGTAACATTTTCTCAGGTATAAAGCTGGCAGCAAAGCCGCTAATCAAGGCGCCAATGGCCACACCCGACATTACCCAAGGGGCAATTTTCCAAGGCACATTATCATTTTTATGATGAGCTAACGCTGAAGAAGTCGAGGTAAATAAAATAGAGGCTAAAGATGTCGCAATAGCGATAACTAATACATGATCGGCAGCGGCCACATTAAAACCCAGTAACAAGCTCGTTAGCACCGGCACAATGATTAAACCACCGCCTATGCCTAGAAGTCCTGCTAAAAAACCAACAATGCAACCTAATAACGCACAACTTGCAACTAGAAGTCCTAGTTCATACATAGTTATCTCTAATACATTTAAGAATATGTATATTTTAATTGATTATATAAACAATAACAGCTCTATCATTTAGGTGTATAAAATAAATTACCTAGCTGATGCTCTATCATAAAATTACGGGTTAAACGCAACACTTGTTTAGCATTGGGCTGTGCTAAACACTCGCTCAGTAATTGTTCCATGTCGCTAACATTTAAGCGCCTAAGCACCCATCTCACTTTATTTAACGACGATAAGTTCATACTTAAACGTCTATAGCCCATGGCAATGAGTAATATTGCTCCCTCGGGATCGCCGCCAAGCTCACCACATAAACTAAAGGGCAATTCATAGTGCTCACATTCGCTGGCAATATTATTTAATACACGTAACACAGCTGGATGATAAGGATTGAATAAATCGGCCACACGGGCATTTGCTCTATCTACCGCTAATAAATACTGAGTTAAATCGTTACTACCCACTGAGCAAAAATCGACTTTTCTAGACCACTCTGGCAGCATAAATACACTTGAAGGTACCTCAAGCATAATGCCAATATCTGGCTTTTCTATTAGTTGCTCAGGAAATGTTTCGCTTAACTCATAATAGGCTTGGTTATACAGTGCCAGCGACTCTTCAACTTCATCAGTGCCACTGATCATAGGCAGCATTATTTTTAAATTACCTAAGCCAATATTCGCTTTGAGCATGGCTTTGAGCTGATCTAAAAAAAGCTCAGGATGATCTAGGCTAATTCTAATACCACGCCATCCTAAAAACGGGTTTTCTTCTGTAATATTAAAATAATCTAAAACTTTGTCGCCACCAATATCTAACGTTCGCATAACTACGGGGTTAGGGTAATAGCTACTGAGTACTTCGCGATACCATTTTTCTTGTTCTTGTTGCGATGGAAACTGCCCTTTTTGCATAAACCACGCTTCGGTTCTGTAAAGACCAACACCATCACAAATATGGGCACTATTTTGTTGCGTATTAAGTTCAAGCCCAGCGTTGAGCAATAAACTAATATGCTCCCCATCCAAGGTAATTGCAGGCAGTGATTGCTCTTCTAAAAAACGATTGTTGAGTAAGTTATCTTGATGTTGTAACTCGGTATACTCATCAATAAGCATTTGCGAAGGCGAAATATATAAACGCCCAGCAAAAGCATCTAAAATCATTTCTTTGTTATCAAACTGCAGTAACGGTAAATCTTCAATACCCCAAATTGCAGGCACCCCCATTGCTCGCGTTAAAATAGAGGCATGGCTATTAGCTGAACCATTAATGCTTACCACACCTGCTAAACGCTCATTTGGCACTTCGGCTAACATCGCAGGAGTTAATGTGTGAGCGATGAGGATTGTGTTTTCAGGGTAGTCTTTTATTGCATGTTCGGTATTCACTAAGTGATGAAGCACCCGTAAGCCAATGTCTTTAACATCAACCGCACGCTCTTTAATGTAAGGGTCTTGCATTTCATTAAACTGCGCAACTAAACGTTCAATCACAATTTTTAATGCACTTTTTGCACACCAACCTTCTTGTAATTGTGCCTCTACATTATGACCTAAGCTTTTAGCATCCAATAATTGCTGATACACATCAAACACCGCCAACGCTTCTTGCGGTATAGTATCGCTTAATGTCATCGATAAGGTGCTAAATTCCTTGCGCGTTGCAGCAACCGCTTGCGTGAATAAACGGCGTTGTTCATTCACATCACTATTTTTAGTAAGCTCTATGGACTTAAAATTAAGTTTAGGAATAACAACAAAGGCTTTACCAATACTAATGCCTGGCGCACTAGACACCCCTTTTAAAACCGATGTTTGATGAGACGACTCATCTTGGCGCAATACTTCTTTTATTTCGGCATGCGCAAGCTGTGAAGCTAACTGCGCTGAGAGCGTAATTAAAAACGACTCTTCATCTTGAGAAAATACTCGAGCCATTTTCTGTTGCACAACAATAACGCCTAATACCTTTTTTTGATGAACAACAGGCACAGACAAAAAAGCGTTGTAGCCTTCTTCGTTGACTTCTGGGGAGAGTTTAAAGCGAGGATGCGATTTAGCAAACGCAATGTTAATCGCCTCTTCGCGCTGAGCAACTAGCCCAACAAGTCCTTCAGTAAAGCCAATTCTAAATTTACCCACCGCATCGGGGTTTAACCCTTCGCTGGCCATTAGTACAAAGTTATCTTGACTGTAATCGGCAAAATAAATGGAGCAGCACTGGGTATTCATGGCATCTTTTACCATTTTCACAAAGCACACTAACGCATCGTCTAAATTCGCTTGTTGCGAAACAGACTCAGCTATCGATCTGAGTGTTGCCAGCATACACTGCTCCTTTTTATGTAAAACTACCTTTTGCTTCGCCAATTGTCTTTTTGTTGCTCTCGCTTATTGAAGGGCATAGCAAAAGGAGCAAACTCTTTCATAACACGTCGATAAACATCCCGTTTAAACGATACTACCTGCCTTACTGGATACCAATAACTCACCCACCGCCAATCATCAAATTCAGGATGGTGCGTTTTTAGTAAATTTACATCTTCATCTTTACAGCGTAACTTCAGTAAAAACCATTTTTGTTTTTGCCCAATACACACCGGACTTGAGTCGCGGCGGATTAATCGTTTGGGTAATTTATAGCGTAACCAATGTTTTGAGCTTGCAACTATTTCTACATCTTCTGGTCGCAAACCTACTTCTTCGTGTAATTCACGGTACATAGTTTGTTCTGGTGTTTCACCATCATCAACACCGCCTTGGGGAAATTGCCAAGAATGTTGACCATAGCGTCTGGCCCAAAACACTTGCCCCTGATTATTGCAAATTACAATTCCGACATTGGCACGAAAACCTTCGGCATCAATCACCTTAGTGCCTCATTTGTAAGTCGATTTTTTATGATTGTTCCACATTAGCTGCAATACGGCAAATACTATTACGTACAAGCCCCGTTAACGTCCTCGGTTAAGGCAAATTAATAGCGAAATCCATTGCATGTGAATAACAAACAACACTGCCATGTATAAATACATAAAAACCACACTGTTTGTGCTGGTTACTCACAGCTTGTGCATAACTTTTGTAAAACACGCTCATTTAGCAAACAAATCCACAATACAAGATCTAAAAAGTGATGTTCTCCACAGAATCTGTGGATAAACATGTTTATACATCTGTATTTATCCTTACAACATTTATAGACCTTAATTAAAACTGAACACTAAAAACAAAAAAAAACAATGCAGTTCAGTTACTTAGTTAAGCTTGGCGTTTTAAAACAGTGCATAAAATTGCACCACACACAGCACGAACAAAATTCAACCAACCGCTAAAGATATCCACTAACACACTAATTTGCTATCATGGCGTTGGTATTTATTCAACTAAAATAAACAGTATGCAACCTTTAAAACCTCATTCAATCAATCAATTAATGCAACGTGTCGATGCTATTGCAGGACTCACACTAGGACAACTCGCACAGCAGTACCACTTTAAAACGCCAGATGATTTATTGCGTGAAAAAGGCTGGACAGGTCAACTGATTGAGTATGTATTAGGCGCAAGTGCTGGGTCAAAACCGCTACCCGACTTTGAGAATTTAGGCATAGAGCTCAAAACATTGCCCATTTCATATAAAGGCAAACCATTAGAAACCACGTTTGTGTCGGTTACCCCACTAATGAATGTAACTGGCATGACCTGGCACACAAGTAGCGTACGTAAAAAGTTGAATCATGTTTTATGGCTACCTATTTTAAGTGAGCGCGATATTGCTCCGTTTGATAGAACCATAGGCAGTGGCTTTTTGTGGCAACCCTCCCCCGCGCAAGATGCGCAATTACAGCGTGACTGGGAAGAGCAAATGGAGCTTATAGCGCTTGGTCGGGTAGATGAAATATCAGGGTATTTAGGCGACGCCATGCAAATACGGCCAAAAGCCGCTAATAGCCATATTGTTACCGATGCCATAGGCCCAAACGGGAAAATAATTAAAACCCTGCCGCGTGGCTTTTACTTAAAAACTAGTTTTACAAAAGAGATATTAAAACAGCAGTTTCAGTTGTAATAAGTCTTAGGTTCTCTCTTTAAACAAACTGCAGCTTCACTATGGACAGCCCTTCCCATTACTTTATAACACGCATAAAAAATCCCCGCATAAGCGAGGATTTTTATAATTTTAAACAAATTAAAGAATTACTGACCTTTAACTTCTTTTAAACCATTGTACGGTGCTTTAGCGCCTAATTGCTCTTCAATACGAAGCAATTGGTTGTACTTAGCAACACGGTCTGAACGGCTTAATGAACCTGTTTTGATCTGGCCTGCAGCTGTACCAACCGCTAAATCAGCAATGGTTGCATCTTCAGTTTCACCAGAGCGATGAGAAATAACCACTGTAAAACCAGCATCTTTCGCCATTTTGATTGCCGCTAACGTTTCTGTTAGTGAACCAATTTGGTTAAATTTAATTAAGATTGAGTTAGCAATACCATTGTCGATACCACGTTTTAAAATCTTAGTATTGGTTACGAATAAGTCATCACCCACTAATTGAACTTTATCGCCCATTAGTTTAGTTTGATGTGCAAAGCCATCCCAATCAGACTCATCTAAGCCATCTTCAATTGATACAATTGGGTATTGCTCAGTTAAGTCTTTTAAGAAGTAGTTAAACTCTTCAGAGGTAAACTTTTTACCTTCACCTTTAAGGTCGTAGATATTTGCTTCTTTGTCATAAAACTCAGAGGCAGCACAATCAAGTGCAAGGGTAATATCTTTACCAAGCTCATAACCGGCATTTGCAACAGCCACTTTAATTGCTGCAAGTGCTGCTTCGTTTGATGCAAGGTTTGGTGCAAAACCGCCTTCGTCACCAACAGCTGTTGAATGACCATCTGCTTTAAGCACTTTTGCAAGGCTGTGAAATACTTCAGCACCCATACGCAATGCTTCACGGAAATTAGCAGCACCAACTGGCTGAACCATAAATTCTTGAATATCTACTGAGTTATCAGCGTGCTCACCGCCGTTGATGATGTTCATCATTGGTAGTGGCATAGAGTAAACACCTGGCGTGCCATTTAAGTCAGCAATGTGCTCGTATAGCTCTACTTTTTTAGATTGTGCAGCCGCTTTTGCGTTAGCAAGTGAAACCGCTAAAATAGCATTAGCACCTAGTTTTTCTTTATTTTCAGTACCATCTAAATCAAGCATTACTTGGTCTACATCACTTTGAGCAAGTGCATTTTGACCTTTTAAAGCCGCTGCAATTTCATTATTAATGAAACCTACCGCTTTTAATACGCCTTTACCTAAATAACGAGTTTTATCACCATCACGTAATTCTAATGCTTCGCGAGTTCCTGTAGATGCACCTGATGGTGCAGCAGCACGGCCCCATGAACCATCAGCTAAATATACCTCAGCTTCTACAGTTGGGTTACCACGCGAGTCCATAATTTCACGACCGATTACTTTTACGATTTCTGACATCTTGATTCCTCTATATTCCCAAAATGGTGAGTACGGCTAACCTAGGCCAGCCTTAGAAACAAAAAAGGCCGCGCAATATGCACAGCCTTTTTTAAATTACGAAGACGCTTTTTGGTAGGTATGAGCCGCAGCTACAAACCCTTCAAATAGCGGATGACCATCGCGTGGCGTTGAAGTGAATTCCGGGTGGAATTGCGCTGCAATAAACCAAGGGTGATCTTTATTTTCAATAATCTCTACTAGCTTTTTATCTTCAGATAAACCAGTAAAGCTTAAACCTGCTTGTTCAAGCTGTGCAACGAAGTTGTTATTAACTTCGTAACGGTGACGGTGACGTTCAACAATTTCGTCACTGCCGTACACTTCGTGTACTTTAGAGCCAGGCGTTAAATGGCATTTTTGTGCGCCTAAACGCATTGTGCCACCTAAATCAGACTTTTCATCACGTACTTCTACGTTACCCTCAGCGTCTAGCCACTCAGTGATTAAACCAACCACTGGAGCCTCTGAGTTTGCATTAAATTCCGTTGAGTTTGCATCAACTAAACCGGCAACATTTCGTGCGTATTCAATAAGCGCAACCTGCATACCTAAACAAATACCTAAGTAAGGCACTTTGTTTTCACGAGCATATTTAGCCGCTAAAATCTTACCTTCAACACCACGACCACCAAAACCACCTGGCACTAAAATAGCATCTAAGCGAGAAAGAATATCCGTTCCTTTAGTTTCTAAGTCTTGTGAATCAACGTATTGAATATTAATAGTTAAACGATTTTTTAGTCCCGCATGTTTTAATGCTTCGTTTACTGATTTGTATGCATCCGGTAATTCAATGTATTTACCAACCATACCAATTGTCACTTCACCCGTTGGGTTAGACTCTTGATACAATACTTGTTCCCACTCAGCTAAATCAGCCTCAGGCGCGTCTAAATGGAAACGACGACATACAAAGTTGTCTAACTCTTGCGACTTTAATAACGCAGGGATTTTATAAATACTGTCTACATCAGGCAGTGAAATAACGGCTTTTTCTTCAACGTTTGTGAACAATGCAATTTTTGCACGCTCGTTATTTGGCAGCTTACGGTCTGAGCGACAAATAAGAATATCTGGTTGAATACCGACTGAGCGTAACTCTTTAACTGAGTGCTGAGTTGGTTTTGTTTTCACTTCACCGGCAGGGCCTAAGAATGGCACTAGCGTTAAGTGAATAAATAGCGCACGTTCACGACCAATCTCTGTGCCCATTTGACGAATAGCTTCGATAAATGGTTGTGACTCAATATCGCCTACCGTACCACCAATTTCAACGATTGCTATATCATGGCCTTCTGCGCCATCATAAACACGTTGCTTAATATCATTAGTGATATGAGGAATAACTTGAATTGTTGCGCCAAGATATTCGCCACGTCTTTCACGACGTAGTACATCTTCATATACGCGCCCTTGCGTAAAGTTATTACGGCTGGTCATTTTGGTGCGAATAAAACGTTCGTAGTGACCTAAATCAAGGTCCGTTTCTGCGCCGTCTTCGGTAACGTATACTTCACCGTGTTGAATTGGGCTCATTGTGCCTGGGTCAACGTTGATGTAAGGATCCAGCTTTAAAATGGTAACATCTAAGCCACGGGCCTCTAAAATAGCGGCCAACGATGCTGCTGCAATACCTTTACCCAACGAAGAAACAACTCCGCCAGTAACGAAGATAAATTTTGTACTCATGCGAACCCTAGAATATCAGGAATTAAAAGGAATATAATACCCAAACAAGTGATTTTGGAATATAAACAAGACGGGGCGAAATTGTACCAAAACATAGCTAAGCAATCCAGCTAAAATTGGTAAATCTGTGCACAAAAAACAAACATTTTTTATGTCCCTATTTATTTAGTTTTTTTATCGCATCCCATGCTGCATCCATTTCCTCTAAAGACGCAGAATCAATACATTTACCCTGTGCAATTAAGTAGTTTTGTACCTTTTCAAACCGTGCAGAAAACTTATCGTTGGCACTGCGAAGCAGTTGTTCGGGGTCGCGTTTAACATGGCGCGCTACATTAACAGTAGCAAACAGCAAATCACCTAGCTCTTCTGCTGTATGATCTGAGTATGGGTCATGAGCTAAGGCTTCTTTCACTTCTTCAACCTCTTCACTCACTTTATCAATAGCACCGTGATAAGTCGGCCAATCAAACCCTAACGCAGCGACCCGTTGCTGAATTTTTTTAGCTTTTGTTAAGCTAGGTAAACTGTTTGGTATATCTTGCCAAAGTACTGAGCTTTGACCTTGGGGTTTAGCCGCACGCTCTTGTGCTTTTATTGCTTGCCACTGCGCAGCTAATTCGGCATCGGTTTTAGGTGTGTCTTGCGCTGAAAATACATGCGGATGACGACGCACCAACTTTTCATTTAACTGTGCCACTACATCGTTAAAATTAAATAATTGCTGCTCTTGTGCTAGTTGCGCATAAAACACGATTTGAAAAAGTAAGTCGCCTAACTCATTTTTTAAATCGCTTAAATTATTCGTTTCAATACAATCAGCCACTTCATAGGCTTCTTCAAGAGTATGCGGCACGATTGACGCAAACGTTTGCTTGAGATCCCAAGGGCATCCGCCCTCAGGGTTTCTCAGTGTTTGCATTATTTCCAGCAGTTGGCTTAAAGCCTCATTATTAGCCTGATTACTGCCCTCGTTTTGCACTGTGCACCCCTTCTATCTGGTGTAACTTAGAAAGCACTTTATTTGTGCCTTGTAAGTCATGCACTTCTATTTGCATCACAAAAATAGCCGTTTGAGTGCTATCAACCGTGTTGACATTCATATTGAGCACATTGACTTTTTCATTCGCCAAAGCAGAACTAATATCACGAATTAAACCAGACCGATCGCTGGCTTCAATACGAATAGTTAACGCGTAGGAGCTGCTAATATCATCTGACCAACTTACTGAAATAACGCGCTCTGGGTGCTTGTTTTTTAAATTACTAAACGAGTCACAATCCTCACGATGCACGGCAATGCCACGGCCTTGGGTAATATACCCAATAATTTCATCCCCAGGTACAGGGCGGCAACAGCGAGCAACATGGCTCATTAAACTGCCTACTCCATCAACCACAATACCGTTTTTATCGCCAGTCACTTTACTGGGCGATTTAAAGCGAATAACCGGCTCGTGCTCCGTTCTATCGGTAATAAAGTTGAGCATTTGGTTAAGGCGAATATCGCCTGCACCAATGGCGACCATTAAGTCATCAAGCTCTCTAAAGTTAAAGCGCTTTATCGCTGGGTCTAAATCTTTGTAAGTTAACTCTAACTTTTGTAATTCGTTATCAAGGATTTCTTTACCCGCACTTAAATTTTTATCGCGGTCGAGCTGTTTAAACCAATGGTGGATTTTGGCTCTAGCGCGAGACGATTTAATATAACCCAGCGACGGGTTCAACCAATCACGGCTTGGATTTGGCTGCTTTTGGGTCAGTATTTCAACCTGATCGCCGGTACTTAATTGATGAGTAAACGGCACTATTTTGCCAAATATTTTTGCACCAATACACCGATGCCCTACATTGGAGTGAATGTAGTAAGCAAAATCAAGAGGCGTTGCCCCTAGCGGTAAGTCAAAAATATCTCCACGTGGAGTAAACACATAGACCCGGTCTTCAACCACTTGGTTTTTAAGCTCTTGCGCTAAATCGCTGCCATCAACCACTTCTTCTTGCCATTGCAGTAACTTACGCAACCAGCTAATTTTTTGCTCATAGCCTGAACCACGCCCTGGTAACGCACCTTCTTTGTACATCCAATGTGCGGCAACGCCCAGCTCTGCATCTTGATGCATGTCGTGCGTTCGGATCTGAATCTCAACAGTTTTACCTTCGGGGCCAAATACTACGGTATGAATAGATTGATAGCCATTTTGTTTTGGGGTCGCAACGTAATCGTCAAATTCTTTATTTAAATGGCGCCAATTAGTGTGCACTATGCCTAGGGCACCGTAGCAATCTTGCAGGCGCTCAACCACAATTCGCATCGCGCGTATGTCAAACAGCTGATCAAACTCGTAGTTCTTTTTCGCCATTTTTTTATAAATGCTGTAGATATGTTTTGGCCTGCCGTATACCTCAGCTTTAATACCCGCTTCATGTAGGCGCTGTTTTACTTGCTCAACCATATCAGCCATATACGCTTCACGGGCAAGGCGCTTATCATCAAGTTGTTTAGCTATATTTTTATAAATATCTGGGTGTAAATAGCGAAAGGCTAAATCCTCTAGCTCCCACTTTAATTGGCCAATACCAAGGCGATTAGCAAGCGGTGCAAATATATCCGCAGTCTCTTTGGCTGCAATAACTCGTTCTTCTTCAGCCGCGTCTTTTACGTTGCGTAAATGGCACACCTGTTCGGCTAATTTAATCACCACGGCACGCACATCTTCCACCATAGCAAGCAACATACGACGAATATTATCGACCTGCACGGTGCCATTGCCTTGATGAGCTAACGTACTTATGGTGGCCATTTGCGAAACACCCGTTAATAACACCGCAACATGATTTCCTAAATGCTCTTCGACAGCGTCAATGCTCACTACATCATTTAAATAATAAGGGGTTAAATAGGCGGTGGCTAACGAGTCAGCATCTAAATTTAGCTCAACCAAAATCTCCACCATCTCTATGGCGGTATTTTGGCGTTCGCTATTATCGCAAGTTTGGCAAAGTTGCTGTGCTTTATTGAGTAAGCTAATTTTTTCCTGAGACAAATCAAGAGATTCTACGCGTGAAAAAAAGTCACCCGTTTTGTCATGTTGATGAGATTGACGTGTCGCTACCATAATGCGCTTTACCTCCGTTGAAATAACGCCATAGTTTCGATATGCCCCGTATGAGGGAACATATTCATTAGCCCTATTTTATTAAGTTCAAAGCCGGCTTGCGAAATAATAGCGCTGTCACGGGCTAAGGTAACAGGGTCGCAAGAGACATATAAAATCGCTTTAAACTGCGTTAATGGAAGCTGCTCTAAAACTGCCATAGCACCAGTGCGAGAGGGGTCGAGTACTAAAATATCTAACTCTTTATTAAACCACGGCGCTTTTTTAATACTCGTGGTTAAATCAAAACAATGAAATTGGGTATTTGTAATAGAGTTAGTGTGCGCATTTTGCGTCGCTAATGCAACCGCCGAAGTAACGCCTTCAATTCCTGTTACTGTTTTAGCCTGCTTTGCTAACACTAAAGAGAAGTTACCAATACCACAAAATAAATCCAGTACATTTTCATCACCTTGTAATGCTAACCAACTCGCCGCTTGAATTAACATTGCCTGATTTACACTCGCATTGACCTGAATAAAGTTATTTAGTCCAAATTCAAATTTTATATCTAACTGATCAAGCTTATAAAATGGCATCGCTAAATGGGCATGATCAATGGTATCGCTATCACTTTGCCACACTAATTGCCAATGATATGCCGAGACACTTTGCTCAACAAACGCTTTATCTGTGGGCGAAATGGCTTTTGTATGACGAATAACAATAAAGTGTTGCTCATCTGCAGCGCATAACTGCAAATGACTTATACTGTGCAGCGCCTTATTATGATTAATTATGTTATCAAATACGTTAAATACCTCTGCAAATACGTCACTTAATACTGGGCAATGATTAATGCTAACAATACTTTTAGAGCCACGTGCTCTATAGCCTACCCGCATTTTTTTTGCTGCTTTGTCGAACATTACGGCAATGCGGGCACTACGTCGGTAATGCGTTGCTTGGCTTAGCAGCGGAGCTTGCCAGTTTAAATCGGTTAATTTTGCAAATTTGGCAAATAATTGATTTACTGCTGCTTGCTTTTCAACGACTTGTTGTGTGGCATCTAAATGCTGTAACTGACAACCACCGCATTGGCTGTAGTGTTCACAAATGGGTGTGGTGCGATATTCACTGGCTTTGAGTATTTTAAGCGTGTCAGCTTGGCTGTAACGTGCTTTATCATCAACTAACTTGGCTTTTACTCGCTCACCAGGTAATGCCCCACTGACAAAACACACTTTATTATTATGCTTAGCAATACCACGTCCGTGGTGATCCATTGCCGTTATATCAAGTTCAAGTGATTGCTGTTGAAGTGGTTTTTTCTTTGCTTTAAATATTTGTGCCATTAGGCATTACCTTAAAAGGTTGATGAATCACGTCTCTACCTAGATACTTTGAGAATAACTATGAGTATGTATATACTCACATTCAATAAAAATGATAATAATGCTCAGATTATGACCAAACTAGGCTTGCGCGATTCTGTTTTAACACTCACCCTGATCCCCACAGTGATCATCGGGCTATTACTAGGTGGTTATTTTACAATAAATCGTTACATTGAGCTTGATGAAATTTTATATCAACAAGGCACAACAATTGCTGAACCTCTGGCTATTGCACTTGAACAACCTTTACTGGAAAAAAATAAAAAACTGCTTAATCGCATCATTCGCTATACACACAACAAACACTCCCCTTCGATTAAATCGATTGCCATCTTTAATGATAACAACCAACTTATTATAACCAGTAATTATCATCGCTCATTCGACACTTTAATTGAGCAAACGCAATTAAATGGCTTTAAAGCCACCTATGTTCAGCAAAGTGAAGACTTAGTAACCTTTTTCACCCCTATCATTAACCATACAACCCCCAATAGCGACTGGAATACTTCTGAGTTCCAAACCTCGTTGGGCACCGTTGTGATTCAGCTTAACCGCGACAAAGCTGTTATTGGCCAACAACGTGCATTATTGGTCAGCGGTATTATTATTATTCTCGCCTTAGTATTAGCCGCTATTTTAGCGCTAAGACTTAGTCGGATGTTTATGACCCCGCTTAATAAGTTAGTACTTGCTACCGACAGGTTGATTGAAGGTAAAAGACAAACCGGATTAACTGAACCCATGAATGGCGAGTTTGAGTTATTACGTGAGGGGCTCAATACCATCTCGCATTCTATGGTGATGCAAAAAGATGAAATGCAAAAAAATATTGATCAGGCAACCAGCGATTACCGCGAAACGCTTGAACAATACGAAACACAAAATATCCAGCTCACCATGGCTAAAAAAGAAGCGCAGGATGCTAACCGTGTTAAATCTGACTTCTTAGCTAAAATGAGTCATGAGTTACGCACCCCACTTAACGGGGTTATTGGATTTACCCGTCAGCTTTATAAAACGCCTCTGAATAAAAACCAAAAAGATTACCTTGATACCATAGAGCTTTCGGCTAACAGCTTAATGACTATTATTAGCGACATATTAGATTTCTCCAAGTTAGAAGCCGGAGCCATGGAGCTTGAGTCTATTCAGTTTCAACTGCGCGATAGCGTAAACGAAGTTATGACATTACTAGCACCTAGCGCACACGACAAACAACTTGAGCTTTCTATTTATATTAATCCTCAGGTGCCTGACCACTTAACCGGCGACCCCACACGGTTTAAACAAGTGCTGATTAACTTATTAAGTAACGCTATAAAATTTACTGAAAAAGGCGCGATAAAAGTTGATATTAGCCATCGTTTGCTTGATGAAGAGCGCACCTCTGTCTTAGTGTCAGTCGCAGATACTGGGGTAGGTATTCCAGCAGATAAACAAGACGCGCTATTCACCGCCTTTGGTCAAGCCGACTCCAGTATTACCCGCAAATTTGGCGGTACCGGCTTAGGGCTTATTATTACTAAACATATCGTTGAAGCAATGAGCGGCCGTATTACCTTAAATTCAGCCCCTGGTAGCGGAACTTGTTTTACCTTTAATGGTGTATTTAGATTACCAAATCATGTATTTATCAACGATTTGCCTACCCAGTCATTAATTGGTAAACGTGTTCTTTATTTAGAGCCGCATAAGCATACCCATCATGCTGTTACCTCATTATTACAAGAGTGGAAAGTCAGTGTCACTCCTTGCTATAACGAAACCGAATTTTTAGAGTGCATAAAAAATTCAGAGATCAATTTTGATATTTGTCTTATTGGTCACATGGCATCAGTTGACGATATGCAGCGTTTAAAAAGCTATGTAAAAGCGGTTAGAGAATCAACCGATTATTTATATTTAATGCTCAATACCGTATCGCACAACATGCGCGAAGCCTTCATCGGCAGCGGCGCTGACGCCTGTTTGAGTAAACCTCTTAATCACCGAAAGCTATGTGAGCTGTTAGCAGCACCTTATCGACTCGACCACCCGGCACATAATATAGAACAGCATGAACAAACCCTGCTGCCACTAAAAGTGTTAGTGGTGGATGATAATGACGCTAATTTAAAATTAATTTACACCCTACTCAACGAGCAAGTTGAATTAATTGATACCGCGCATAATGGGTCACAAGCGTATAGTTTAAGCAAAAGCCATAAATATGATGTGATTTTTATGGATATTCAAATGCCTATAATGGATGGTATTACAGCCTGTAAACTCATTAAAGAGTCATCTTTGAATGAAGATACGCCTATTATTGCCGTGACGGCGCATGCACTTAATAGTGAAAAAGAACAGTTATTAAAAGATGGTTTTGAAGGTTA
Organism: Pseudoalteromonas sp. 23_GOM-1509m; assembly: GCF_000518425.1. Taxonomy (NCBI): domain Bacteria; kingdom Pseudomonadati; phylum Pseudomonadota; class Gammaproteobacteria; order Alteromonadales; family Pseudoalteromonadaceae; genus Pseudoalteromonas; species Pseudoalteromonas sp. 23_GOM-1509m. Next base: position 369,783 of record NZ_KI912433.1, read on the forward strand.
TTTAACTAAGCCTATCGATGAAGATATGCTAAACCAGATTATTTGCGATCATAGCCCGCAATTACCAGTGAGTCGTGATAAGTCAAAAAGCACATTTGAACATAGCCCTGCTCCTTTTGATAGCACTCGCCTTGACTGGACGCTGGCATTGCAACGTGCAGGCGGTAAAGCAGAATTAGCCAATGAAATGCTTAATATGTTACTGCTAAGCGTGCCCGAAACCCTGAACTTACTAAATCAAGCAATAACCAGCGAAGATTGCCCTCAAGTACTTAGCGTTATCCATAAATTTCATGGCGCATGCTGCTATACAGGTGTACCAAAATTAAAAATATTGGCTGAAACGATCGAAACATCACTTAAAAATGAATGTACGCTTGAGAATATTGAGCCCGAGTTATTTGAGTTGCAAGACGAGCTTGAAAACTTACTTGTTGATGCCAACATTGATATCACTAATAAATAAGCTCGTCTTTAATATCGTTAATTATAACTCTACGCGCGAGCTTCAAGCATTAAGCGTTTCATATCACGAACCGCTTTGTCTAAACCGTCAATGGCTGCGCGGGCAATAATAGCGTGGCCAATGTTTAGCTCATAAATCTCTGGCATCGCTGCAATTGGTTTTACATTGTGATAATGCAGACCATGGCCAGCATTAACAATTAAACCAATACTGGCTGCATATTTCACCCCTTGGCGAATGTGCTCAAGCTCTTTGGCAGTGTCTTCATCGTTGGTGGCATCTGCGTAAGCCCCAGTGTGAATTTCAACATAAGGTGCACCACACGCTTTTGCTGCATCTAACTGCGCTTTATCAGCATCAATAAACAGTGATACTTTAATTCCAGCTTGTGTTAATGTTTTAGTCGCAGCGGCTATTTTATCGATATTGCCTGCCACATCTAAGCCCCCTTCGGTAGTGAGCTCTTCACGTTTTTCAGGTACTAAACATACATATTCAGGCTTAACCTCAAGCGCAATAGCAATCATTTCATCGGTTACTGCGGTTTCAAGGTTCATACGTGTTTGAATGGTTTTAGCCATTACATACACATCGCGGTCTTGAATGTGTCTGCGGTCTTCGCGTAAATGAATAGTAATGCCATCAGCACCGGCATGCTCTGCAACACTGGCTGCATGGGCAGGATCAGGATAAGAAGTGCCTCGTGCTTGGCGAAGCGTTGCAATATGATCTACGTTCACGCCTAGAAGAATATCTTTCATTTTTGTACCTGTGAAATTTGTTTATTGAGAGGCCGTAAATAATTCACGACTTTTTAATGGCTTGTTGCCCAACAATGGTTTTAATAAATAACGACTTAATTGCTTTGCCATATATAACACATCCGCTTGGCTAAAGTCATGATTTGCTATGGCATTGAGTTGTGAACCGGTAAACCCAGAACGAGAGTCGTGTTGCACCGCAAAGCCCACTTCTGCAAAGTAGCTATACGTTTGCGTGTCATCAATTGGCTCACCATCCGCATCAAAACTAAAATCAACCCCATAACCTAGTAGCTCTAGCAATTGAAACTCATAAGAGCGAAGCACTGCTTGCATGTCAGTCCCGCTATTAAGGTTTTCTAGGTGAGTTTTATAAAGTTGAAAAACCTGATCAATGGGTTCATTAATCGGCACAATTCGGTTGGTTAATTCATTTAAATAAAAGCCACAGTAAAGCTTATCACCGGTTAAAAATAACGGATTACCATGAAGCTCAAATTTATTGATGTACTTTAGATCGTATTTGCCATTGTAATGGACGAGTAAGGCTTGAAATGGTTGGAGTTGAGCTTTGTATTTAGTGGCCTGACGGCCACTAACTCGTGCGAGCATTCTAAGCTGGCCAACGCCTTCTACTAGCATATCGAGCATTACTTGCGAGTCGCTATATGGACGCCGATGTAATAAATAAGCTTTATAGAAATCGCTGTCCATAAATTATGCTGCGTATAAAATGTTAATCTTCACCGTAACCTAAGCTTCTTAAGGCACGCTCATCGTCAGCCCAGCCCGATTTAACTTTAACCCACAGCTCTAAAAACACTTTATTTTCAAGCATTTCTTCTAAGTCTTTACGCGCTTCACGGCCGATTACTTTTAGCTTTTCGCCTTTGTTACCAATTACCATGCGCTTTTGCGTTTCGCGCTCAACTAGTATCAGGCCATTAATATGCCAAATACCGTTTTCTTGCCATTTAAACTGCTCTATTTCCACAGTCACTGAATACGGCAACTCTTCACCCATAAAGCGCATTAGCTTTTCACGGATAACTTCAGCCGCCATAAAGCGCATTGAGCGGTCAGTTACGTAGTCATCAGGAAAGTAAAATTCGCACGGTGGTAAGCGCTTAGTCACTTCTTCTTTGATCAGGTTAATGTTTTTACCCTGAGTCGCAGATACGGGCATAATACCGACAAAATCAAACTTATCGCCTAAAAACTTCATATGTGGAAGTACAAGGTCGCGATCTTTCACTTGGTCAATTTTGTTAATAACTAACAATACCGGCTTGCCACTTTGGCTTACTTTGTTAAGTACCATGTCATCATCGGCATTCCAATGAGTGCCTTCAACCACAAAAATGATCAGCTCAACATCACCAATTGAGCTAGACGCTGCACGGTTCATTAAACGGTTAATAGCACGCTTTTCTTCAACGTGCAGGCCTGGGGTATCGACGTACACCGCTTGGTGCTTACCCTCAGTATGAATACCCATAATACGGTGGCGCGTGGTTTGTGGCTTACGTGAGGTAATACTGACTTTTTGCTCAATAATTTCATTAAGCAGTGTTGATTTACCCACATTAGGACGGCCAACAATCGCAACCATGCCACAAAATGTGTCTATTTCGCCTTCATGAGGCTGTATTAAGGTATCAAGATTCATTTTTAAGTATCTTCAATGCTTTTTCGGCCGCTTTTTGTTCGGCCTTACGCCGTGAGCTGCCAACAGAAATAATGCTATCCATTCCATCAACGATACATTCAACCGTGAATGTTTGATTGTGTGCCTGACCTTTAGTATCAACTACGGTGTAGCCTGGTAATGATAGCTTACGAGCTTGCAAATACTCTTGCAGCAGGGTCTTAGGATCTTTTTGGTTAAGCCCTGGTGAAATAGCATCTAAACGTGATTCATACCACGCTAAAATAAGCTCGCCGCAGCGATCTATGTCTGAATCTAAAAATACAGCGCCAATAATAGCTTCAACTGCATCCGCTAGGGTTGACTCGCGTCTAAAACCACCACTTTTTAGCTCGCCAGGACCTAAGCGTAGGTAATCACCAAGCTCAAATTCAAGGCCAAATTCAGCTAACGTCTGGCCGCGAACTAAAGTCGAACGCATGCGGCTTAAATCGCCTTCGCGTGCTTTAGGAAATTTAGCGTACAGTGCATTGGCAATGACAAAGCTCAAAATTGAGTCGCCCAAAAATTCGAGTCGCTCGTTATGTTGACCTTTGTGGCTGCGATGCGTCATTGCTTGCTCAAGTAACCCTTGATCAGCAAATGTGTAGCCAATTCTTTTGTATAACTCTGTTACATTTTTTTTCATTGTTACTGAATATTACCTAGGCGTTCAAAACGAACACCAGTTGGAACCCATCCTGGTAAAATGTCATCTGGGCCATTATCAAATTCAAAACTCATCCATATAAAGACAGCTTTACCCACCAAGTTTTCTTTTGGTACAAAGCCCCAAAAGCGACTATCTTGGCTGTTATCGCGATTATCACCCATCATAAAGTAATGATCAGCTGGAACCACCCATTCATCCGCAGGTGTGCCCAATTGCTGGTAGTAACGCCCCTTACGTTCAGGCGATTTTGGGTTGATTAAAATGTCATGGTTAGTCGTGGTTAAATCTTCATTTAAACGCGCTAAATCCATTGGGCCTTGCTTAAATTCATTATCATTAATTAATTTAAAATCAATTTTATTGAATTCATTACAAAGAAGTGCGCCCTTTTGAACTTCACCTTCTTCGCATTTTGGTTGAATATATAAACGCTTATCACGATAAACTATTTTATCGCCAGGTAAACCTATAGCACGTTTAATATAGTCCACTCTCTCATCTAACGGGTATTTAAAAACAACAATATCGCCACGCTCTGGTTCGCTTACATCCACTAATTGGCTGCGCCATACTGGGTCTTTAATCCCATAAGAATACTTTTGCACTAAAATAAAATCACCCACTAATAAGGTGGGCATCATTGAACCCGATGGGATCTGAAACGGCTCAAAAATAAATGATCTAAAAATAGTGATAGCAGCAATCATCGGAAAAATCGACTTTGCTGTTTCAGTAATCATTGGCTCAGGCGCAATCAATGCTGCGGTTTCTTCATCAAGTTGACCACCGGCAGAAGTTTGAGCAATTGCTAAACGTTCTTGCCTTTTAGGGGCAAACATTAAGTGATCTATTAACCATATTAGACCTGAGCCTAAAGTTAACAACACCAATAAAACTGAAAAGTAGCCAGCCATTTATTATCCTTTATTTTTATTTACCAACTTTCAAAATGGCTAAGAACGCTTCTTGAGGCACTTCAACGTTACCAAGTTGCTTCATTCGTTTTTTACCATCTTTTTGTTTTTGAAGTAATTTCTTCTTACGGCTCACGTCACCACCGTAACATTTAGCGATTACGTTTTTACGTAGTTGCTTAACAGTTGTTCGGGCGATTACATGTTGACCAATTGCTGCCTGAATCGCAATATCAAACATTTGACGTGGTATAAGTTCTTTTAACGCATCAGCAAGCTGTCGACCACGTGATTGTGCGCTGTCGCGGTGAACAATGATAGCCAATGCATCCACACGCTCGCCATTGATAAGTATATCTACACGTACCATGTCTGAGGTTTGGAAATGCTTAAAGTTATAATCAAGCGAGGCAAAACCACGGCTTGTTGATTTTAGCTTATCAAAGAAGTCCATTACCACTTCAGCCATTGGCAGTTCATACGTTACTGCAACTTGCTTACCGTGATAACTCATTTTAGTTTGCATACCGCGCTTATCAACACATAAGGTGATTACGCTGCCTAAGTACTCTTGTGGAACTAAAATATTAGCTTCTACAACCGGCTCACGTATCTCTAAAATATCGTTAACTGGCGGAAGATCAGACGGGTTATCAATTTGCGTCGTGCCCTCTTTAGTTACGACCTCGTAAATAACCGTTGGTGCTGTGGTGATTAAATCAATGTCGTATTCACGCTCTAAACGCTCTTGGATAATTTCCATGTGCAGCATACCTAAGAAGCCACAACGGAAACCAAACCCTAACGCAGTTGAATTTTCTGGTTCAAAGAATAACGAGGCATCGTTTAAGCTTAGTTTGTTAAGTGCATCGCGGAATGACTCGTAATCATCAGAGGCTATTGGGAACATACCCGCATAAACTTGCGGCTTAATTTTTTGAAAACCAGGTAAGCGCAGTGGTGCCGCATTTTTTTGATGAGTAATGGTATCACCCACCGGTGCACCATGTATTTCTTTGATACCAGCAATAACAAAGCCTACTTCACCAGTGCGTAAAACACCGGTGTTAGTTTGTTTAGGCGTAAAAATCCCCACATGATCTGCGGTATGTACGTTCTCGTTTGACATGATTTTAATTTTGTCGCCCGCGCGAAGTTCGCCATGTTTGATACGCACTAGCGATACAACGCCTTGGTACGGGTCAAACCAAGAATCGATAATTAGCGCTTGTAATGGCGCGTCTTTATCACCAACTGGTGGCGGTACATCTTTAACGATCATTTCAAGTACTTCAGCAATACCTACACCTGTTTTGGCGCTACATTGCACGGCATCAAGGGCATCAATACCAATAATGTCTTCAATTTCTTCGGCTACACGTAATGGATCAGCTTGCGGTAAATCAATTTTATTAAGTACCGGTATAACTTCTAAGTCCATTTCAATGGCGGTGTAACAGTTTGCTAATGTTTGCGCTTCTACGCCTTGACCAGCATCAACAACGAGCAGTGCCCCTTCACAAGCCGCTAACGAACGCGATACTTCATAGGTAAAGTCAACGTGCCCAGGGGTGTCGATAAAGTTAAGCTGGTAAGTTTCACCATCATTCGCTTTATAATTTAAGGTTACACTTTGTGCCTTGATGGTAATGCCACGTTCACGTTCAATATCCATTGAATCCAGAACTTGCTTCTGCATTTCACGGTCGGTTAAACCACCACAAACTTGGATCAAACGGTCAGAAAGGGTCGATTTACCATGGTCAATGTGGGCGATGATCGAAAAATTACGGATATGCTTCATAAACTGGATTCTAAACTTCTATTTTAAAGGACTAAGGTCATATGCCTAAATAACTTGAAAATACTTGCTGTGTATTTTCAAGTTACTGTGGCATAAAAACGCAATTTTACATTTAATTGGCGTCAATCACCATCTATTTGAGTTAAAGGGAGGCTAATTGGATGAATTTTTATCACTTTTATCTCATGTCTTAATGATTTCACCCATGTTTTAGCAATTAAAAAGCCGGTGATCCCACCCAATATCGCGGCTAAAATTTGCCAGCCTTCGGCTAACAATATCAATTCACTGGCTATTAAAGCGAATATTAAACTCAAAAACAAAGGCAGCATGTAAACTGCAAAGGCATGCTTTACAACATGGCTATCATCCAATGACAAAGTTACTTTTTGGCCTATTTCTAACTGTGTTTCAAATTTATAAGGTAATGTTTTTTTGGCGGTACCAAATAACTTACTAAACACTTGTGAGCCACAGCGTCCATTACAGCCTTCACAGGCCTGTTTTTGTTGGGCTTCTAAATGCGCAACGTGGCCACTAAGGGCCACGACGGTTAACGTTTGTTCAATCATAGTTTAGTTACTTTATAATGCCCGCGATACAGACTCAGCAATGGCTTTGGCACTCATGGTTGGAATGTTTCCCACCACAGAGACATCAAAATTTCCGCCGTTGTGTACATAAATCGTAGTTGCCCCTGAGGTGAGGGCACCGCTTAAACGCTTACCCGGTAGTGGTCGTTGTACAAACACAGATACTTCAACAAACCCATCAGAAAATAAATAATAATCTGTTAATTCATTATTTAAGTCGAGCTTATGCCTGTCTGACTTAAGTAATTCAAACCCCTCAGGTAACCAGCCAATAGTCCAATTCATGGCATTCGCTTTAGTTTGTTCGTCAATTGAATTGGCAGGTAATGGGGTTGGAAAGTTACGATTAAGCACTTCTAATAATAAGTTTGCCGGTTGCTCAGTCACGCTAATATGAGTGAGCTGTAATTGCTCAAGCGCTTCACCTTGATGATTAACATACGCCGCTTTTAATAATAACGACGACTCAGTATCAATCCATATCCAATAGTTGTATTTGTCTTCGTTTTTAGATTCAATTCGAACTAATTGCGCGGGACGCCCAGCAATACGGCCTTTACCACCAAGCACAAAATCATAATGCGCACTTAAGCGGTTAATATCTTTAAAAAGCACTTCAGGAATAGGGCCGGCAATTGAGTCGGTTGTTAATGAATACGGCTCTGATTGTGGCTCAAAATAGGTAACTTGGTTGTCAATGCGGATCATTTCAAGGCCAGCACCGTTGAGTAAACTCAAATGCTCAAGCTCAACGTCCCCCTGTTTAGCATGCACCCAACGGTAGGGCTCCATACTTTTGCCTTTAACAACAACAAAAGAGGCATCAAAATTACGTGTATGAACTGCACTGGCCATTTCAAGCAGTAAATCTTTAGCGGGGTTTGTGTCATTGGCGAAAGCATTAAAACTTAACACCAACGACATAACAAAAGTTATTACTTTCATCTAATTAGTTTTTTTCCTCTTGTGACGTTTCATCTGTTTTCGCAGTTTTCAACGAATGAGCCACACGTGCTTGACGCTGGTGTTCAAGTACTAGAGCGCCAATACGTTGCTGTTGAAGCTCTCGTAAGCCTTTCTCTGCGTTCTCTAGCGCCGGTGCTGATGAATAACTTACTGGCGATGCCATGCCGGTTAACGGCGTGGTTTGTAATAAAGGAATTTCGTTTTGCACAGCATCTTCACCTTGCGGCAAGGTGTTCACGCCAACAATAGTAAACATTGCCACGCTAGCTGCAATTGCTAACTGCGCAACCGGCTTGCGCCAATTAAACGCCACGATTTTATTATCGGCTTCAGTATTTACCGGCTTTGCCACACTTTCAGACTGGCTAAAGTCTGCATAAACCGGCTCACTATCAAGTGCTAACGAAATGCGATCGCTAATATCAAAATCCATATTTTTGTTGTTTTCTTTAGCTCGCATTGCATCACCGATTAACGCGTAACGGCCAAATGTAGCTACATCAGCAGATGCAATCTCGGCATCATTTAATGCTTGCTCACCGTCAAGTAATGCTGATAACGATTCGTTATCTAAGCGGTTAACGTGTGCTTTTGTCATACTAAGACTCGCCTATTAATGGGTTTAATTTGTTATCAATTGCTTCACGGGCACGAAAAATACGCGAACGCACCGTCCCGACTGGGCAATCCATCACCACGGCTATTTCTTCATAGCTCATCCCCTCAATTTCTCTAAGGGTAATCGCGGTTTTAAGATCTTCAGGCAAACTATCAATCGTATTAAAAATAACAGCGCCTACTTCTTCGCTTAATAGTAAATTTTCAGGTGATGCGTTTGAACGCATTGAATCAGCACCCTCATAAAACTCGGCATCGTCAGCATCTATATCATTTGCTGGCGGTTTACGCCCTTGAGCCACTAAGTAATTTTTAGCACAATTAACGGCGATACGGTAAAGCCAAGTATAAAAAGCACTGTCACCACGAAAATTAGGAAGGGCACGATACGCTTTAATAAACGCCTCTTGTGCTACATCAGCAATGTCACCCTGATTTGATACATAACGTGAGATCAAACCGGCAATCTTGTTCTGATACTTCTTAACTAATAGGTTAAAGGCGTTTTTATCTCCCTGCTGAACCCTTTTCACTAACGCTAAATCTAATTCCTGCTCGCTCATTCGAGCCGGTACTCCTCTGATTGATTCTTGCTTATTATTCATAGTGTCGCCATTGTTCACACCTACTCTGACCCTTAGATGAATAAAAAGTTCTGCTTCATATTGTTTTTTTATAAAATAGCTAAAAAATTACGTATTTATACGCTAAAACCACTTCGTGGTAGTGCTACAAATATGGTACAACTATAAGTATTAAAAATAAATATTGCTCTATCTGAGCATTGTAACCGCAAAGTACCTCACAGATGAACCAAAATAAACATCACATTACCGATGTCGCTATTATTGGTAGCGGCGCAGCAGGCTTATCACTTGCTTTATCTTTGGCTAATTACTGTAACGTTACCGTAATTAGTAAAGGTGAATTAACCGAAGGTTCTACTCTTTATGCCCAAGGCGGAATTGCCGCTGTTTTTGATAAAAAAAATGACAGTATAGAGTCTCACGTTGAAGATACCTTAGACGCCGGTGGCGGTTTATGCGACAGAGAGGCGGTTCATTACACTGCCAGCAATGCTCATGACTGCCTACAATGGCTGATTGACCAAGGCGTGCCTTTTGATATGGAGTTTGATAGCAAAGGTAAAGAGCGCTTTCATTTAACTCGTGAAGGTGGGCATAGCCACCGACGCATTTTGCATGCAGCCGATGCTACAGGTAAAGCTGTGCAAACAACCTTGATTAGCCAAGTTCAAGCGCACAGCAATATCACCTTGTTAGAGCATTACAACGCGATTGATTTAATTACCGATAAAAGTATTGGCAAAACGGGTTCACATGTTCATGGCATGTATGTGTGGAATAAAAAAGCCAAAAAAGTAGAAACAATTGGCGCAAAATTTGTTGCCCTAGCAACGGGTGGCGCAAGTAAAGTATACCTTTATACCTCTAACCCTGATGTTTCTAGCGGTGATGGTATTGCCATGGCATGGCGTGCAGGGTGTCGCGTTGCTAATATGGAATTTAATCAATTTCATCCAACCAGTCTTTATCACCCTGAGTTGCAAAACTTTTTAATTACCGAAGCAATGCGTGGTGAGGGAGCCTATTTAAAACGCCCAGATGGCACGCGATTCATGAAAGAGTTTGATGAGCGAGAAGAACTCGCCCCGCGCGACATAGTCGCGCGCGCTATCGATTTTGAAATGAAGCGCCTTGGTGCAAATTGCTTATATTTAGATATTAGCCACAAAGACAAAGATTTTATTATTGAACACTTCCCAACGATTTACGCCAAATGTTTAAGCGTAGGGCTTGATATCACCAAGGAGGCAATTCCTGTTGTCCCTGCTGCGCATTATACCTGTGGCGGCGTTATGACCGACTTTAATGGCAAAACCGACTTAGCTAATTTATACGCTGTGGGTGAAGTGGCTTACACTGGGCTGCACGGTGCTAACCGTATGGCAAGTAACTCATTATTAGAGTGCATTGTATTTGCCCATGCAGCAGCAAAAGACATTTTGAGTAAAATAGAGACCGCTCCTGCACTGGTTGAGTTACCTAGTTGGGATGAAAGCCGCGTATCTAACTCAGATGAAGAAATCGTGATCACCCATAACTGGCATGAGCTGCGATTATTTATGTGGGACTATGTTGGGATTGTGCGCTCAACCAAACGACTTGAACGCGCGCTTCATCGTGTTGAACTATTACAGCAAGAAATCCACGATTACTACGCGAACTTTAGAGTGAGTAATAACTTACTTGAGTTACGTAACTTAGTTCAAGTAGCCGAGCTTATAATTAGAAGTGCTATGGAACGTAAAGAAAGTCGCGGACTGCACTTTACCATTGACTACCCAGAGCAAAACGAAAATCCAACGCCAACTATTTTGACTCCAAAGCGCAATTAATTGCCGCAAATGTTGCGCGTTTTAAACGCGTGTAGCTTTGCTCATCAACACTATTGGCTGAGATAATCAGCCAATAGTTTTCACTAAAGCCATTAATATACAACCACACACTGCGACCAAGCAATCGGCTTTGCTTACCAATAACCCCTTGAATTAGCAGCTTTTCATTCTCAAAACGAAATTGATTTGGCTCTAATAATATAACGCCCTGCTCTGGCTGAGCAGCCACGATTTTTCGCCAAACGATAATGCCAGCAACGATATTAAGCGCAATGCAAAAAAGAGTTGCCAAAATAGAAGTGGTAAATAAGCATAATATTAAAGTTAGCACACAAAAAAAGACCACAATCTGTTTGTGGTCTGTCTGATTATTTGTGACGGTAAACCTATACACGAACTCGGTCTAAAATTAGCTCAACCATACTGTTTAGCTCAACGTCTTTACATTTTTCATGGCCCATAAACCAAGCAAATAAATCTGGGTCTTCTTGTGTTAATAAGCGCTGAAAAGTCGCCTGCTGTTTAGCATCTAACGAATCATAAGCTTCTTCAACAAACGGCATAAACAAAACATCTAGTTCTAACATGCCACGGCGGCAAGCCCAACGGATACGTGCTTTACTATGTATTTCAACCATTTTAAACCTCATATTTAATTAATTCGAGTTTAACAAATGCGCGTTAATTTAACAGCACTAAATTATAAAAAAACAACGCTTGTTGGTGGCTGTACCATCGGCTTTAACTACGTTATTATGTGGTTTCATTTGTTATTGCAAAGAAGGTGTTTATGTCTCTGGTTTATGCATGTCCTTTATCACATCAGGTTATTAGCCTCTCAGGCACAGATAAATTATCTTACCTACACGGACAAATCACTCAAGATCTCAATAAAATCAACAACAACAACTTTTTGTGGACAGGTCACTGTAGCGCAAAAGGTAAGCTGTGGGGTGTATTTAAGCTATTTTCTTACCAGCAAAACTATTATTTAACCGGATCAAGTGCTGAAGTAGAACGCTCTCTGGCTGAGTTAAAAAAATACGCTGTATTTGCAAAAGTTGAAATTAATAAAGCCCCAGAGCGATTAATTGGTTTATTAGGTGATGACCTAACTGATTTGCTTACGCAACTTGATATTCACTTTAGTGACGATGCCACAGCATGCGACTTTGCTAACGGCAAAGCCCTTAAACTTGCGCCAAACCGCGTTTTACTTATGGTTGATAGCCAATTTTGCTTACCTGATGAAGTATCTACCCTCGACAACGACGCTATGTGGCAACAGGCCTCACTGCTAGCTGGTGAGCCTCAGTTAAGCGTTGATGCAATTGATGAGTATGTGCCGCAAATGGTTAACCTTCAAGCCATCAATGGCATCAGTTTTAAAAAGGGTTGCTACACCGGCCAAGAAACCGTCGCACGTATGAAATACTTAGGTAAAAATAAACGTGCCATGTATATCGTTACAGGGCAAAGTGAAGGATTGCTCGATGCACCCGATATCGAAACCCAGTTAGGTGAAAACTGGCGCCGCGCGGGCAAACTTATTGCGCAAAGCTTTAATGAAAAAACACACACTTTAACTGGCTTAGTTGTGTTGCCAAACGATACTGACACCGCTCAGGTTCTTCGTGCAAAACATACCCCTTCGGTAGAGCTAAACATTCTGCCTCTACCTTACTCTCTTGAAGATGAATAATAGGAATGACTATGATCGTTGCAGCAAATAAAGTGGTAAAAATGCATTACTCTGTACTAGATAATGACGGCAATACCATTGATAACTCATTTGGCGGTGAGCCATTAATTTTTATCGTTGGTACGGGTTACCTGATCTCAGGACTTGAAAACGCGCTGCAAGGCAAACAAGCTGGCGATACACTAAGTGTAAAAGTTGAACCTGAAGAAGGTTACGGTGAACGTCATGATCACCTAATGCAAGCCGTGCCAAAATCAATGTTTGAAGGCATGGACATTGAAGTGGGCATGCAATTTCGTGCAACCACCGATGACGGCGACCAGTCAGTCATGATCATCGATATTCAAGACGAAGAAGTGATTGTTGATGGTAACAACCCACTCGCTGGTATTACGCTCAATTTTGATGTAGAGATTTTAGAAGTACGCGATGCAACGGCTGAAGAGCTTGAGCATGGCCATGTACATGGTGAAGGCGGTTGTGGTCACGACCACTAAACCCTAATCCAGTAATAAAAAAAGCGCCTCAGGCGCTTTTTTTATAGCATATTATTATGCGTACGTAATTTAACTTGAGGCTCTGCTGCTGGTGCTTCGCCAGGGGTTATTTTATCTTCAAGCGCAGCAACTAATCCGGCTTGGTCATTAGTGCCTAAGCGGTATTGGCTGCCATCTTTAAGCGTTAATTGCACGGCACTAAAGCCTGATACTGAATAAATCCAACCATCATGCGTAATGCGAATACCAATACCGTGACGGTATGAGTTTTGTACTGCTTTTACGTCAACTATGTCCTCTAGTGCTAATTTTTGACCCGCAACGCCTGGACCAAATGCCCAGCTAATATGGGCTTCATCAACTTTAATGGTTAAACCATGAAATAAAAAACCCACCAGCAATAAAATACCTGCAAATACCATTAACGGCACATCGGCACCCATTAAATTCCATGCAAGTGCAACAAACCCACCTATCCATGCCAATACTACAAATATAAATACCGCATACTGCTTATGCTGATACATAACACTCTCAATTAAAAAGTTAAAAAATTAAAAACTGTATACTAACGTTGCGCTGAGCTCTGAATCATATTTAAGCTTATCTTCTTCAGGCTTAGAGTTATAGCGGTACATATAAGCAAACTTGAGCGATACAGCCCCAACCACTTGGCTAATTAAGGCGGTTTCTGACTTTAACCGTGAGTTAAGCCCAGATAAAGACTGCTCTATACTAATGTCTTGATTAAATCGGGTGCGCTTAGATACTAATCGCTCCCATTGCATGGCAATACGTAACAAGTAACCCATTTTGTCTTTATCGTCTTCGCTTATTGTTGACTCATCATCAGCAACGGAGCGATATAAACCAGGGCCAATATCTATATCTACTTTGTTTTTAACCCCTTGATAAATACGTGCACCATAGCCGGTTGCCACCGTACTTTTAAAATCAAGACCGCTAAATTCATCCTCTTCATAATCACCATAAATAAAGAACGACGAATTTTTAACACCAACTTTATAGTTACCCTGCGCAGAAACAAACACGCGATTAGCCGTAACATCCGACTGGCCCGTTTCTTCATTTTCGTCACGTTTGTATAAGGAATCTATTTTGAATTGATTACGCCAGTTTTCAAAATCTTGGTAAAGATTACCTTTGAGTTTAAAACTGGTTGAGTTGGTATTACCTTTACTTAAAATAAAACCAAACTCGGTATCACCATAAAGTACTTCGCCTTTGTGTAGCTCATGAATTTCTTCATCGGAGAGCTCCCCATATTGATGAAAATCTTCAAAGGGATCCACTGCCCAGCTGTAGGAGCTAAATAATAAAAGCAGTAATACAACGTACTTTCGCAAAATACATTCTCTTGCAAATGGTAATAATGAAAAGGGGCCGAAAAAGTTATTCACTTTCTTTCCATAAAATATGGCAAAAAGGCGCGTCTTTATCACGGCTAATTAAAATTTTCGCAAATAAGACGTCTTCGTTATCAAACTCAAGGCCCACTAATACTTGAATAAAATGCTCAGGCTCTATTTCTAGTGCAACAAAATCTTGCCACTGTTCATCGGGCTCATCTTCTTCAATAAAGCCAAGTTCTTCACGATGCAGGTTAAATTCTTCAACATCTTTATCACTCAGGTTGTTGGGAGCCAGCTCCAAAAAAATATCATAAGCTTGATGGGTTGCTTCTTCTACCGTAAATAAACGTGGACCTGACATGAGTGGTTAACCTCTGAGCTTTTAAGTTGGCGCCATAATATCAAAAGTTGTTAGTGTTTTGATAAAAAAAACACGTTAAATACTGACTTTTTTGCTTTTACCTAATACTTATAGATATTAATGGATTGGTTAGCATTAGGGTCTGTTGACTTTTAAAGATTAAATTTGCCTTGAAAGATAACAGACCGCAATTGCATTAAAAAATTCACTTTGTTTTTTATTCATCTTCACCCACTTTACTTAGCACAAATAAAAACATAAGCTCAAGTAACAGGTCAGAGGAGTGCAAGATGATAAAACTAGAAAAAAAACAGGGCATTGCCACCGTCACATTAAATCGAGTAGAAAAACAAAATGCCTTAAGCTTTACTATGTTTATTGAGCTTAACAAGGTGATTAAAAATATTAAAAAAGATGCCAATATTCGTGCGGTTGTATTAACCGGTGAAGGCGAACACTTTTGTGCAGGGCTTGATATTAACGCGGTTATGGCCTCGCCAATAAATATTATAAAACTCCTATTTAAATGGCTTCCTGGTAATCAAAATTTAGCGCAAAAAGTAGTACTTGGTTGGCAATCATTGAGTGTGCCTGTTATTGCAAAAATAAACGGAAATTGCCTTGGGGGGGGATTGCAAATAGCACTGGGTGCCGATTACCGGATTGTTCACCACGATGCCAAACTCGCCATTATGGAAGCGCGCTGGGGGTTATGCCCAGATATGGGCGCTAATGTTATGCTTTCAGGCTTAGTAAAACGCGACCAAGCGCTTTGGTTAGCAAGTCACGCAAATCCAATAAACGCACAACATGCTTTTGAACTAGGTTTAGTAACCAAAACAACCGACGATACAGATAAAGCAACTAAAGAGATGCTTGATACACTGCTAGCGCGCTCACCTGACACATTAGCCGCAATAAAGCGTGTAACTCAACAAAGCTATAAAGCCCCTGCTCGAAAAATACTCGCTAAAGAAACATGGAGCCAAATTCGCTTACTGATCAACCCTAATACTAAAAAAGCCATTGCTAAAGCTAAAGGGAAAGCTGATATTGAGTTTACAAACGCCAAGCGCTGGTAACATTGATGGTAATACTAAGGCACAATGCATAAAACAGCGTTATTTGTTAAAGTTAGGCTCTTCTATTCTAGTGAGCCAAATTAATGAAATACCTACTAAGTAGCGCTATTATTTTACTGTGCTTGGCAACAAGCAAATTCATTATGCATCTTCTTGATGCGAGTTTCCCTGCTCCTCTACTCGCCATGGTTTTGCTGCTAACGTTACTGTTATTAGGCATAGTTAAAGAACATCAACTCGCCCCCTGCGCATCACCTATTTTGAATGTAATGCCTATTTTCTTTATTCCTGCAGGCGTCGGTTTTATAGAACATTTAGGGCTAATTAAATCACATTGGCCTTTCTTAACTGCGGTCATCTTATTAGTCCCACTCAGTAGTTTAATTTTAGTGGCAAGCCTAGTGGGCTATTTTAAAGGCAGAGCTAATAATGACTAACTTAACCACCAGCATAACCCCCAGCCTATGGTGGTTAACCGTGCCATTTATTATTATTCTCTTTATTGCACTAAGAGCGGTTAATCTTAAAATAAATCAGACTATTTTAAAGTCATTAACCAACCCTGTTTTTTTAAGCATTGGCATTATTGCCCTACTGTTAGTCAACCTTAAATTACCCTATTCACAATTTGCCTCACATAGTCAGTTACTAAGTTGGCTATTAGAGCCGGCCATTGTTGCTTTAGCCTTGCCACTTTATCAGCAATTTATGCACGTACGTAAAAACTTACTATTAATTGTCGCTACTTGCAGTATAGGTATTGTTAACGCCACACTAGTGGCTTTTGTATTAAGTATTTTATTTGCTGTGCCCTCACAATTGAGCGCCTCTGTTGCGGCACTCAGTGTAACAACCCCTATCACACTGCTGGTTACTGACTCATTAGGAGGAATTAGCTCACTTGCCGCTGCCATGGTTATTTTTATTGGTTTATTGGGGGCTTTGTTTGGCTTTATATTGCTCAAATTAGTTAAGATTTATAACTTTGAGGCACAAGGAATTGCAATCGGTACCGCGTGCCATGCAATTGGTACCGCGGCAGCTATTGCCGAACACCCAAAAATAGGCGCATTTTCATCAGTGGCTATGGCACTCAGTGCATTATTAACCGCAGTGATAGTACCACTATTATATCCAATTTTAGTTAACACTTTGTTATAGTAAGCGGATAACAGTATCGCTAAAAATAGAGCCCAGCATGATCAGTTCCGAAATTCAGCAATTTGAAAAGTACTACGCCCTACTTACCGAGTATTTAGTTACCTACAGTATGCAAATAGTGGGCGCTATTTTTATTCTACTCGTTGGCCTGTGGGTCGCTAAAAAGCTCGCCGAAGTTGTAGCAAACTTAATGACCCGCCACAACATTGATATCACCCTGACTAATTTTGTCAGTAATGTTGTAAAAGTACTGCTGATCATTATGGTGATCATTATTGCGCTTGGTAAAATTGGCATTAGTGTGACCCCATTTGTAGCTGCAATAGGTGCCGCCTCATTAGGCGCAGGCTTAGCGTTACAAGGTATGCTTTCTAATTATGGCGCGGGGCTTGCCATTATTGCTACGCGGCCATTTGTGGTTGGCGATACCATAGAAGTAAAAGGCGTTAGTGGCCAAGTAAAAGTAATTGAGCTGGGGCACACCATATTAATTAATGAAGAAAAAGTAGAAATAACCATACCTAACAAGCATATTGTTGGCGAAATTCTGCATAACTCATTTAATTATTCACTGGTAAAAGGTGAAATAGACATAGCCTACAGTGCCTGTAGTGATAATGCGATAAGCCTTATTGAAAACGTATTAGTCAATCACGAACTCGTAGCTAAACACCCTAATGCACAAATTGGTATAGAACGTTTTGCTGATAGCGGCGTCACTATTAGTTATCGTTATTGGGTGCCCACCACTAAAATTATTGAAACTAAACTCGCAATAAATGGCGGTGTGTATAAAGCGATTAACGATGCCAATATTGAAATTCCGTTTCCACAACGCATTGTTACGCTTAATAAAAGCGACCTAAAATAAATAAAAACCTTAATATGATTTTAAATCATATTAAATTAATTAAGCGTGCTTACAAATAAAATAATAACGAGTCCTTATGCATCAATCACCTTTTTATCTAGGCGACTGGCAGGTAACACCTGCCAGCAATTGTATACAATGTGCTGAAAAAGTAACGCAATTAGAACCTAAAGCAATGGATGTATTATTATATCTGTGCTTACAAAAAGGCAATATGGTCACCAGCGACGAATTACTCAATCAGTGCTGGCAAAACATTGAAGTAGGCGATAACCCACTGCATAAAACCATCACACAACTGCGAAAAGCACTGGGTGATAAGGCAAGCTCCCCGCTATACATAGAAACCATTCGTAAACGCGGCTACCGTATTATTGCAAAACTTGAGTTTCCATTTGCAGAAGATACATCAAGCTCTATAAACACGTGGCAAGGCGGTTCTCCTTTTTTAGGTTTAAGCGCGTATAACCCAACTGATACCCATTTATTTTTTGGTCGTAACCAAGCCATCACCACCTTACTCGAAAACGTATCAAACCAAGTGAAATGTGGTCGTGCTTTTTGCTTAATACTTGGCCCAAGTGGTACGGGTAAATCGTCGTTAGTCAATGCGGGTATTTTACCAAAGCTACTTGATGAGCGTGGTTATGATGGTATTGGCGTTGTTTCATACACTCAGCTCGACTTTGCAGATGTGCATCAAACTAGGCTGTATTTAGATTTAGCCTCTGCCATGCTTGATTGGGATATAAACCAACACCCCGTATTTGAAGGATTAAGCTCGCAAACACTGGCGCAGCAATTAGAGCACACAATTGACGAAGTGATAAACACGTTACAAACTGCAATCAGTAAGGCAAATACAAAACTAAACACACCGCAGTTTTTTTTGTTTATAGACCGCTTAGAGGTGCTGCTTTCATCGCCACTATTTAGTCCCAACACCCGAAGTCATTTTTTATCGATTATTGAACGTTTAGCCACCTCTAAAGCGGTGATCGTATTTAGTGCGTGTCGTAACGACTTTTACCCTTTAGTGGTAGAGCAACCCAGCCTTATGGCCGCAAAAGCGAACGGCGCCCATTATGATTTAACCCCGCCCAACCGCCAGGAACTACAACAAATTATTCGCTTGCCGGCATTAACCGCTAATTTAACGTTCTCACACGACCCGCAAACCAAAACTCCGCTGGATGAAATACTGTGTGCAGATACCGCCAACAACCCTGATGCCCTGCCCATGTTGCAATACACACTGCAAGAGCTGTATTTACAGCGCAGTGAAAATAATGAGTTATTGCACAGCGTGTATGAAAAACTCGGCGGTATTGAAGGCGCCATTGGTAAAAAGGCAGAAGATGTTTTTATTGGGCTGAGCGCAAAACAACAACAACAACTAAAAAGCGTATTATCGCAGTTAGTGACGCTAAACTCAGATGGTAAAACCATTACTAGCCGTGCGGCCCGCTTACAAGCATTAACCAACACCAGCCAAAAAGAGCTTGTACAAGCCATGGTCGACAGCCGCTTATTTGTATCGCACTTACAAAACCAAGAAGCCTGCTTTAGCCTTGCCCACGAGGCATTATTACGCCAATGGCCACGTGCTAAACAGTGGATAAACGATCATAAAGATGCCCTTGCTATTAAAAGCCGTTTGCACCACCACACGCAACAGTGGCTTAATGAACATAAAAGTAGCGCTTACCTATTAGCACCGGGTAAACCATTGCAAGAAGCGCTCACGTTATTAAACGACAATATATTCAAACTAGACAATGACGAACGCGCCCTTATAAATAACTCTCTCAAAAATAGTAAAACAAAAACAATAATAAAACGCGGCACGATTGCACTGCTTTGCTTACTTACCTGTGTTGCCCTATTCATGAGCTTCACTAGTTTTCAAGCGCAGCAACTTGCACAGCAAAAGCGCCAAGAGGCCGAAAGCCTACTTGGCTTTATGGTCGGTGACTTTGCCGATAAATTACGCAGCGTTAAGCGTATGGACTTACTTGATGGCATTAGTAATAAAGCACTTGAGTATTTTACCAATCAAGTCGAGGAGCCAAGCTCACTATTTAACTTTAGCAGTCAACAAGCCGAGTTTAAAAGTCGCTTTCAGTATGCACAAACCCTCGAAGCCATGGGCGAAGTGGCCTATTCGCGCGGTAAAACCATTGAGGCCTTCACTGCCTTTGAAAACGCCCGCACGCGTCTTGAGGCACTTTTAAAAATACAACCAAATAATTTAGAACTACTCACCCTTGCCGGTGCCAATGCCTTTTGGCTCGGTCAGCTTCATTATGATAAAAGTGATTACGCTGCTACTGAGCCATTATTTAAAAAATATCATGCCTACAGCGAGAAAATGTATTCATTAGCACCGAATGGTTTTAACTCGATTATGGAGCTATCGTATTCGCATAATTCATTGGGGTCTTTGTATACAAACCTATTTAACTATAATGAGGCAAAAACGAGCTTCACTTTATCACTTGAGTTAAAAAATAAGGCCCTTGAACTTAAACCTAACAATAAAAACTTATTAAGAGACAGAGCAGATACCATAAGCTGGTTAGCAAAAACTGAAGAAAATTTAGGTAATTTTAATGCAGCATTAACCATGTTAGAAAATGCATCGAAAGAATTAAATAATATGCTTATTAGTTACCCGAATGACGCTAGTTTATTTAATGACTTAGCCCATAATTATATGCAGCAAAGCTACCTTTTAAGCTACCTGCCTACAAAACTACGCGCCTACAATAAAGCACAACAAGCCACTAACTTAATAAATAACGCTCGATTACAGGATCCAAAAAACAACAAATTTCAACGTTCTTACTATCGCTTTTTAGCGTATCAATTGATGCTTTCAGATGATAAAAACATTAATGAACGAGTGAGTGACATTATTAATTT
Source organism: Pseudoalteromonas sp. 23_GOM-1509m (assembly GCF_000518425.1). Taxonomy (NCBI): domain Bacteria; kingdom Pseudomonadati; phylum Pseudomonadota; class Gammaproteobacteria; order Alteromonadales; family Pseudoalteromonadaceae; genus Pseudoalteromonas; species Pseudoalteromonas sp. 23_GOM-1509m. The sequence goes on from NZ_KI912433.1 coordinate 390,656, forward strand.
TATTAAAAATCAAGGGTTTGAAGATAAACTTATCATAAATACACAAGCAAGCCTTATTCACTATTTTATTGATAGAAATTCACCACTTAAAGCCCTACAGTTATTAACGGTACTTGAGAATGATAAAAATTATAAACTGTACATAGCCAATCAAGTGAAAATAAAGGATGCCTTAATACTTACACGGATAAATTTAATCAAAGCAAAATTAGCTACAACGAAGAAACTGCGAGCTCAATTTTGTTTAAAGACGATTGAAAGTATTTCTGTAAAAGTAAACACAGCCCAAAGCGTAAAAATAACTTACCCGCTAGTCCAAGCTTATACCTGTTTAAAAAGAGAAAATGAGATATCTGAAATTAAAACAAGCCTAGTTAACTTAGGCATTACTAATTTTCAGCTATAGCTATTAACAAAAAAGGAAATAATATGAATAATACCCAAGAACAAATTAACTTTACTGTAAATATTGAATTAGACAATAACAACAACGCCAATTTTACATACTTTAGAGATAACAAAGAAGTCTCTGGCGGTGGCGTTGTCAGAACTGAAACCGCAGGTATTTATAGCTTAAATGAAGCAACACTTGCTAAAGGTTTTTTATTCACCGGAGCCACTATCACTGATAAAGAAGGCAACTGTGCTGGTGATTTTAAATCAGAAATCAATGATAATGGCCAATCAATCACCATCACAGACACAGATGAAAATAATGGCACTGTGTGTTTAATATTTAATGTTGAGTGCAATGGTAAAGCGTATGAAAGCGCCGATCCTCAAGTTAAGAATGAAAAAGAAATTAATTAACAACGCTTAATATATAATTTTGTTTTCCAAATTGCACAGGCCTTTAACGCCTGTGTATAATAAAAAAATACTATTAATCAAAAACTTAAAACCAGAAGATTACCGAAAGGTTTAATCGCACTTTTTTATGTAAATTTGTAGACATCAAAAACGTCTGTACCATGCTAAGGCTAAAACGTGTCTAAACAAATTAATAAAAAAGAGATAGCGGCGGTTAAAAACGATAAAGCATTGCCCTTCGATAGCGCTTTATTATCCCCTTTTTCGCATACTCAATTTGGCGCTTTAATTGAATTATTTAACGGCACCGCCGAAGGCATTTTTGTACTTAATGAGCACGGTGGTTTTGAGTTTGCAAACCCAAAAGCAGCGCAGCTATTAGGTTACTCTCAGCAATCTCTGATAGGCGAAAATTTACTGTCGTTTTTACACGGTGCAGACCTTGATAAATATAAACAGACCTTATTAAATTGGATTGGTATTAAGGACACCCCTCTTAGCATTGGCCCAAATGAAGTTACTATAAACAAAGCCAATGGCGATGTGATTGAAGCAGACTTATCAATATCAAGCATGCCAAAAAGTATTGCATCGGCGCAAAAATTATACGTTTGCATACTTCATGACCTCAGTACGCATAAAGCAATGTATAACCGTTTAAAAATACAGGCCTCAACCGATCATTTAACTGGGCTCGCTAATCGTTTAGCTTTAGATGAGTCACTAAAAAAATACTGGCAAGAAAGTATTCAAAGCCAACAACCTTTAACCAGTATATTAATTGATGTTGACCACTTTAAAAAATTCAATGATACCTATGGGCATATTAAAGGCGATAAATGCTTACAGAAAATAGCAAAAATGCTATTGCAGTGCATTCCATCTAGAGAGTGTTTAGCTGCTAGGTATGGCGGTGAAGAGTTTGCAATTATTTTACCCCGTTGCGATATAAAAACCGCCACGGTTGTGGCCAACCATATACAACAACAAATTGCACAAATGAGCTTTACCGACATAGGCTTGCCGCCAGAGGTTAAAATTACGGTAAGCCAAGGAATTGCCAGTGAAAATAATAACCAGTACCGCACCTACGAGGCGCTGTTATATGCCGCAGACACGGCTTTGTACCGAGCAAAAACAGAAGGTAGAAATAAAATAAGTACGATTATTTAAAGTTTAAATTAAAGGCCTTTTCATGACGCTATATCTATATTAAACGCCACTTCATGGAGGTGGCGTTTAGTTAAATAACGGCCAATTAAATTAAAGTAACAATAAACTACCTAACCCTAAAAAGGTCACAAAGCCGACAATATCAGTGACTGTGGTTAAAATCACTGAACCCGACAACGCAGGGTCAATTTTCATTTTATCTAAAATAGAGGGGATCACTACGCCCGCCAACGATGCTGCCACTAAGTTAAGTAATATTGCCACAGTAATGGTTATACTGAGCATAATATCGTTAAACCATACAAAGGTTAGCAAACCAATCACTAATGCCCACACCAAGCCATTTACCGCCCCTACTCGCAACTCTTTTTTAAGTAATGCGTTTCGGTTTGAGTCAGTAACCTGACCCAGAGCCAGTCCTCGTACAATAACCGTTAAGGTTTGGCTACCGGCAATACCGCCCATTGAAGCAACAACGGGCATTAAGACGGCTAAAGCAACCACTTGCTCTATGGTTGCGCCAAACAAACCGATAAACCACGAGGCTAAAAATGCCGTTGCTAAGTTGATACCTAACCAAATACCACGGTTTTTAGCGCTTTTACGAACACTGGCAAATAAGTCTTCGTCTTCTCGTAAACCACCGGCCTTTGCTGTGGCTTCGTCGGCTATTTCTTGACGTAATTCATAAGCTGATGCAATGGTTAAACGCCCTATTAATTTGTTATCGGCATTAACCACTGGCATGGCCATTTTCTCGCTATGAATAACCACTTCAGCGGCTTCATATAAATCATGGTCTGCGTGCAATGAGGTAAAGTCATGATTAGCTAACGTCATTAAACTCTCGTTATCATGCGCTTTTATCAGATCATTAACCGCAACTTCACCGATTAAGCTACCTTTACGGCTCACCAAATAAATAACTTCGCTGTATTGCGGTAAGCCTTTGTGTAGCAGCTTTTTAGCACCACCCGCAGTGAGTTTGTCTGACACCTTTAAAAAATCAAACCCAATCCAGTGACCTAATTGCTCTGGCGTATATTGCTGAGCCAGTTCGTATTGCTTAGTTTGTGCTTCATCGAGTTGTTTTTTAGCGTAATCAATAAAACGTTGTGGAATAACTTCTTCTAACTCAAGTAGCTCTTCAACATTTACTTCGTCTAATAATTTAAATCCGGCACTGTCATCTAGTGTTTGTAGTAACCATAAACAGCTATCTTCACTTAAATTAACAAAAATTTCGTGCTGCGTGTCTTCATCTAATAAATGCCAAATTTCAAGACGCTGCTCTTTAGGGATCGCCTCAAACAATAAAGATAAGTGCTCAGTTGATAAAGTTTGCTGAGCATCTATAAGTAATTTATTTTTGCGCTCAGTGGTATCACACTGCAATAAGTCATTTATGAGTTGTGGTAACTGATCAACCGGATACTCTATCATTTAAAAACCCTAAAATAGTCGTTTCACTATAAATTTACTGTAATAAGTAAGATTAGCTAGGGTCTGTTTATCTTTCGAGGTTGAACATGTTTCAATCCAAAAAGGTCAACAGACCCTTATAGTGTACATTAGTCGCTAATAAAAATATTAAAAAATCGCTGTGCTGTTAAATATTTATGGATGTAGCAGGCTATAAACTATTGCGCTTTAGCTAAAAATAAAGCAAAAAAAAGCCGTAACTAAATAAGTCACGGCTTCCAAAAGCAATTAATAGCTAAGTGTTATTTATATTTTAAACTGACCAACTAAATCACCTAAGTTTTGACCTCGTCCCGCTAAGTGCTGACTTACCGAAGAGGTCGTTTTACTCGATTGCGTTAATTCATTCACAATTTCTTGAATTGCATACACGTTACGGTTTATCTCTTCTGTAACGCTACTTTGCTCAGTAGCTGCGGTGGCAATTTGTGTACTCATATCGTTAATTGTTGTTACCGATGTAGTAACCGCACCTAAACTTTCAGATATAGCGCGTGAAGACTCTACAGAGCGGTTACAGCTTTGTTGACTCGCTTGCATGGCTCCTACAGCCGCAGTGACTAAGTTATGTAATTCGCTAAGCATTTCATTAATTTCTAATGTGCTATCTTGAGTGCGGCTTGCTAAGCTTCTTACTTCATCAGCTACAACGGCAAAACCACGACCTTGCTCACCCGCTCGTGCAGCCTCAATAGCGGCGTTTAATGCCAATAAGTTCGTTTGCTCAGCAATACCCCCAATGACACTCAACACGCTATTAATCTTTTTAGACTGTTCACTTAACGAGTTTACTTGCTCAGCGGCTTGGTTAATTTCACCCATTAAATTTGAAACTTCACTGAGTGAAACATCCACACAATCTTGCGCATTGGCCACTTCTTTTGTTGCTGCCTGCGTTGATACCGCAACTTGTGTGGTGTTTTGTGCCACTTCATGCGAGGTTGCTGACATTTCAGTAATAGCGGTGACTACTAATTCAGTTTCATGGTTATGTTTCAATAATTTATCTTCAATTAATAAGGTTTGCGTATTGATATCTGATGAGGCCGTTTTAACATCGCTCGTCACATCGACCACACCGGAAATAATACTATGCAGCTTACTAACAAACAGATTAAACGATTCACCTAGTTGACCAATTTCATCATGGGTGTCAATCACTAATCTTCTGGTTAAATCACCTTCACCTTTGGCTATGTCATCTAAACTTTGTACCATTCGATGTATTGGTTTAACCATATTACTCGCTGCATATAAAGCACCCACTGCTGCTAAACCAAGTAGCAGAAGTGATATTAAAAATAAGGTGGTCATTTTTTCAGTTAAATGCTCAGCCATGGTTGCTTGGTATTTAACTAGTTCAGCCTCAATGTCATCCATATAAGTACCCGTACCAATCATCCAGTTAGTACCTGGGATCATGGCTGCATACCCTATTTTTTCAATTAAACCCGTCGTGTTAGGTTTTTGAAAGTGATAGGTAAAAGACCCACCCCCTTTACGAGCTTGCTCTAGTAAGCCAACCACTATTTTTTTACCGTTTGGGTCGGTCATGCCTATTTTATTTTGCCCTTCAATTGCATCGCCTAACAATGCATGAAAAACACTCACGCCATCGGTATCGTAAATAAAATAATAGCCATCTTCGCCAAATTTTAAATCTCTTAACGCATTTTTTGCGTCTTGTTCATTACCTTGTGCTAATTGGTATTGCACTATTTGAGAACCAATTTCAATTTCTGTTTTTAGCAGCGTTTGTTTATCTGCTATTAGTTTGGTTTTGAATTCATTAAAGTATTGCTGCTGATTTTGCTTCTCTAAATAATATGAGCCCGCCATAAAACTGATTAGCAATACAATTAATGGTAAAACAGCCAACAGTAGCAATTTGTTTTTTAAGCTTAAATTACCCATTATTTCTCCAATTAACATTACAAGCCATCAAGCTCTTTTTATTTTGTAGCCCGTTAGCTAAAAAATTTCATTGTTTGCATTACTATACAACGCATACCTGTATACAAATTAAGCACAAACGAGATCGTTTAGCAATTTAATACACTCTTGCAATAGTAAAACACACTAAAAAACACTTTATAACTAGACCATAGTATATAAGCAGTAATAAAGAACTAAAATCAATTTAGCCTTTCACATAGCCAGTACACAGCTTGTTAAACTTCCTTAAAGCTAAATTAACCTGACTAACGCTATTTTAGCTTTAATGAAATTAAATATTGGGCATCACACAAAGGTCTTGCTTTCTGAGTTAAAACGCAAATAATGAAGCAACTAACTACTGGGTAAGAATGAGGAAAATGAGTTACATACTAACCACCCAATGCGCCGATGATATTGGCTTAATCGCCAAAATTACCGGACTGTGTCACCGACATAACTTAAACATTATTCGTAATAACGAGTTTGTAGATAAAGATGCACAGCGCTTTTTTATGCGCACTGAACTCACTGGCGAACTCCACACTGAGTTTTTAGCACAGCTACGTGAAGTATTACCCGCAGGTGCAAAAGTGGCGCTACACGGTGAAGAAAAAACCAAAGTAGTATTATTAGCCACAAAAGAAGCCCACTGTTTAGGCGGCATGTTGTTAAAGCAATTTGAACAAACCCTAAACATAGAGATACTTGCCGTGATTGCCAATTATCCTACATTAGAGCCTTTGGTTAAGGGATTTGATATTCCTTTTCATGTGGTTTCTCATGAAGGACTTACGCGCAATGAGCACGACGAAAAAGTCGGTGACTTAATTGCCAGCTATAACCCTGACATTATTGGGTTAGCTAAATACATGCGTATTTTAAGCCCTGAGTTTGTTGGTCGATTTGAGGGTAAAATCATCAATATTCATCACTCATTTTTACCGGCTTTTATTGGTGCTAAACCGTATCATCAGGCGTTTGAGCGCGGTGTAAAAATTATTGGTGCCACGGCTCACTTTGTAAATAATGAGCTAGATGAAGGCCCTATTATTTTACAAGACGTATCGAGTGTAACCCATGCTAATACGGCTGAAATGATGGCTAAAATGGGTAAAGATGTGGAAAAAACAGTGTTTTGTAAAGCATTGCAACTAGCATCAGAACATAAGCTATTTATTAATGGCAATAAAACCGTCGTATTTTCATAATTTTTACTTTTTAAATAAAAATGCCAGCTAATAAGCTGGCATTTTTTATAAGTAAATATTAAACCTTACTTAGTTAGGGTGTGTAATACGTTGGTGCCCCAGGACCTACTGGCATACCTAAAACAAATACCCATAAGTAAAACAGCACCACCCAACCAACAAAGAAAATAATACTATATGGCAACATAGTCGCTACCAAAGTACCTATTCCCATGTCTTTTTTGTATTTAGTGGCAACCGCGAGGATCAAGCCAAAGTAACTCATCATCGGGGTAATTAAGTTAGTTACCGAATCACCAATACGATAAGCTGCTTGAATTGTCTCCGGGGCATAACCTATAAGCATCAGCATAGGAACAAAAATAGGGGCTGTTACTGCCCACTGCGCTGACGATGAGCCTAGCGTTAAGTTCACTAAAGCACACATTAAAATAAACAGCACAAATACTTCCGGCCCCGTTAGGCTAAGTGCCTGTAATAATGCAGCGCCATTAATGGCTAAAATAGTACCTAAGTTAGTCCACTTAAAAAATGCCACAAACTGCGCAGCAAAAAATACTAATACAATGTACATTCCCATAGAGCTCATACTTTTGCTCATGGCGTTAATCACGTCTTTATCATTTTTCATGGTGCCAACAACGCGGCCATACACAAAACCTGGAATACCAAAGGTGACAAAAATAAAAACCACAATCCCTTTTAAAAACGGCGAGTGAGCAACTAGGCCTGTTTCTGGGTTACGTAAAATACCGTCTGCGGGTACAACCGTCCACGCGAGTAGTAATGAAACAACAAGTAATGAGAATCCAGCCCATTTTAAGCCCGACTTTTCTTTGTCAGTTAAACCGGCAATGTTGTTTTGAGCTAAATCTTCACTGGCTTCGTCTGGGTTATATTTGCCTAATCGCGGCTCTACAATTTTCTCAGTAACTAGCGTGCCTAATATGGCAATTAAAAATACCGATATCATCATGAAATACCAGTTTGCTTCTGCGCCTACTTGGTAAGTTGGGTCAATCATTTGTGCAGCTGGCGTGGTAATACCGGCTAGTAACGGATCGATAGTACCCAATAATAAATTAGCACTGTAACCACCAGATACCCCAGCAAATGCCGCAGCAAGACCGGCAAGCGGATGACGACCTAAGCTATGAAATATCATTGCCGCTAGCGGAATCAATACCACATAGCCAAGCTCAGAAGCTGTATTTGATAATATAGCGGCAAACACCACCATAAAGGTCACTAAGCGTTTTGATGCCCCCATTACCATGCCACGCATAGCGGCAGACAATAGCCCTGAATGCTCAGCTACACTCACACCTAATAGCGCAACTAATACAGTCCCTAATGGCGCAAAGCTAGTAAAGTTGGTCACCAGCCCCGTTACAATACGTTGTAAGCCTTCTGCACTGAGTAAGCTTACTACTTCAATAACACCATCTGGATCGCGCCCAGCAGAGCCCTCAGGCCGTGGATCAATAGCGCTGAGTCCAAACCAATCGGCAACACCACTAAATAAAATAATGGCAATACAAAACAATGCAAATAACGTAATTGGGTGGGGAAGCATGTTCCCTAAAAATTCTACAGTGGCTAAAAATCGATTAAACCAGCCGTTCTTTGCGACCTGATTTTCATCTTGGGATGTGTTTGGTGAGTCTATTGAGTCTGACATACCATGCTCTCTTAATTACAAAATGCCCGTAACCTAGCATTATTTACCCAGCAGGTCATGTAATAAAGATGAATGACTTGTTATGTCATAGTAACTGAATGGTTTCGCATGCTTGAGTTGCAAAAAAGAGGCTCTCGCCTCTAATTTAACCTGTTTAAACTTGCTCTATGGGTTCTAGTTGTAATTTTGCGGCAATTAAAACAGCTTGAGTTCGGTTATAAACACCGAGTTTTCTAAATATGGCAGTAATGTGTGCTTTGACGGTGGCTTCTGAAATATGCAATTCGTAAGCTATTTGTTTATTAAGTAAGCCTTCGTGCAAATATTGCAATACACGGTATTGCTGTGGAGTAAGTGATGCAACTTGTGCGGCAATTTCCCTATCTTCGCCTTCTATTTCAGCTACCTTACTTTTTAGTTCGGTTGGCAGCCAAGTGTCGCCTTCAAGTATTTGGTTTATTGCATTAGCAATATCATCCGATGAAGATGATTTGGGAATAAACCCCATAGCGCCATAACCCATTACCTTAGAAACAATATTTACATCTTCACTACCCGAAACCACCGCAATCGGTAAACTCGGATAATCTTCACGAATACGGATTAATCCGTACAAGTCACCGTTACCTGGCATGTGTAAATCTAGTAGTAATATATCAAGATCTTCTTGTTCGCTTAACACTTTCAATGTGCTATCAAAATCGGCCGATTCAAAAACCTCTAAACCTGCAAATTTTGCGCTCAAAGCGCCCTTTAATGCTTCGCGAAATAACGGATGATCGTCCGCTATTAAAAACTGACTCATTGTTCACTCCCAAAAATTCGGCTGCTATCCGATAGACAACAGCCGATATACTACGTTTAGAATCAACTTCTAATCAAGCTTTTAACGCGAAATTAACGATTTAATCGATTTTCTACTAGCTCATCAACGACTGACGGATCGGCGAGTGTCGACGTATCACCAAGCTGTTGATACTCATTTGCAGCAATTTTACGTAAAATACGACGCATAATTTTGCCTGAGCGAGTTTTTGGTAACCCTGGCGACCATTGGATCATATCGGGTGATGCAATAGGGCTCAGCTCTTTACGTACCCAATTACGGATCTCTTTTGTTAGCTCATCACTCACCGTTACACCCTCGTTAGGTGTAATGTAAACATATATGCCTTGGCCTTTAATATCGTGCGGGTAACCGACAACTGCAGCTTCAGCCACAGCTTCATGAGCAACTAAAGCACTTTCAATTTCAGCAGTACCTAAACGATGCCCAGATACATTAAGCACATCATCCACACGCCCTGTGATCCAGTAATCTCCGTCTTCATCACGACGACAACCGTCACCGGTGAAGTAAACACCCGGGTAAGCACTAAAATAAGTTTGCTCAAAGCGCTCGTGATCGCCATACACAGTTCGTGCTTGCGAAGGCCAGCTATCTAAAATAACTAGGTTTCCTTCAACAGCGCCCTCTAGTGTATTACCCTCAGCATCAAATAACGCCGGTGCAATACCAAAAAATGGACGAGTTGCAGAGCCTGGTTTCATATCAGTTGCACCTGGAAGCGGCGCAATCATAATGCCGCCAGTTTCAGTTTGCCACCAGGTATCAACGATTGGGCAGTTAGATTTACCAATTTTTTCGTAGTACCACGTCCACGCTTCGGGGTTAATTGGCTCACCTACTGAGCCTAAAATACGCAGGCTATCTCGGTTTGAACTGGCAATTGGCTCATCACCTTTGGCCATAAGCGCACGAATAGCAGTAGGTGCCGTGTATAAAATAGTAACGTTATGTTTATCAACAACTTCACCCATACGCCCTGCTGTTGGGTAAGTTGGCACACCTTCGAATACGACTTGCGTACACCCATTAACAAGCGGGCCATAAGCAATATAACTGTGACCTGTGATCCAGCCCACATCGGCACTACACCAAAAAATATCATCTTCTTGTAAGTCAAAAACATATTCATGAGTCATTGATGAATACACTAAATAACCACCAGTGGTATGTACCACACCTTTAGGCTGACCTGTAGAACCCGAGGTATACAGAATAAATAGCGGGTCTTCAGCGTTCATGCGCTCAGGCTCACACTCGGGTGCTTCATCAGCAACTAAGTCATGCCACCAAATATCATGGCTATGCCAATCAACATCGCCAGAGGTCAGTTTATGAACAACTACATGCTCAACGGTAGTTACCGAATCTTGTAACACCGCTTCATCAACATTGGCTTTAAGCGGTACACAGTTACCGGCGCGTCGACCTTCATCTGATGTGATCACCACCTTAGCGCCTGAATCATTAATGCGATCTGCAATAGCCGATGGTGAAAAGCCACCGAATATAACAGAATGAATCGCACCTATACGGGCACAAGCTTGCATTGCATAAATAGCTTGTGGGCTCATTGGCATATAAATGGCAACACGGTCACCTTTTTTTACACCCAATTTTTTTAAGCCATTGGCAAATTTAGCGACTTCGTCATGTAATTGTTGGTAGGTAATATTTTCACTTTGCGAAGGATCATCGCCTTCCCAAATAAGCGCTACTTTATCTGCTTTTGTTTTTAAGTGGCGGTCGATACAGTTGTAAGATGCATTAAGGTAGCCATCTTCATACCATTTGATATTAATATGGCCTTTATCAAATGAAGTGTTTTTTACTTTTGAATAAGGAGTAAACCAGTCAAGACGCTTACCGTGCTCAGCCCAAAACCCTTCAGGGTCTTCTACAGACTGTTTATACATCGTATTATATTTTTCATTATCGACGAGCGCTGCGTTTTTAATATGCGCAGGAACTGGGTAGATACTTTGTGACATATTAGTCTCCAATTTATATTACTTGCCTTAGGCTTTTCATCAAGGATTACTCAGCGGTGCACTATTAAATATTAGACATTAGTTGTATCTAGGTTCAAACAGCTATTATCTTATCTATAATCCCCTTAGTTACACTTGATATACATAAAAATACACATTATTAAAGCAAAGAATATGAACAACTCATATTTATTAAACCTTAGTCTAATAGACTAATAGTTGATTGAGTAAATTGTGTACATATACAACAGTAGCTTAAATATTTAAAAGTATTGACTGTTTATTAACAATCCTTATTTACTTACAAATTAAATTAAAACTATGTAAATTCAATTTGTTAGTACTATATAAGTAACACACGTTAGAAAAAACATACAACAAGTAGCCTATAAAAGGACGCAACAATGAAACTTACTCCAATTAAAACACTGGCAGCTACAGCTGTACTTTGTGCACTTTCTAGCACAGCTTATGCCGCAACAGCTGCAAAAATAGGTGATACCGAATTCACCTACGGTGGATACATTAAACTCGACGCAATGTGGAGTGACTACTCAGCAGGTGCGCCTGCAGGCACCAGTGTTGGCCGTGACTTTTATGTACCAAGTACATTAACCGTTGGCAGCGATAATAACTCAGACGCTGTATTTGATATGCACGCACGTGAATCTCGCTTTAACTTTGGTACGTCTACACTTTTAGATAATGGCAAAACGGTTAAAACTAAAATTGAGTTAGACTTTTTAGCTTCTGCTCCTGGCGGCAACGAGCGTGTGTCCAATTCATATTCTCCGCGTATTCGCCATGCCTTTATTTCTTATGATGGCTGGTTATTTGGTCAAACATGGTCAAACTTTCAAAACGTCGGTGCATTACCAGAAGCGCTTGATTTTGTTGGCCCAGCTGAAGGCACCGTCTTTGTTCGTCAATCTCAAATTAAATACACTACGGGCGCATGGTCTTTCTCTTTAGAAAACCCAGAAAGCACAATTACAACACCTGGTGGTGGCATGGCAGTGACAGATGATGCCTCATTACCTGATTTTACTGCACGCTATACGCATAATGCTGACTGGGGTAACTTTGTAGTTGCTGCACTCGCTCGTCAATTAACTTATAAAGTAGGCGGTGTTGATGCCGATGAAACTTCTTTTGGTGTCAGTGCATCAGGTATGGTTAAACTAGGTGAAGACAACCTTAAATTTATGCTTACTCAAGGTAAAGGGTTAGGTCGTTATGTTGGTCTAAACGTAGCACGTGGTGCGGTACTCAACGGTGATGATTTAGATGCCATTGATTCAACATCAGGTTTTATTGCTTATCAACATAAGTGGAACAGCCAATGGCGCTCTACATTCCTATATTCGTTTTTCTCAGCAGATAACAATACAGACTTACTTTTATTCTCAGGTGATCCGACAGAATCAAGCCAAAGCTACAGCGCAAATATTCTGTACTCACCGGTTAAACGCTTAACCTTTGGTGCTGAATTAAAACATGCAGAACGTGAGCTTGAAAGTGGCGTAGATGGCGATATGGATCGCTTACAGTTCTCTGTTAAATATGCATTTTAATTTCTTTACTGATTAATGTACTGATTTACTTCCTGAGCGGCTTCGGCCGCTTTTTTTGGTTTTTAACTAGCGCTCAGGTTAACTACAACCACACGCTTTATTTAAAAAATATCAAAGATGTGTAAAATACCGACTTAACGCAATTGCAAATCACTCTCATTTAGATTAAATTACACCCACATTTTATCTTATGGGAAACAAGATGCTGTACAAACATAAAAACTCTGCATTTAAACTGAGTCTACTTACTTCACTGGTTTTATCTGGGCATGCTATTGCTAACGACACGCAAGACGACCTACCTTTAGAAAAAATTGCCGTTTATGGGCAACATCATAAAAATTATATTACCGAAGAAGCACAGTCAGCGACTAAGCTAGGTTTAACAATTAAAGAAACTCCACAGTCAATTTCTGTTGTCTCACGTGCGTTGATGGATGACTTTTCACTTGATGATATTAATGCGGTATTAGAAAGTACCCCAGGCGTAACAGTGGAACAAATAGAAACCGATCGTACTTACTTTAAAGCCCGTGGTTTTGAAATAACTAACTTTTTAATTGATGGTTTAGGCACGCCGCAAAGTTCAGGTTCAATTCAAGGTACACTTGATACGGCAATTTACGATCGCGTTGAAATAGTGCGTGGTGCCAACGGCATGATGACCGGTGCAGGTAACCCATCGGCTACTGTTAATATGGTGCTAAAAAAACCAACCTACACCAGGCAAGCTCATGCATCCGCTTCTTATGGTTCGTGGAATAATAAACGTGTAGATATTGATGTTTCCACACCGATTAACGATGAACACGCTGTTCGTGCTGTATTTACTAAGCAAGATAAAGAGTCATACCTAGACCGTTACGAAACCGATAAAACCGTTGCCTACCTTGCCTATGAGGGTAAGCTGACTGACGATACACTACTGAGCATTAACTACGTAAACGAACAAAAAGATGCCGACAGTCCTTTATGGGGCGCGTTACCACTTTATTACACTGATGGCTCAGCAACTAACTATGATGACTCAACTAGCACAGCTGCAGATTGGTCGTATTGGGATAATAGCGCTGAACGTGTTTATGTAACACTTGAGCAAAACTTATCAGCGACTTGGGTCGCTAAAGCGCGTTATGCCCACATAAAAAATGAACAAAATTCAGAGTTGTTTTATGTGTATGGCACACCAGATAAAGAAACTGGTTTAGGTTTAACGGGATATGCGAGTCGTTATGATTACAAAGACACACAAGATTTGTATGATTTATATGCCAGCGGTAAGTTTGAGCTATTTTCGCTAGAGCACGACTTATCATTCGGCATCAGCCAAGCAAACATGGACTTTAATGACCAATCGCTTTATGACTACACTACAGGTAATGGTTTTCCAGGTATGCCTGATTTAGCAAGTTGGGATGGTGTTATTCCAGAAGCGACATTGGTTGATAGACCTAATGGCAGTGATGTACAAAACACACAAAGGTCGGCTTATATATCAACCCGCATCAAATTAGCTGAACCATTGAGCCTTTTAGCTGGAGTACGCTATACCGATTGGGAAACTAAAGGTATTGCTTATGATGTAGTACAAACCCGTGATGACTCAGAATTAATCCCTTATATTGGCACAGTGTACGATTTTACCGAGTCGTTATCTGCGTATGCTAGCTATACCGAAACGTTTGTACCACAAAAAGAGTTAGACATTAATGCTGAACAACTAGCTCCTGTAATTGGCAAAAGTACTGAGGTTGGCCTAAAAGCACAGCTTTTAGGTGAGCAAGTATTTGTTACACTCGCCTACTTTGATGCCGAGCAAGATGGACTTGCTGTTGCACTTCCAAACTCTCTTCCTAGCGATACGCGTTATTATGCTGCAGATGGTATCAATAGCGATGGATTCGAAATTGAGCTAAGCGGTCGCTTAACTGATGATTTAAGTGCCAGTATCAGCTTTAGTAATTTAAGTATTGATGGTGACGAACTTGTTAAAGACTACACCCCAGAAAACCAATTAAAAATGGCTGCCACTTATCAGGTGCCATTTATTGATGGTTTAACCTTAGGTGCTAATTACCGCTGGCAAGACTCTATTAGCCGCGTGCAAGTAAAAGATCCAGCAGGCAACGCATTGGTTACTACAAAACAAGGTGCTTATGGCTTACTAGATTTAATGGCCACCTACGAAATCACTCAAAACGTCGGTGTTACCTTCAATGTTAATAACAGCACTGATGAAAAATACATAAACAGCCTCTATTGGGCTCAAGGTTACTACGGTGCACCGCGTAACTACTCACTGTCAGTTAACTGGCAGCTATAAACCTGAGTACTGGGCTCTCATGAACAGAGCTTAAGTCAATTTATAGCAAGCAATAAAAAAGCGCTAACCTAATTGGTTAGCGCTTTTTTTAAGCTCGGGTCAAATCAAGCTTTTAAAACTAATTGGCTTAAAGGTCGCCTTCGTCACCTAATACGTCTTCGCCATCTTCTGGCTCAACTGTTGCTTTTAGCAATAGCATTTCACGCAGTTTACCTTCAATTTCATCTGCAATTTCAGGGTTTTCTTTAAGGAACTTAATCGAATTAGACTTACCTTGGCCAACTTTGTTGCCATTGTAGCTATACCAAGCACCTGCTTTTTCAACAAGTTTGTGCTTAACACCTAAATCAATCAGCTCACCCTGCTTAGAAATACCTTCACCATACATAATGATAAATTCAGCTTGTTTAAACGGCGGTGCAACTTTGTTTTTAACAATTTTAACGCGCGTTTCATTACCAACAACCTCGTCGCCTTCTTTTACCGAACCAATACGACGAATATCAATACGTACAGAGGCGTAAAATTTCAGGGCGTTACCACCGGTTGTTGTTTCAGGGTTACCAAACATTACACCAATTTTCATACGGATTTGGTTAATGAAAATACATAGCGTGTTTGAGCGCTTAATGTTACCAGTCAGCTTACGTAATGCTTGTGACATTAAACGTGCTTGTAAGCCCATGTGTGAATCACCCATGTCGCCTTCAATTTCAGCTTTTGGCGTTAATGCTGCAACCGAATCGACAATAACCACATCAACCGCGCTTGAACGCACTAACATGTCACAAATTTCCAGTGCTTGCTCACCCGTATCTGGTTGAGATACCAGTAACTCATCAATGTTAACGCCTAGTTTTTGTGCATAAATTGGATCAAGAGCATGCTCAGCATCAACAAAGGCACACGTTTTACCTTCTTTTTGAGCTTCAGCGATAACTTGCAATGTTAGCGTTGTTTTACCTGATGACTCTGGGCCATATACTTCAACAATACGCCCCATTGGTAAGCCGCCTATGCCTAAAGCAATATCAATACCTAGCGAGCCTGTTGATACAGCGTCAATGTTTAACGCCTTGTTATCACCCAATTTCATAATTGAGCCTTTACCAAATTGACGTTCAATTTGTGATAAAGCTGCGTCCAATGCTTTTTGTTTGTTATCGTTCATTTTACTCTCCAAATCCAGCTAATGCAGACAAGTATACTGTATGAAATCACAGTATCAAGCTAATTTTATTATTTTATCTTCTCTATTATACTTTTCAATGAAAATACAATAGCTTGCAGCCTAACTTGCGCCCTATCTCCATCAAATACTTGCTCAAACGTCCAGTGTTTACCGTTAATTTGTAGGCCAAACCACACAAGCCCTACCGGTTTGCCCTCAGTGGCACCACCGGGACCTGCAATTCCTGAAATAGCAATGCCAATATCAGCATTAGCCGCCTTACATGCACCTGCTGCCATCTCAATGACTGTTTGTTCGCTCACCGCGCCAAATTCCTCGAGGGTATCACGCTTCACATTGAGCAATTCATGCTTTGCGTTATTGCTATAAGTGACAAATGCGCGGTCAATATATGCAGAGCTTCCGGGGGTATCGGTAAGCGAATAACTCACTCCACCACCAGTACATGATTCAGCGGTAGTGATCCATAAGCGTTTATCCGTTAAAATAGCGCCTAATTGCGCAGCAAGTGTCTTAATCTCTTGATGTAATTCCATATTCAGCCTTTGGGTAAATACATGTCGTTTGATCTTTATGCACCGCACACTATAAAACAACAAACCCCTATGATGCAGCAGTATCTAAAAATAAAATCAGAGCATCGCGATATTTTATTGTTTTATCGGATGGGGGATTTTTACGAACTCTTTTTTGACGACGCAAAACGCGCCGCGCAATTGCTTGATATTTCACAAACACATCGTGGCAAAGCCGGCGGCGATCCTATTCCTATGGCGGGCGTGCCTTATCATGCAGTAGAAAACTATTTAGCCCGCTTAGTACAAATGGGCGAGTCGGTGGCTATTTGTGAGCAAGTGGGCGACCCAGCCACCAGCAAAGGTCCTGTTGAGCGCAAGGTAGTACGTATTGTCACCCCGGGTACCATTTCTGACGAAGCCTTACTGCAAGAACGCCAAGACAACCTTTTAACCAGTGTTTGGCAAAATAAAAAAGGCCAATACGGTATTGCGTATCTTGATATCAACTCAGGGCGCTTTAATGTTGTTGAAGTAAACACTGATGAAGCATTTAGCTCAACGCTACAACGCTTAGCGCCTGCTGAATTACTGTATAGCGAACACTTTGAAAACACTCACTTAATTGAACACATTAAAGGGGCAAGACGTCGCCCTGATTGGGAGTTTGACCTTGATACCGCGCAACACTTACTGTGCGAGCAGTTTGGGACCAAAGATTTAGTGGGGTTTGGCGTCGACAAAGCACATAGCGCCTTGGTGGCAGCAGGCTGTTTAATGCAGTACGTAAAAGATACCCAACGTATTGCATTACCGCACATCCGCGCAATCACTCTTGAGCATAACGAACACGCGGTTATTTTGGATGCGCCAACCCGTAAAAACCTTGAGTTAACGGTTAATTTATCCGGCGGCTTTGAAAACACCTTAGCCCAAGTGCTTGATAAAACAGCAACGGCGATGGGCTCGCGATTACTTAAACGCCGCATTCATACTCCTATTCGCAATAAAGATGAACTCAACTCACGACTTAATGCTATTACTGCCATTTTAGATGCACAATTATGTGGTGAACTGCATGACGCGCTCAAAGAGATTGGTGATATAGAACGTGTAATTGCTCGCTTGGCATTACATACCGCTCGCCCACGCGATTTAACACGGCTTCGCAGTGCGCTTCAAGCATTGGCGCCACTGCATAGCTTATTAAACGATGCAACTGATACACGTATTTCACATATAATTACGCATTCTAAAGAGCTTCCTGAGCTACAAGCATTACTTGAACGTGCTGTCATTGATAATCCGCCAGTGTTAATTCGTGATGGCGGTGTTATTGCGCCAGGGTATAACAGCGAACTCGATGAGTGGCGTAATTTAAGCCAAGGTGCCACCGATGTGCTTGAACAGCTAGAGCAGCGCGAACGTGAACGCACCGGTATTAGTACACTTAAAATTGGTTATAACCGAGTGCATGGCTTTTTTATTGAAGTGAGTCGCGCCAACTCGCACTTAGTGCCTGCAGATTACATTCGTCGTCAAACATTAAAAAATAACGAACGCTATATAATCCCAGAACTAAAAGAACACGAAGACAAAGTTCTCGGCAGCCAATCAAAAGCGCTGGCCCTTGAAAAACAATTATACGAACAGTTATTTGAATTTATAGCTCCGCATATTGAGCAGCTACAAATAATGGCCTCAGTAATTGCCGATCTAGATGTACTGAACAATTTAGCAGAGCGTGCCCAAACACTTAATTATGCCAAGCCTGAGCTTTGCGATAACGATAATATCAGCATTAAACAAGGCCGCCACCCTGTGGTAGAGCAGGTAATGAAAGACCCGTTTATTGCCAACCCTGTGGAGCTCAATAACCAGCGTAAAATGTTGATTATTACCGGCCCTAACATGGGCGGTAAATCAACCTACATGCGCCAAACTGCGCTTATTGTGCTTATGACACATATTGGCTGTTACGTTCCTGCCGATAGCGCTAAAATTGGTAATATAGATAGAATATTTACCCGTATTGGCGCCAGTGACGACTTAGCATCTGGGCGTTCAACCTTCATGGTTGAAATGACCGAAACCGCGGCTATTTTAAATAATGCCACCGCGCAATCATTGGTGCTTATGGATGAAATAGGCCGAGGAACCAGCACTTACGATGGTTTATCACTGGCGTACGCGACAGCTGATCACCTCGCTTCAAAAATAGCGGCTAAAACCCTGTTTGCAACCCATTACTTTGAACTTACAGAGCTTGCAGAGCAAACGCCTGGGCTGGTTAATGTGCACCTAGATGCCATCGAACACAACGATACCATTGCCTTTATGCATACGGTATTAGATGGCGCAGCGAGTAAGAGCTTTGGTTTGCAAGTAGCAGCACTGGCCGGGGTGCCTAAAGCGGTTATTGCCCAAGCTAAACAAAAGCTAAGCTTGCTTGAAAACCATCAAAGTGTCACCACAGTCACTACAGAGCAGCAGGTTTTACCGTTTGATAGTGAGCCACAAACCAGCCAGCCAAGTGAGCTTGAGCTACAAATGAGCGCAATAGACCCTGATAACCTATCACCGCGTCAGGCGCATGAACTGCTTTATAAATTAAAAGCACTGCTTTAAACGCATACAGCCCGGCTTAAAAAGCCGGGCTGTATTCATTTTTCTGTGTGTTTAGATTAGATTAAGCAAATTGTTCAAATAAGCTTTCGGTACTTAATCCTTCTTGCTGCAAAATATCTTTTAACCGACGTAACGCCTCAACCTGTATTTGGCGAACTCGCTCACGGGTTAAGCCTATTTCACGACCAACATCTTCAAGGGTTGAGGGTTCATAGCCTAGTAAACCAAACCGACGTGCAAGTACTTCGCGTTGCTTAGGATTTAATTCACCTAACCAGTCAATGATATGCGTATTCATATCGTTGTTTTGTACTTCACCTTCAGGGCCTACATTTTTTTCATCAGCTATCACATCTAATAATGCACTGTCATTCTCGCCACCAATGGGCATATCTACAGAGGCGATTTTTTCATTTAGGCGTAGCATTTTGGTGACGTCTTCGACCGGTCTATCCAAGCTTTCTGCAATTTCTTCTGCGGTAGGCTCATGATCAAGCTTTTGCGTTAGCTCACGTGCTGTACGTAAATAAACGTTAAGCTCTTTAACTACATGAATAGGCAAACGAATAGTACGCGTTTGATTCATTATCGCCCGCTCAATGGTTTGACGTATCCACCATGTAGCATAAGTAGAAAATCGAAAACCACGTTCAGGATCAAACTTTTCAACCGCTCTAATGAGTCCTAAGTTACCTTCTTCAATTAAATCGAGTAGAGCAAGCCCACGATTGTTATACCTGCGCGCAATTTTCACAACCAAGCGTAAGTTACTTTCAATCATGCGTTTACGGGAAGCTTCACAGCCTTTAAGCGATTTTCGTGCAAAAAAAACTTCTTCTTCGGCACTTAATAGAGGGGAAAAACCAATTTCGCCTAGGTATAACTGAGTGGCGTCGAGGTTTTTAGTGACTTCTTCTTTAACAAATACGTCTTCATCTTCCACGTCATCAAGTAGTTGCGTTGGCTCTTCAACTTTTGAATCGTCAAACTTATCATCAGTGGGGGTTTTCTCAGCTTTTGCTACATCAGCCATAAGACTTCTCCTGAGCAAGCTATCAATAACTTTATGATTAAGGTCTGTAGTCGTTTTATTAGCTTTTGCTGTATTAGCCATGAGCCTTCTCCAGAACTGTCAATCAACACCTTTAGTTCAGGGTAGGTATTTAGCAGGGTTAACAGCTTTTCCTCGATAACGAATTTCAAAGCGAAGTGCCGTTACTGAAGACTCTGAATTACCAATTTCTGCTATTTTTTGTCCCGCCTTCACTATTTGCTTTTCTTTAACAAGTAACTTTGAGTTATGTGCATAAGCACTTAGGTAATCATCATTATGTTTCAATATAATTAAATTACCGTAACCTCTTAGTGCACTACCCGCATAGACTACCGTTCCTTGAGCAGCGGCGAATACTGCCGCCCCCTTTTTATTAGCAATCTGTAGGCCTTTATAACCATTTTCCTTGTTAGAAAAGCGTTGGATTATTTTACCTTTAGCAGGCCAAAACCAACTCAACTTTCTGTTTGTAGAACCTTGAGACTTGCTAATTTTTTGGTTAGCTTGTTTTTGAACATACCTTCGTTTTTTCGGCTTATCAAGCTCTTTCTTTAATTTTTTGTTATTTTTTTGTAAATGAGATGACTTTTTAGCTGGGTGTTTTTCATTCGTTTTTGCTGTAACCCTTGGCTTACTTGGTTCTAAAAGAGAAACAACCTGACCAGGAACAATAGTGTAAGGTGATGGAATTGAATTGTTTTTTGCAAGCTCTCTGAAATCTTTTCCGGCACTAAAAGCAATCGAGTAAAGTGTATCGCCTTTTTGTACTGTGTATTTTCCGCCGTTAATATTAATCCGTGAGGGATAGTCATTAATATTATTATTTAAACTGCTTACCGGAGCGGGAACATGGCGAGACGAGCATGCACAGAGCAAAACACTAATAAATAAAGCAACATAACAGCGTATTTGTTTATTCAATGCGTTTTGCCCTCTGCGTTAATAACATTAATATATAGTACTTAACGTAATAAAATGTACGCAACAACAATTAAAGCAACAACAGCCCAGCCAAGCACTTCAATATATTGACGTAATTTTTGCTCCATTTTAACTCCGCCCCATTTCATTAAAGCAGATACTAAAAAGAAACGCGCCCCTCGTCCAACCGCCGATGCAACAATAAAGGGTAAAAACGCCATTTGTAATACCCCTGCACCAATAGTAAATACCTTATAAGGAATAGGCGAAAACCCGGCTAAAAATACCACCCATACGCCATAATCTTTAAACCATGTAAGTGCCGTATTAAATTTATCTTGCCATTGCATTTGTGCAATAAAAGGCTCTACAACAGGTTCAAATAACCAAAACCCTAGTAGATAACCTAGCACGCCACCAAGCACAGAAGCTACGGTAGCAAAGCTTGCAAATCGCCATGCTTTACTCGGTTGTGCCAGCGACATAGGCGCTAACATTACATCGGGTGGCACCGGAAAAAAAACCGATTCGGCAAAGCTCATCCCTGCTAAATAACGTTCTGCATGGCGATGCTTAGCCCACACTAAGGCCATATCATATAACTTGGTAAACAACTTCAAAATGAATTCCTATTCAATATCGCCAGGGACCAAAGGTACAAATCTTACTGGCGCAATTACATGCTCTGTAAAGCTATCGCCTTGGCGAATAACCATGGTTAATTTTTGTTCTGCCTCACCAATGGGGGCGAGTAATACGCCTCCATCTGCAAGTTGTGCGAGTAGTTCTGGAGGGATAATCGTTGCCGCAGCCGTCACAATAATGCCATTAAATGGCGCTTGCGATTGCCATCCTTGCCAACCGTCACCGTGTTTCATAGTGACATTATATAAATCGAGCTGATGTAATCGACGCTTTGCTTGCCATTGCAAAGCTTTTATACGCTCAACCGAATACACCTTATCAAAGGTTTTAGCCAGTACCGCGGTTTGATAGCCGGATCCGGTACCAATTTCTAACACTTTACTTTTCACGCCAGCTAAACGCATCAATTCGGTCATGCGGGCAACAATGTAAGGCTGAGAAATAGTTTGTCCTTGCCCTATCGGTAGCGCCGTATTTTGATACGCTTTGTGCTTTAGTACATCATCAATAAAGATATGCCGAGGAATTTGCGCAATCGCCTTTAAAACCTCCTTATCTTCTACGCCCTCTCGTTGTAATAGGTCTGAAAGCGCTTGTGCACTGCGGGTATAATTAGCCAGCACGGTTGATCTCCAACTCGGCTAACCACTCTCCCACAGCTTTGATACTGTCTTTAGCGGTCATATCAACGCTCAATGGGGTAACTGATGCATAGCCATTATTTACAGCATAAAAATCAGTGCCTTCACCGGCATCGCTTTCTGTACCCAAAGAACCATACCAAAAAATATCGCGTCCCCAAGGATCGCTTTGCTTAGTCATGGTTTCTGCTTTGTGTCGCGCGCCTAAGCGAGTTACCTGAACCCCTTTTAGCTCACTTAAAGGAATATCTGGCACATTAATATTGATGATCTGATCTTTAGGCAGTGGATGCGAAGCAAGCCCTTTAATAATATTGACCGTAACGGCTGCTGCCGTTTCAAAGTGTTCACCATGGTGAGAGCACAAAGACACCGCAATTGCTGGTAAACCCAGATGACGACCTTCAGTCGCCGCAGCAACCGTACCAGAGTAAAGTGTATCGTCACCTAAATTGCCGCCGTGGTTAATACCGGCTACCACTAAATCGGGCTTTTCATCCATTAATTGATTCACACCTAAATGCACACAATCCGTTGGCGTGCCATTAACCGACATAAAGCCATTGTCGAGTGTCGTTGCACGCAAAGGATTCATTAACGTCAGTGAATTACTTGCGCCACTGCAATTTCTATCTGGCGCAACCAGCGTTACCTCAGCAATTTGTGTTAATGCTTGGTATAAAACAGCAATACCTTTGGCATTAACACCATCATCATTACTTAATAGAATCTTCATCTGCGTTATCCTTTTCTTTCCGCTCGCGAGGACTGGCGTCAGTATAATCAACCAGTTCGCGCAGTAAAGCCGTTGCAAAGCAGCCTTTGGGTAAACCAAAGCTGAGTTTTAATGTGCGTTCATCAAGTGTTTCTACACTTAGATCTTGAGGGATTAAACGCAGCATTCTGCGCTCGTTTTTAAGCCCTAACTCACCTAAGCCATCACACCATGCTTGATACGGTGCCAACCATGTTTTTTCTTGTTCGGTTAAGCCTTTTTCACTTTTGCCCACCATGGGCGCCGACATCATAATATCGCCAGAAGCAAGCCGTGCAATATTTTCATCACTTATCGCATCTTCAAAAAACGCATTGCTACCGCTAAGCATAAATACTTCGCGGTGCATGGTTTTAGCAAGGCCATGCTCAGCCACGCGTAAACTAACAATTTGATTAAACACATGTGAACGTGCTGCAGAAATAATAATGCCTCGCAGCTTTTTATCGCGTATGCGCTCACCGGCAAACATTTTTTCAGCCATCACTAAGTTATGCCCATCACGGCCAAAACGCTGCTCACCAAAATAGTTAGGCACACCGGCGCGTACTGCGTTTATACGGCACAAAATATCCAAAGGTTCGGTTACATTACGCAAGGTAATAGTAAATCTATTTCCTTTATGACAACCGGTGCGCAATTTTCGCTCATGGCGCTGCTGCGAAACCACAAACACGCTTTCGCTGTTGAGTTCAGTAAAATCAATATGTTTTTTAATCGGTACTTTTACGCTAAACCACTGCGAGCATACTCCATGGCGGTCTTTCATACCTGCATAGCTTACATCACGCGGCGACACCCCCGCTTTTTGTGCAATGAGCTTAGCCACATATTGAGTGTTTTCGCCTTTTTTTATCACTTGCAAACACACATGTTCGCCACTGCCGGTAAACTCTATACCAAGATCTTCATCGACCATAAAGTCTTCTGCGGTGGTTTTAAAGTCGGCTTTAGAAAGCGGCGCGCCATATAAATAATTTAATTCGCTCATGCGCTTTGTTTACTCATAATGACCACGGCATGGCTTGAAATACCTTCTTTACGCCCCTCAAACCCGAGCTTTTCAGTGGTTGTGGCTTTAACATTTATCTGTGAGAGCTCAGCATTTAAATCACTGGCAAGATTGGTTCGCATTGCTTGAATGTGCGGCAGCATTTTTGGTGCTTGTGCAACAATGGTGACATCCGCATTGCCCAATACATAGCCCTGTTGCTTGGCCAAACTCACCACATGGCGAAGTAAAATACGGCTATCGATATTTTCATACTCACTGGCTGTATCTGGAAAGTGCTTACCAATATCACCTAGCGCTAATGAGCCTAAAATCGCGTCACACAACGCATGAATAGCTACATCACCATCTGAGTGCGCTAAAAAGCCTTGCGGGTAATCAATTTTTTCGCCGCAGATGGTTAAAGGCCCTTGGCCACCAAACTTATGCACGTCAAAACCATGGCCTATTCGTATCATGTTGCACTCTCATTATTTTGTTTTTGCAGTAAAAAACCTGCTAAGTCTAAATCTTCTGGGGTGGTAATTTTAATATTATCACTGCGCCCCGCCACCAACCTTACCGGCTTATTTGCCCATTCCATGGCACTGGCTTCATCAGTAATAATTGCCCCATTGGCTAACGCATTTTGCAGTGCTGTTTTGAGCTCGTCATATTTAAAAAGCTGTGGCGTAAGTGCTTGCCATAAATCATCACGAGGCACTGTTTGCTGCGCATGGCTTTGCCCTCGTTTTATGGTGTCTTTTACTTTGCTGGCTAAAATGCCGCCTTCATCAGCCTGCATGCACTGTGCTATTAGGCGCTCTATATCAGCAATATCAACTAAAGGTCTTGCTGCATCATGCACCAAAACCCAAGTCGGTGGATTGGCAGCTAAAAACAATAAACTGTTTAATACTGAATCTGCACGCTCTTTACCGCCAATAGCACGCACGATGCGAGGATCAGCTAGCGTAAGGTCGTCAAAGTAAGGGTCGGTTTCGCTCAAAGCCACCACTATAGAGTTTAACTGCGGTAACTGCGATAACTTAGCGAGCGTGTGCTCTAAAATGGTTTTCCCTGCTAAGGAAATATATTGCTTTGGTGTTGTGTGTTGCATTCTGCTGCCAACACCTGCGGCAGGAACAATAGCTGCAATAGTAAATTTATTTGTCATGGTGTTGAGCCGGTAAAACACGAATAAAGGTTTCGTCCGGTTTAATCATTCCTAATTCGTTGCGGGCACGCTCTTCAATACCTTCAAGGCCGAGCTTTAAATCTTCTATATCCGCTTTTAATACTTTATTACGCTTGATCAGCTTTTCGTTTGTTTGTTGATGCGATGCTACCGCATTTTTTAGACGGGTGTAGTCTTGCACACCATTATGGCCAAACCAAAGTCTATACTGAATAAAAAGTGCTAAGCACAACAAGCCAAATTGAAAAAATCGCATTAAACACTCCTTATTTTAATTTTGAATTGTAAGCTTTACGCCAATGGCCGCTTAACATTGCGCCAATTAATATTGGCAGCCAATAACATTTCCCGTAACGATAATACCCGTGGCGTACTGCGCTTTGAAAACTGCCACTGGTGGCCACAACACGCCGCAGCAAGCGTTGCTTTGTTGGGTTTGAGTAATTGCGCACTTTGCTGCTCAAGCCCTTGACCTAAAAAATCAAACCAGCCAAGCTCATTGCAATGAACCTGTGTTTTAGTTACTTGATCAATGCTGTCTATTCTAACCCGAATTTGGCCGTGATTTTGTAATAATACAGGAATAATCAGCCCAACTTTGGCATAGACTTGATAAAAAAGTTCATTCGCTGAAGAATTAACTTCTGGCGGAGTTGGTTTTTGCTTTTCAAGCCACCCACCATTTTGCGCATCGAGCGTAAAAGGCGATGTTGCATTAGCCACCCGTGTTGCGGCACGTTCAATGTAATAAGGCAGGCTTTTTAATTGCCTGCGTAAACGATCACCATTAGGTTCAGCCACTAAGCGCTGCACCTCACGCTGATAAAAGGCATTACATAATTGTGCATAAAGCACTTTTTGTGCATCAGTTTGCCACATTTCAACTTGTTGGTTTGTGTCAAACTGCTTATTTTTACTGACCAATCGCTGTACTCAAAAACACCTTAATAGATGTTTTATAACACAGTAATGCACAGTTTTTAAGCACCGATTGTTAGGGCTTTTCGCCTAATTTCGCAATGCCTGATTCTAAAAATTGCACAACCGTATTACGTTTTTTTCCAATTAATAAACTGCCATCGGCTAAAAACATAAAGTTTTGCCAGTTGCGTTTAAACACATCAAAGCTCGTTTCAATAATATTATCGCGCGCCATACAAAAATAAACGGTGGTGTTAGCCTGCCAGTCTAGGTGGTTTAAAATAGCGTCAGGAAATTGGGGATCTTCGCTTTCCCATGCGTCTTCCCAATTTACTTCTTGGCTAAAGTTTTGCTCTTGCGCGCACCAATCGGTTTTATCAAAAAAGTCAGGATGATCATGTTCACGACTCACCATGGTTGTCCATAGCACTGCAGCACGCTCGCTGGTCATCGGTTTAATATTAGCTGCATCAATATCTGAAACCGGAATATCTTTGTGGCGAAATACCCAGGCTTTTTTGTAATCATCAAGAGAAATATAATTCATAGTATTGGCGTATTCTTTGGCATAATAAAAAGCGAAGGCAAATTATACAAGATAACAGACTATGACTACAGCACTAAAACTGGGTTTATATCAACACTACAAAGGCCCACAATATAAAGTTATGCATGTGGCAACTCACAGCGAAACCAACGAGCAATTGGTTATTTACCAAGCCTTATACGGTGAATACGGCATATGGGCACGCCCACTAAGTATGTTTACTGAAACCGTTGAAAAAGACGGTAAAACGATTGCGCGTTTTGCCTACCTTGGTGAAGCCGATTAACTATGGCATTATAACGCATAATAATTACTGCTCAGACCAGATAAAGGATAACCCGTGCAATTTAATTCTACTGATAATTACATCGCAAGCTCAGCATTAAAACAGGCCGTAAACGCCGCTATTATGCTGCAAAAGCCGCTTTTAATTAAAGGCGAGCCGGGCACAGGTAAAACCATGTTGGCTGAAGAGCTGGCAAAAAGTTTAGATACCGAGTTGATTCAGTGGCATATAAAATCAACCACTAAAGCGCAGCAAGGTTTGTACGAGTACGATGCAGTATCGCGTTTACGCGACAGCCAGCTAGGTGATGAGCGCGTTCACAATATTAGTAACTACATAGTCAAAGGTAAGCTGTGGCAAGCCTTCATGTACGCTGAACTAAACGGAAAACGCCCAGTACTCCTTATTGACGAAATAGACAAAGCCGATATTGAGTTTCCAAACGATTTACTACTCGAACTCGATAAAATGGAATTTCATGTATACGAAACCGGTGAGCGCATTGTGGCCAAAGAGCGCCCTATTGTGATCATCACATCAAACAATGAAAAAGAGCTGCCCGATGCGTTTTTACGCCGCTGCTTTTTCCATTATATTGATTTTCCAAATAGCGACGAAATGCAGCAAATTATTGATGTGCACTACCCGCATGTTAAACAAGATTTAGTTCGCCAAGCACTTGAAGTGTTTTTTAACTTACGCGAAGCCAACGGCCTTAAAAAGAAGCCATCCACCAGCGAGTTACTGGATTGGTTAAAACTATTAATGGCTGAAGATATAGACGCCAAAACCCTGCACGACAAAGCGCAAAAAGGCGGCTTAATGCCGATGTTTGGCGCACTACTTAAAAACGAGCAAGACATAAGCCTAATCGAAAAGCTCGCGTTTATGAGCCGTCGCTAATATGTTGGTACAGTTTTTTTTCACGCTACGCAAATACCGCTTACCCGTGAGCCTGCGCGAACTGCTCGATTTAATAAACGCTTTAAAACAAGGCGTTGTATTTGCTGATGTAGACGCCTTTTATCATTTAGCGCGCACTATTATGGTAAAAGACGAAACGCACTTTGATCGATTCGATAAAGCCTTTAGCGATTACTTTAGCGGTATTGCCGACTTAGACCTGCTCGAGAGCTTAAAACAGCAACACAACTTACCTGAAGATTGGTTGCGCAAAGAGTTTGAAAAGCACCTAAGCGATGAAGAAAAAGCCCAACTAAAAGCCATGGGCGGGCTCGACGAGCTAATGAAAACCCTCAAAGAGCGTTTAGAAGAACAGCAAAAACGCCACGCTGGCGGCAATAAGTGGGTAGGTACCGGCGGCACCTCGCCTTTTGGGGCATACGGCTATAACCCTGAGGGCATACGCATTGGTCAAGACGGCAACCGCAATCGCCAAGCGGTAAAAGTGTGGGATAAGCGCGAATACCGTAACCTCGATTCTGACCGCGAAATTGGCTCACGCACTATAAAGCTGGCCCTTAAAAAACTACGCAAATTTGCCCGCACTGGCGCAAGCGACACCCTTGATTTAAACGAAACCATACGCGCGACCGCCAAACAAGGTGGCATGCTCGATATAAAAATGGCACCCGAGCGCCACAACGCCGTAAAAGTATTGATGCTGTTTGATATTGGCGGCTCAATGGATGATTACATTCATACCTGTGAAGAATTATTTAGCGCCGCCCACAGCGAGTTCAAACATTTAGAGTTTTACTACTTTCATAACTGTTTATACGAACACGTGTGGCAAGATAACCAACGCCGCCACTCAAACGTTATTGATACCATGACGCTGATCAACAAGTTCACCAGTGACTACAAAGTTATATTTGTCGGTGATGCCTCTATGGGCCCGTATGAAATTGCTTATCCTGGCGGCTCAGTAGAACATTGGAATGAAGAACCCGGCAGTGCATGGTTAAACCGAATTACTAATCACTTTGATAAAGTCGCGTGGCTCAACCCACAACCGGTTGAACACTGGCCGTATTATCAATCAATTGATTTTATAAAGCAGCTGATGGATAACAGAATGTACCCGCTGAGTTTAGATGGAATAAGTAGCGCGATAAAAGAGCTGAGTTAAATATTAATTTACGACAGCTCAGCGCTAGCAGCGGAGCTTTAGGCATGAATCTATAACTTTGTTGGGTGGCGCCTTCGGCTTAACCAACCTACCTTTTGACGTAGGTCGGATAAGTGGCGAAGCCACGCCATCCGACAAAATGATCGATGTACCAGAAACAATCCGATGCACCACTTTTTAGATCACCTCCTAAGTATGACTGAGTTATTACTCAGGAAGCACTTCAATATTTACAATATCGTCTTTTGTAACTGCAATAGATTGATAACCATCCTGATCAAAAGTGCAAGCTTCTGGGTTTATAAGCTTGTGATAAGATGAAACTAAAATTTTACCCCATGGGTACTCAGTAAAAGTTTTCACTTTTGATGGATTTAAAGCACAGCGAATAAGAAGAGGTTTACCAATTTCCGACAACTTCATACCGATAGAGTCGTCGAAATCAAAACACATCATAACCTGCTCACCGCCATATAAACCGATTAAAAATTTCGAACCACTATTACCTAGAGCTACTTCAGTAAAATTAAAAAATATTCGTTTATCTCTAGCTGGGCAATATTCTTCAGTGAAAAAATCGCTCCAACAACTCTTAATAAAGTCAATTTCATTTAAAGAAAACCGATGACCATGTTCTGTTAGGAAGGTATTCCTAATCTCACTTCCATTTCTGACAAGGAGTCCTCTTTCTTTTATTTGCTCAGGAATGGCCCTTGTATAATGAATACCGACAACTTTTCTTTCCGAGCAGTGTTTATCAATATCTTTTACTAACTCGAGGACACAACTGTATTTAAACATACTTTCCAAGTGGTAATGTTTACGGCATAGCTCGTCTAATGTTCTTAATCTATCAGTAAATGCCTTTGGTAATCTTAAGGGCTTAGTAAGGTCAATAACCATATAAAAAGTTAGTTCCTTTAATCCATAATATTAACTAAATAAACTTACACATTCCAAACCCTAAAACATCTCCATCGCGCTTTAAATAGCCATATTGTGCGTAAAAACTTTCTTTCCCGTAAGCACTTAATAAACCTACTGTAGCGCCATTAGAGCAGGTACTGCTTAGATAGTTTTCAATGTGGGTCATTACTAAACGACCAATACCTTGTTTTTGATAACTAGGCGCAACAATTATATCTTGAATATAAAAATACATTGCGCCATCACCAATCACTCTCCCAGTGCCTATCAACTTATCAGTGTCGTACACGGCAACCCAAAATAGTGAGTTTTCGATGCTTGCTTTTAATATTTCATCGTCAGGATTTTGCCACTTTACTTGTGTACGTAAATTAGCAAACTCATCCAGTGCAGGGGCTTTAAGTCCAACTTTATAAGCCATAATATCCCTTTCTCACTTTTAAAGCTCTTTACTCATAAATAAGCTATACGGATCTAACTCATAATCACCAAACGGTTCACACTCTTTAAAACCAAATTGAGCGTAAAGCTTTTGTGCGGGTACAAATGCCTCTGCTGTTCCAGTTTCTAAACTTAGCTTTTTGTAACCTCGCAGTGTTGCCTGCTCAATAATATGCGTAAGTAGCTTAGCCGCTATGCCTTGGCGTAAATAGTTACTTGATGTACGCATTGATTTAATTTCGCCATGAGTTGTATTGAGCGCTTTTAATGCACCAACACCAGCTAAATTACAATCAATCCATAAGCTATAAAAGGTTATCTCGGGCTGAGTGAGTTTACTCACATCAAGTGCATGTACGCTCTCAACAGGTGAGTGATTTAGCATATCGTTATGATGCGTTTGTAATAGTTTTATAACGTGTGGGTTTGAAAGCTCGCCTGTTCTTATTTCCATTTACAGCTCATTTTTTTTGTGTATTAATATCTAATATAAAGCGCTAATAACTTTATATTTAACTCATCATCAGTAAAAGCGATAACACTACCGAGTGGTTTCGAGTGTTCTAAGTCCCCTATTCGCATTTCAAACTTTTGATTATCAAAACTATCAATAAAAATATGTACTTCTTTATCCTCACCATAAAATGATGCGAAGTTGTCTGTAATGAGCATATTAAATATCATAGTTTCCACCTTGTAGATTAAACATAAAATAATGATTACCTAGGACAATTTAAAGTTACAAGGTTTATAACGAAGGGGTGTTATAAATTTTAAAATATTGATAAAAAATATTCTTTCTCGAAACTCCTTTAAGTGAAGAAACAAGAGGAAATAAGAATTCCTTGCTATCTAGTATTTCTATTTTCCATTTAGCATCGCCAATAAAATGAAAAGTTAACGTGTTCGAGTTTTGAATATTATAATTTCGAAAAGATCCCGTTGAATACATGCTACCAATCGTAGCTGAATCAACAATATCAAGGTGCTCATTCAAGAGATGGATATGAAGCATATCCTCGTAAGGAGTGTCATCCGTCATAAAGACAAGGTATTTACAACCTGCTTTAATACAAAGTTCCAAATAAGTACCATCAACAACTTTATCTGTTTGCGTATTATTTAAAAAGATACAGCTCTGTTCTGGAGACTTAGGGATTGTCTTAAATACTTGGCTTTCAAGTATGATCATCTTTTTCACCTAGCTATTACTTTTGACAGGCCAATTCTCGCCCACCGCAGGCTATCGTGGTCCACACTAGTCGGTATTTATGTAGAGGTCGTTTGATTTGCACCTTTCACCTCAAACCTCGAAAATAAAATCACATCAACTTCCAAACCACAAACGCTACAGCAAAACCAACCAAGTACACTAAACCTAACCACGTTAAGCTACGCAAAAGTAGACTGTGTTTAATCGCGGGCTCTGAGCGCACTAGGCTGAAGTTAAGCCATGCAAAAACCGGTGTGGTTACAAAAGCAAGTGTCATTGCAAAGATAAGCATAGGGCCAAGGGCTGATTTAAAAAATAAAATAACCGCCATACCGGCCAATGCTTGCAGTATAAGCCACGTATTTAAGCTGTGTTTAGATTGCTTAAAACCAAGTAATTTGTGTGATTCGTTAAGTGTGCGGGCGTAACCGTCAAGTACGGTGAGTGTGGTGCCAAACATACACAAAAACGCGATGGCTGATACCAAAGGCCTTGCCCACTCGCCTATTGTTGATGCGTACATATCAATCAGCTGTTTAGCAAACGCTACACCACCGAGCTCTATATTACTGTTTTGCCCATATTGCACTAACGCACCTAAACTAAAAAATACCAGCGCAAGCCCGGCGGTTAACCAATAACCTAGATTAAAATCGAATAAGCCTTGGTTTTTAGTCACACTTTGCTGAGCTTGTTTTTCTTTAAGCCACAACGAGCTCAGTGCCGATATTTCAATAGGCGCTGGCATCCAGCCCATTAAGGCAACCATAAAGCCTAACATGGCAAGTTCATATGGTGAGGGGCCAACGTAGTTTATAGGCGCTACTGGGCCGTTATTTATAGCAATAACCAATGCAGTGATGGTTGCTATAGTAAGTAGCCCCATAATAGCTTTTGCTACGTTATCGAGCGCTTTAAAATGCCCCAGTAATAATATAATTAAACACACGGCCAATATTACCCAACACAATAATGTAACAGGAATGCTAATAGGTAATGCGTAGTGTAATAAGCTCGCCGTAAGCAACAATACACCTGCGGTATTTACCACAGCGGCAATAATATTGAGGGCAATAAAGCTGTAAAAATAGCCAGGGCCTTGGTTTTTATACCCTTCTACTAAACTGTTTTTGGTGGCGAGTGTGTATTCCATACCAAAACGAAAAAACGGGTACTTTAAAACGTTAACCACCACAATAAGCCAAAATAGCTGCCAGCCAAATAATGCGCCTGCTTGAGTAGAGGCCACCAAGTGTGAGCCACCAATGGCAGCGGTTGCCATTAAAATACCTGGGCCGAGCGCCCCTAACCGAGACTTCCATGTGTTTTGTGTGTACTGCATTAACTTCTCAAATTTGGTGTGTTATGTGCTTTTATTATTAATTTTTATCATTAATAAACTGTGTGAATGCATAACTTACCTAATTTACAGGCAATAAAAAAGAGCCCTTAGGCTCTTTTTAAAATAACACGCTGTTAGTTATTAATTTAAATCCATCTCTTGGATGATTTCATGTGCTATTTCTGGTGTGGTACTTACAGGCTTTTCATGTAAGTTCGCTTTTATTTGCCCTTTACGATGCTTTAGTGCGGCATCGAGTTTTTTAGCTGCGCTGGAAATAGCAGGATACATAACTTCGTTTTCCCCTTTTACCGATATACGCGCACCTTCATAATTTGTGCTAATTTCTGCTTGGAACTTATGATGCTCTTTTGAAAGAATAATATCTAGAGATATCAATGATGGAAAATGGCTCGCGACTTTTGAGAACTTTTCGTTAATGTGTTCTTTAATAGAATCAGTAACGTCAACATGGTGACCAGAAAGATTAATTTTCATAGGGTATCCTTTTATTTGTTACCTCATAGTTAGTATTGGGGGCTAAACGAATTAACACAAGAGAAAAAATGAAAATTACGCAATTATTTATTACCCCACCTGATTTAGATCATTCATTTAGCATTAAGTATGCAAAAAGCCGCTTTGAAGCGGCCTTTAGAGGTGTTGATAATTTAATCAACCAACAAATTAATCGGTGTATGAACAACAATAATCTGCAAAATCACTTACTTTTACATGAAAGCTCACATTAGCATCAACATTAAATGACTCGCCCGCATTAAATGTTTTCCACTCGCTTTCACCAGGTAGTAATACATCCCACTGCCCTGCTAACAACTCCATGCACTCTTTTTGGTTAGTATTAAACTCAAATTCACCGGGTTGCATAAAACCCAAGGTTTTTGCTTCACCGTTACCTAAAAGCACAGTACGGCTTGATACTTTGCCATCAAAGTACACATTGGCTTTTTTAACCACACTAACGTTATCGAACTTTGGCATGTTAACTCCTGTTGTTAATTTATAATTTTGTTACCCCCACAGTGCCTGATACACAAAAACCTTGCAAGTTAAGTGCTGTGAAAATTACTCATTTAGAAGCCAAAAGATTAAAAATGAAAGACTTTATGGGAAATAGGTTGTGAGCAACGGGCTAAACTTTTGAACAGGTCTTTTAATGATTTTTGTACAAAGAGGACTATGAGACGCTACGCTTTAGAGGAAGTAATCAAACAGCAGAATTGACTTTGAAATTTGGGTTTTGTATTACCTCACTTGCTTCTCTGTGTTCAAATAAATTTTTAATAATTTGTGCACAAAGAGGGCGATGAGACGCTATGCTTTAGAGGAAGTGATAAAAGTACAACTCATAAAAAAGCCCGCCCTATTTTACGCAGGGCGGGCTTTTAAATGTTAAAGCAGTTGCTTAAAACAATGCGTTTGCTTTGTTAACTACATTTTCTACCGTAAAGCCGAAGAACTCAAATAGCTCGTTTGCCGGTGCCGACTCACCAAAGGTGGTCATACCAACTACGGCGCCATTTAGGCCTACATACTTGTACCAGTAATCAGCAATACCCGCTTCAATCGCTACGCGACGTGAAACGCTTGCTGGTAATACGCTTTCTTTGTACTCAGGCGATTGGTCTTCAAACGCATCAGTACATGGCATAGATACAACACGTACCTTTTTACCCTGCGCACGTAGCTCTTTCGCAGAGTCTTGCGCTAGCTGTACTTCAGAACCCGTTGCAATCAAAATAAGCTCTGGATTGCCGTCACAACTTAAGATGTAACCACCCTTTTTAACGTCGCTTAATTGCTGGGCATCACGAGCTTGCTGCTCTAAGCCTTGGCGAGTAAAGATTAATGATGTAGGACCGTCTTTACGTTCAATAGCTTGTTGCCATGCAATTGCTGACTCAACTTGGTCACATGGGCGCCAGTTGTATAGGTTAGGCGTTAAACGCATGCTCGCAATTTGCTCAACTGGTTGGTGAGTTGGACCATCTTCACCTAAACCGATTGAATCGTGCGTGTATACAAAAATGCTTGGTTGCTTCATTAATGCAGCCATACGTACCGCGTTGCGTGCGTATTCCATAAACATTAAGAACGTTGCACCGTAAGGAATAAAGCCTTTATGCAGTGCAATACCGTTCATAATGGCCGACATACCAAACTCACGTACACCGTAGTAAATGTAGTTACCACTTGCATCATCAGCAGTTAAGCCTTTAGAGCCATCCCAAATTGTTAAGTTTGAACCCGCTAAATCGGCAGAACCACCCATAAATTCAGGTAGTAACGGGCCAAACGCATTTAATGCATTTTGCGACGCTTTACGTGATGCTGGGTTTGCTGGGTTTGCTTGCAGCTCTTCAATGTACGCTTGTGATTTTTCAGCCCAGTCAGCTGGTAATTCTGAATGTGTACGGCGTTTGTATTCTGCTGCTAGCTCTGGGTATGCTTTTTCATATGCGGCAAATTTTTCGTCCCAGCTTGCTTCAAGCTGTTGGCCTTTTTCTTTGTTATCCCACTGTGCATAAATATCTTCAGGGATTTCAAATGCATCGCCCGTCCAACCTAAAAACTCGCGAGACGCTTTAATTTCGTCATCACCTAGTGGTGCACCGTGACAATCGTGGCTACCTGATTTATTAGGTGAGCCGTAACCAATAATAGTTTTACAACAAATTAGTGTTGGCTTATCAGTCACGCTTTTAGCTTCTGCAATTGCTGCACTTACTGCATCGCTATCATGGCCATCAACGTCACTAATTACATGCCAGCCGTATGCTTTAAAACGTGCTGGGGTATCATCACTAAACCAACCTTCAACTTCACCGTCGATTGAAATGCCGTTGTCATCCCAAAATGCCACTAATTTGCCTAGGCCTAATGTACCGGCTAGTGAGCATGCTTCATGAGAAATGCCTTCCATTAAACAGCCATCACCCATAAACGCATACGTGTGGTGATCAACAATGTCGTGGCCTTCACGGTTAAACTGCGCTGCTAATGCTTTTTCAGCAATCGCCATACCTACCGCATTTGTGATCCCTTGACCTAATGGGCCCGTAGTGGTCTCAATTCCTGGCGCGTATCCATATTCTGGATGGCCTGGTGTTTTAGAATGCATTTGGCGGAAGTTTTTAATTTCGTCCAGTGGCAAGTCATAACCACTTAAATGCAGTAGAGAATAAATTAGCATTGAACCGTGACCATTTGAGAGTATAAATCGATCTCGGTCAGCCCACTCTGGATTTGTTGGGTTATGTTTTAGATAATCGCGCCATAATACTTCTGCGATATCAGCCATGCCCATAGGGGCTCCAGGGTGACCAGATTTGGCCTTTTGTACTGCGTCCATTGACAAGACGCGAATAGCATTTGCAAGTTCTTTGCGAGATGGCATGAATTCTCCTACCTTTATATGTATTTGCGCGGGTATTTATTTATCCCCATTCTTACTTATTGTGGGGGCTGTGTGCAATTAAAAACCCATAAAAATAGGGCATTATGAATATTTTTTAAGAACCATTTACTATTAGATATTTTATTTAGACGTCTAGGCGTAAAAAAACTATGCAAGTTCATTTGTTTTAGATAAAATACGCGCCTTAATTTTTTAGCGCTAATACCGACGTTTGTGAAGCGCAATATTTGTGAGCATAATTACAATGGCAAAACATTTATTTACTTCTGAATCTGTTTCTGAAGGTCATCCGGATAAAATCGCCGATCAAATTTCTGATGCGGTACTTGATGCTATCCTAGAGCAAGACTCTCATGCCCGTGTAGCGTGTGAAACTTACGTTAAAACCGGTATGGTTATGGTTGGTGGTGAAATCACGACTAGCGCATGGGTTGATATCGAAGAAATTACACGTAAAACAGTACGTGAAATTGGTTACACACATTCAGACATGGGCTTTGATGCCGATTCGTGTGCAATTTTAAACACGATTGGTAAACAGTCTCCTGACATTAACCAAGGTGTTGACCGTACAAGCCCTGAAGAGCAAGGCGCTGGCGACCAAGGCCTAATGTTTGGTTACGCATGTAACGAAACTGAAGTATTAATGCCTGCTCCAATTACTTATTCTCACCGTTTAGTACAACGCCAAGCACAAGTACGTAAAAGCGGCGAGCTTAACTGGTTGCGTCCAGATGCAAAATCACAGGTTACGTTTGCATACGAAAATGGCAAGCCAGTAGGCATTGATGCCGTTGTACTTTCTACTCAGCACAGCGAAGATGTATCGCAAAGTGATTTAGTAGAAGCGGTAATGGAAACGATTATTAAGCCAGTACTTCCTGCTGAGCTGATTACTAGTGCCACTAAATTCTTTATTAACCCAACTGGCCGTTTTGTAATTGGTGGACCAATGGGTGACTGTGGTTTAACTGGTCGTAAAATCATTGTAGATACTTACGGTGGCATGGCTCGTCACGGTGGTGGTGCTTTCTCTGGTAAAGATCCATCAAAAGTTGACCGCTCAGCGGCTTATGCTGCACGTTATGTTGCTAAAAACATTGTTGCTGCTGGCCTTGCTGACAAGTGTGAACTTCAGGTGTCTTATGCTATTGGTGTTGCAGAGCCAACATCTATCAGTGTTGAAACATTTGGCACAGGTAAATTAGAAGAAGCGCGTTTAATCGAACTTATTCGTGAACACTTTGACTTACGCCCTTACGGCCTGATTCAAATGCTTGATCTTGAGCGCCCTATTTATCTTCCAACAGCGGCTTACGGCCACTTTGGCCGTGATGAATTCCCATGGGAACGCACAGATAAAGCAGACGCACTTCGCGCAGCAGCTGGCCTGTAAGCCACCTAGCTAATATTAAAACGGCCCTTTTTAGGGCCGTTTTGCTATGTGTATTAAGTTAGTCATAAAACAGTCTCGAACTGTTTAACATTTTAGGTATATACTCTGCTTATACAATAAAGCGTGTTAGGGATAAAAAATGGCCGACAATTTTCGTGTTATATTTGTAGGACTTGCAGAAGGCGCAGACAGCCAAGCAGTGACCAATGCACTGACAGAAAAACTAAAAACCTCACCTGAAAAGGTGGCGGCATTTTTTAATGGCAAGCCGCTGTTTGCTCCTAGCAACAAAGAGAAAGCCCTTAAGCAAGCTAAGTTACTTTCAACGCTGGGGATCAAAAGCAAACTTCAGCAAACAGCCCCTACACAAGCTACTTCTCAAAAAGCGCACGACAGCCAGCGAGATCAGCGCTTATTTGATGCCCTAGATTACATTACTAGTAGCTTAATTCGTCTTGAAGAAAAACTTGAGGATCTTGAGCAACGTCTCCCTGAGGTTGAATTATCATTACCTGATGAAAAAAATGAAGTATGGGAAGATGACGATTTAATGCTTGATGAGCCACTCTCTACTACGCCCAAAAAACGCAGTAACCTTGTTTTATATTCGCTGATTTCTACAGCCGTAATATTACTTATTGTGCTTGCTGTGTACTTATTATTTCCTAATTTATTCTCTTTTTAATCATGGTTTAGTTATTTAATGAGTAATAATCGCGCACAAATAAGACACGATATTCGTAAAGCACGTAATAACCTATCAAAAAACCAGCAAGAAATAGCGGCCCACTCGCTTAAAGTGAATTTTATTCAATTTTTAAAAAGCATGAACTCGGCCAAAAAAAGCCATATCGCGCTTTATTTAAGCAATGATGGCGAATTAGATACCTCATTGTTAATTAATGAATTATGGAGCATTGAACAGCATGTTTACTTACCTGTAATTCACCCTTTCAACGGGGCTAATTTACTATTTCAACGATATGAAAAAAACTCACCCATGAGAGCAAACCGCTATGGTATCTTGGAGCCTAAGCTAAACTGCTCTCAAATATGCCCATTGCCAGCGCTTGATTATCTACTTATGCCACTTGTTGCATTTGATAAATTTGGTAATCGCCTTGGAATGGGGGGTGGGTTTTACGATAGAACCTTGGCATGTTTACACGAAGAAAACTGGCAGCAACCACAACTTATTGGTCTAGCACACGAATGCCAACAAGTGGATAAGCTCCCAATTGAATCGTGGGATGTGCCTCTTAAAACTATTATTACACCCAATAAAACCTACTGTTGGTAACAATTAATCTTGTAAACTAACAGTCTATTTTTGACATAAATGAGCACATAGCAATGACACAAGATGAATTAAAAAAAGCAGCTGCATGGGCTGCACTGGAGTTTGTAAAAGAAAACACCATAGTGGGTGTTGGTACAGGCTCAACCGTTAATCATTTTATTGATGCTTTAGGCACAGTAAAAGACACCATTGTTGGTGCAGTATCTAGTTCAGAAGCGTCTACAGCACGTTTAAAAGAACTTGGTATAGAAGTATTTGAGCTAAATAATGTTGATGCTCTGGATGTATACGTTGATGGCGCAGATGAAATTAACGCTCTAAACGAAATGATTAAAGGCGGTGGTGCAGCGCTCACCCGTGAAAAAATAGTCGCGGCAGTGGCTAAACAGTTTGTGTGTATTGTTGATGACACCAAACTAGTCGATACCTTAGGGGATTTCCCACTGCCAGTTGAAGTTATTCCGATGGCGCGCAGCTATGTTGCCCGCGAATTATTAAAACTTGGCGGTGATCCTGTGTATCGCCAAGGTGTTGTAACCGATAACGGCAACGTTATTTTAGATGTACATAATTTAAAAATTACCCATGCTAAACAGCTTGAAACACAAATAAATCAAATTGTTGGCGTAGTCACCAACGGCCTATTTGCAGAGCGCGGTGCTGATAAAGTGATTATCGGCACAAAAAATGGGCCACAAATTAAATAGGATATGGTTATGAGTAAGGTATCGTTAGCAAAAGACAAAATTAAAATTCTCTTGCTTGAAGGTGTTCATCAAAGCGCTGTTGAAACGCTAAAACGTAACGGTTATAGCAATATCGACTACGTTAAAACATCGCTACCTGAGGACGAGCTTATTGAGCGCATTAAAGATGTGCACTTTGTGGGGCTGCGTTCTCGTACTCATATTAATGAATCGGTATTAAATGCAGCTGAAAAACTAGTTGCTATCGGTTGTTTTTGTATTGGTACCAACCAAGTAGATTTAAATGCAGCACGTGAACGCGGTATTGCAGTATTTAATGCCCCGTTTTCAAATACTCGCTCTGTAGCTGAGCTTGTACTAGGTGAAATACTGCTTTTATTACGTGGTATTCCACAGCGAAATGCCGCTGCGCACCGTGGTGGCTGGTTAAAAACAGCCAATGGCTCGTTTGAAGCGCGTGGTAAAACCTTAGGTATTATTGGCTACGGTCACA
Organism: Pseudoalteromonas sp. 23_GOM-1509m; assembly: GCF_000518425.1. Lineage (NCBI taxonomy): Bacteria > Pseudomonadati > Pseudomonadota > Gammaproteobacteria > Alteromonadales > Pseudoalteromonadaceae > Pseudoalteromonas > Pseudoalteromonas sp. 23_GOM-1509m. The sequence continues at coordinate 431,347 of NZ_KI912433.1, forward strand.
TTGGTACTCAGTTGGGCATTATGGCTGAAAATATTGGTATGAACGTGGAGTATTACGACATTGAAGACAAACTGTCTTTAGGTAATGCGACACAAGTACATAACTTAACGCAGCTATTGCAACGCGCTGATATTATTAGCTTGCACGTACCTGAAACACCGCAAACTAAAAACCTGATTGGCACGGCTGAATTGGCGGTAATGAAGCAAGGCTCTATTTTAATTAACGCTTCACGTGGTACTGTCGTTGATATTGACGCCCTAGCAGAAGCGCTAACAGAGAAAAAACTCAGCGGCGCAGCAATTGACGTATTCCCAGTTGAACCTAAATCTAACGATGAAGAATTTATCTCGCCACTGCGTGAATTCGACAACGTTATTTTAACGCCGCATATAGGTGGTTCTACTCAAGAAGCACAAGAAAACATTGGTATTGAAGTAGCGGGTAAACTCGCTAAGTACTCAGATAACGGCTCAACTATTACCGCAGTTAACTTCCCTGAAGTATCATTGCCAGAGCTTGCTAATCGCAGCCGCTTGTTACACGTGCATCACAACCGCCCTGGCGTGCTAACGCAAATTAACCAAGCGTTTGCTCAGCACGGTATTAACATTGCCGCACAGTACTTACAAACCGATGAAGCAATTGGTTACGTGGTTATTGATGTAGACACAGATCACTCAGAAGTCGCACTTAAAGAGCTCAGTGCGGTTGAAGGTACAATTAGAGCGCGTATTCTTCACTAACTATCAGCTAAAATAATAAAAGCCGTACTTGAATAATCAAGTACGGCTTTTTTGTTTTAAATTGAATCCTGACGGCTTATAACTTACCGCTGTTATTTGCCTTTAACCTCTAAATTTATAAACTTAACCAGCTCTTCGGGTTGTCCTGCTAACATCATTAGTTGCTGATTCACTTCCATCATAGTTTTACCTTCAGGCAGTTTTGCTGACACACTAAACGAATTTAGTCCTTTAGCAAAATCAGTTAACGCCTTGGCTATTTCTTCGGTCACAGGTGCTTGTTGAAGCTGTTGATCAAGCATTGTTTGCATTTGCTCTAACGTCATACCTTGCTTTGCCAACTCGCTTTCTAATAAGCCTTTAAGATCACCTTGGTTATTAACAACTAAGCTAACATTACGTGGCTCTAGCTTACTCATTGCTTGCATAATCATTGTTTGCTGCTGTAACTCTTGCTCATAAGTAAGTGGCGTAGTGCCTGCAGCTTGTTGAGCCTTACTGATTTCAAGTGAAGCGTCCATAAGCGCTTTAGAATTAGCAAGCCCCATGTCCATATCAATACTGGCAATATCATTAGCTTGCAGCTTAACAACAATATCACTGTTACCTGATTGCTCATCGTAATCTAATGAAGAGTGTAAATCATAACTGGCTGAGGCAAGTTGTGTATTTGTATCTGCAGGCAGTGTATCGACAAAGCTTTTATCAAATTGAAAGTTTTTTAACGTAAAAGCAGTATGTGGCGATATTTTATCGGTTTCGTAGCCTGTCACTTCAACATGCTCAACCGTGGCAATTTTATCGCCCTCAGGGCTAGTCACTTCAATATTACTAATGGCAACACTGTTTGAAATAACACTCGCCGATAGCTCTGCGTAGTTAAAACTAGCACCTGTTTGTTCGCTGACCAAGGCCAACTGTTTATCAACCTCAGCACGTACCTCTTGTGTTGCAACATAGTTTGCATAGCTTACGCCACCCACACCTGCAGCAATAATCGCGGCTGCAATCACTAATTTTTTCATGTCATTTCCTTATTAAACTCTTTATATAAGTGGCTTTAAGCAAGACTAACATTGAGAACATGCATCGTTAAGCACTTTTTGTTTGCTAGTTAATTAAACTCAGTAGCTCGTGCACTGTTTTAACTGGCGTTATTTTAGCACCCAGCCCTTCCATCGATTTATGGTAGTTACGAAATGGGATAAATATTTCAGTAAACCCATGTTGCGCCGCTTCTTTAACACGGGGTACACCACTGTCGATTGGACGCACATCACCGTTTAAACTTAGCTCCCCCATAATACAGGTGGTTCGAGGTACAACAAACTCGTTCAAACTACTTAAAAGTGCAGTAACAAGCGCTAAATCAATACAGGTTTCTGATTCATCAATTTTTAGACCACCCACAATATTAAAAAACGTATCGTGAAATATTTTAGTTTTAGTGTGTTTACGTAAAATACCAGTGAGCATTTTAATCCGGTTCATATTTAAACCAACACATACTCGCTGTGGAAATTCTGCTTCTGTTTCAGTGGTTAAACATTGAATTTCGAGTAGTAGATTACGATTACCTTTACGAATACAAGTAATCGTCGACCCCGGTGATTCAGTGGTTGAACCGGATAAGAAAATTTCGCTGGGGTTATCCACACTGAGCATACCGCGTTCACACATTTTAAAAATGCCCACAGTATCTATATCACCAAAGCGATTTTTATTAGCACGCAGCGTACGCACTTGACCATCGTTGGTATCAATATGTAACAGTGCATCAACAATATGCACTAATGTTTGCGGGCCAGCTATTTCATTATTTTTATTTACGTGAGCAATAATGAACATAGTGACATCGTTTTGCTTACAATATTGGGTTAGCGCTTGAGCGGCACTTTTTACTTGCGAGGGTGAGCCAGGGCTACCATTAGCGGTGTCGGTGACCACGGCTTGAATAGAGTCGATAACGGCAAACTTAATTTTGTTTTTATCCAGCTCTTCAATAATGGTTTCAACACTGGTTTCAGAAAGTAAATAGAGCTCATCTTCGTTATAGTTAAGTTTTAAACGGTTTACTCGGTTTTTAAACTGCGACAAAGACTCCTCAGCAGTACAATAAAGCGATGGCATGCGCTGAGACATTCTTGCCACTAAATCCGATAGTAGCGTGGTTTTACCCGCCCCCGGATCGCCAGAAATAATATTAACCGAGCCGGTGGTTACACCGCCGCTTAGTACACGGTCAAGTTCGCCAATTTCAGTAAGCTGTTTTTCTGCCTCTGAGGTTGCTACTTCATTAATTTTTTTAGAGCCACCGCCAATACCACCGGCGTAGCCACCGACACTTGCACGAGCTGCTACTTTTTTGCTTTGCCCTGCAGAAGGTTTAAACTCTGCTAATGTGTTCCACGCACCGCAGCGACACTGACCTTGCCAGCGTTGATAGTTCATGCCACATTCTGTACAAACAAACTCTACTTTTGCCGCTTTAGCCATTTAAAACCTTACCTACTATTCTTTATTTTGAAATATTGACTGTTAAGCGCTTATTTTGCCATTGCTGGCTTTACCTTAGCAACAACGCCTTGTGGAATAGCGCATTTAGTATCACACTCACACTATACTGATGTAGTTTCATTTAACCTGCTTTAGGGCATGCTTCTTGCTTTAAAAAGCTAATAAAAACATGCCAATTAATTGGCTCATAACGAATAACAATAAACACAAAGTATAGTTACGCATAATATCGTGGTCGCATTTAACTACTTTTCGATATTAGATTTATTTAATTCTCTAATAAATGATTGCAACAGTATACCTACTTTTAAATTAGACGGTGATGATTTATAAATGGCTGAAAACGTATTGCTCAAGCATGAAGCGCTTGTAAATGAATTAAAACAGTATTTGGGAAATGCTAAGTTTGATCTCATTTTCAAGTCAAAAACCGCCGAGTTAAGCAAACCCGAGCAGTTTTTAATAAAAATGGAAATGTCGCGTTTATCTCAGCCGATAGACCGCTTTATTGATCTGCGTGGCTCAGTAACCGGCCAAGTAAAACCATATGAGCATAACGGTAAACAACACTTTATGGATGACACCGCCATTGAAGTATTCGAAGCAGCAATAAAACAACATAAAGGCTACACCCTTGCCGTGTACGAAGCGGTGATGAATACCGAAAATAATTATCGTGTATTACAGCAAAAATCAACGACCACCCCAGCTAAAATAATTGAACCATTACCCGAACTACCCACCGATGTAATTAAGTTTGCGGCTTATGAAAGTCGTAGCGAAGAGCGAATGAATTACTCAATTAAAATTACTATTGAGTACGATGAGCAAACAAAAATTGAAGCAAGTACTTCTGATATTTCACTCAGTGGCTGTAAAATTAAGTTGGCATCCCGCTATAACTTAAAAAAAGGTCAGCTTATTGTTATGCACTTAGTTGGCCTTGAACAAGATTTTGAGCTTGGGTTAAAAAATGGGATTGAATACGAAGTGGTTGCGATAGAAAACACCTCGGATGAATTTAATCATATTCGCTTAAAACGCACATTTAAAGAAAACAACACCGCGTTTGACCATTTTTTAGAAAGCTTTATTCACGGCAATAAACGCCGCTACAAAGTGAACTTAGATAACACCCTCGATGCAGTTATTTCTAAAGGATACGAGCAATATTACATTCCAAGGGTCAATTCGCTATACGTTTTTATAAGTCAAAAAAACGGTGTTTATTATCCAAGCTTAAGTTTAACTACAGAAAACAGCCTGTTTATTCAGCGTTACTTTACCGATGAGCGCAAAGTATCTTGCCTATACAGTGTGTTAAACCATAAGCGTATTCGTAACTTGGCACTAAAACCTGTTGCTGTAAAAGAGGAATATTTATATACCTTTACCCATGTCTCTGCAGGAAAAATTTACTACTATTCAGCCACTCGTTCAGAGCTTGAGCAACATGCACAATTAAAAGCGTTATTTTTTGGTTTTGGTAGCCGAAGAGACAGTTGGCGCTGCTTTAAATTACAATTGATGCCAAGCCATACTGAAGATGCTTATATTCCTTTATCTTTACCTAACTCTTTGGGTAAAGATATTGAGAAACTTAATAAACCGCCTTCACCACGTGTTGAAGGCGCCATAAAAGACGTAAAATATTTAATGCTACTTACTCAAGTAGGTAATAAGCATGAACAACAGCATTATCAACAGTATGAATTTGATAAAGCCTTGGCCAATAAATTGAAATTGTTTGGCCACAGTAAGCATGCATCACCGCCGGAGCTAAATACCGTGCCGTTAGAGTACGTGAACCTTCGATCTAATAAGCGTTACCTTTATAAAACCAGCGTCGTTATTAACACCCGTGACTCAGTACTGCATGGCCATACTCGGGACTTTTCAGTCTTTGGTTTACAGCTAGAGTGTAATCAAGAAGTAAACTTTAAAAAAGGCGATATCGTGTCGCTGTCATTCCCCGATTTACAAAAAATCACCAAAAGTTATTCATTAAGTCTTATTCAATATGAAGTAATGGCGGTGAGTAAATCGTTAACCACGATTAATTTAAAAGCACATGTAGAGAAAAAGTCGCCTCATACTGGGGTCGATTTTTTTACTCTTTTAATTAACAGCAATAAACAAAAATTAAAAATAGCAGAAGAGTCACCTAAAGTACCTGGGCTTTCTACAGCACTTAGAAATATGGTAACCAAAACACTTTGCCAGTTCCCAATATACTTACATAAATCAATGGCTCACTTTGAAATTGGCGCCATGGGATTTGGTTTATATCCAAGCCCTCTGCATGTTATTTTACAAAATTTTTCACTGCTAAATACTAAAACAGACTTATCAAATATTATTACTAAAGCGCACATTGCTGATGTGATCACCCCGAATATTAAAGAGCGATCTCGCCAAGACTCGCCATTAGAATTTAGTTTGGTGATTAACTTCGATCCTAAAAAAGAAAATATAGCCGATGCAATTACCAGTCAGTGTATTTTAGGCACCGACTGCAGCGAGTTTAAACAGCAAATAAGTAAAGGGCTGAAGTCTGAGCTGGTTTTTATAATGCGTTTATATATTTCACGTACTGGTCGACTCGATACTGACTACTTAGCAAATGAGCTAAAATACGTTAGCCAATACGCAATTCACAAGGCTAAAGACTTAGAGGATGCCTTGTGGTCAGTATCGGGAGTTGGCGATATTATTGATGTAAGTGACGAAGCCCTTGTACATTTATCGCTCAACCAACAACAGGTTGAGCAAATGTCTAGGCGAAAACTAATTTGGTTAAACCGTTTACGTTAACCCTGTGATGGATTTAGCGGAACCGCCAACATATACAGCAATTGTAATAACGAGCCTTGGCAAATAGCCGCTTGGGCTTGTTCAACTACTTTAGGTTTGCCATGCACAGCAACGCCTAATCCTGCTTGAGCCATCATTTTTAAATCATTTGCGCCATCACCAATGGCAACTGTTTGCGTTTTTTCAAGGCCTAGTTTTTGTTGGAGCGATTCTAAAATAACCGCTTTTTGCTCAGCATCAACAATGCCTCCTAACACCTTACCTGTTAGTTTATCGTCTTTAAATTCCAATACATTGGCATGCACTTCATCTAAATTAATTAACTCTTGTACACGCTCTGCAAACGGCACAAACCCGCCTGATGCAATAGCTAAATACCATTGGTGGTGCTTTAAAATTTGGCACAATGCTTTAATACCCGGCATTAAAGGCAGTGCACTTTTTAGATCATCAATTAAGCTTTTTTCAATCCCTTTTAGCTTGGCAACGCGTTGGTTTAAACTCTCACTAAAATCAAGCTTACCTGCCATTGCCTGCGCGGTCACACTGGCAACCTCGTCATATACATTGGCTAAACGCGCAATTTCATCAATGCACTCAATAGTAATGGCTGTTGAATCCATATCCATTACCAATAATCCTGGTTTTTTTAAATTAGGGGGATTGGTTACTTGCACTAACTGACACGTCAAGGTATTTGCAAAAGTTTGAAGTTCAAGTGGGTTTATTGCCTGCTCTGTATTTTCTATATAAAAACATAATGCCGGAGATAACCCTAAATCTGGCTGGTATTGGCACATTGCTGTCACATTTTGCTGATGAGTGGCAAAAAATTCAATCATGCTATTGATATGCGCCATACTAAAATCGCCTGCAAATGCGATACTAAAAAGCCCTCGCTCTCTGCTTGGAATTGTATTTAAAGGTGCAAATACGCCCTTTTGATAGCTGAACCATTTATTTAGGGTAAGTTGTGATAATGGTTGCTCAGCGCTGTGCTGTGCCATGTTCGCATCCGACATGGGATCTCCGTTTATATTTCCTGACATTTAGCGCATTGATGATAAGGATATAAGATACAAAATTCGCCATCAGGGTGGATTTAAGGTTATAGTGTAGTTGTAACATCAAATCAAAATGCTGTCAGCAGCATATACGGTGACTATGAAAAATAACCATCTTAAAAATCCACTTACAGCCTCGCAAAAAAAGCGTTTAATCCGTTTGCTATTGGCCGCTGGCTGCTTTGTATTATTAAGCTGGGTGGGTATAAATAGTAGCTTTCAAAGTCATCAACTGCTTTACGATAATGCCAATAGCGCAGCTAAATCTCTCACTCAGTTTATGGCACTGAATGCTAAAAATCCGCTGATAGAAAAAAACAAGCAGCAACTGACCACCTTATGCAACAATATCAGTAAAGATGAATTTGTACTCTCGGCCACTATTTATGACAAACAAGGTGTGGTACTTGCGAGCAGCGATAATTGGCAATCGCATCATGTATATGGCTTATTACCTGACTCATCACCGGGTATTAGTAAGTTAAAAACGCCTTTTGTTGAGCAAGTTATTTCAGACGACAACCGCCCGATTGGCTTTGTATCTATTACCTATTTAACCCGTGCTGCGGTATCGGCTAGCCATAATCATTTTCATGATTTAGGTCGCCAGGTGCTACTTATGTTAGTGATTGCCTGTATTTTTACTTGGCAATTAGGCCGAGGATTAAAGCGCTGGCAAGTAAATCGTTATATACAAAAAACATCTGAGCATGAATCATAAAGCTGCTCAGCTAATTGAAATTTATCGCTATTTGGTTTTAAACCATAAAGCGCATCAAATACGTTAGGAATATGCAGTGGGGTATTTACCTCCCCTTGATAGCCACTTAGCGGCATTGAAGGTGAGTCAGTTTCAAGCACTAACTGCTGCGGCTCAAGCTTTGCTATAACCGCACGTGTTTTAGCTGCACGCTCGTAAGTTATAACCCCACCGACTCCAAGTTTAAAACCCTGCTTTATATAATAGTGCGCTTGTTGAATTGAGCCTGAAAAAGCATGAATCACACCGCCGTTTTTTGGCCTACAACGCTTAAACGACTGCGCAATTAAATCATGGCTTTGCCTGTGATGAACAATTAGCGGTAAATCAAGCTCATTAGCAAGCGCTATTTGCTGCTCAAACAAAAAGGTTTGTTTTTCAAGATTGGAAATACTGCGATCGAGCCCGCACTCACCAATAGCCACCAGCTGTGTTTTATTTGCTTTAGCAAAATTAAATAATGACTCTAAATGTGATTGTTGGTGTTGCTCTAAAAAATAAGGATGCAGCCCTGCCGCTATGCTGACTTGTGGGTAAGTTGCTTTAAACTCGAGTAATTTTTGAGATTGCGCCAAGCTAATACCTGGCACAATAAATTGGCTAACGCCCTTTGCTACACAGGCATTAATAAGTGATTCGCGGTTTGCATCAAACTCACTAAAATCAAGATGGCAATGCGAGTCTATAAACTTCAAAAAACTAGCCCACTACGGGTTTAAGCGCGTTATTTGCCAGCTATTATCGGCCTGACGCTGATACATAAAGCGATCATGTAGACGGTGAGCTCCGCCTTGCCAAAACTCGATTTTTTGCGGCACAACACAATATCCGCCCCAAAAATCAGGGAGTGGTATTTCACCTTTGGCAAACTTGTTTTTCATATTGGCAAAGGTTTCCATTAACACTTTGCGCGACGACACCGGGCGGCTTTGTTGCGACGCCCAAGCGGCTAATTGACTTTCTTTTGGACGAGATAAAAAGTACTTAGCCACGGCAGACGTTGGAAGCGGCCGCGCCTCACCATATACAATTACTTGGCGCTCCATGTGGTGCCATGGAAAGTGCAAGGAAATTTTATTATTGCCTTTAAGCTCTTGTGCTTTTCGTGAACCGGTATTAGTAAAAAACACAAAACCGTTATCATCTAAATGCTTTAGCAGCACAATACGCTGTGAAGGCTGACCGGTGTCATCAACCGTAGCGACCACCATTGCTGTAGGGTCGGGCAAATTACTGGCAACAGCATGCTCAAGCCAGGTTTCAAACTGCTTAAACGGATTATCCAGCAAGTTGTCTTCACTGAGCGCATCTTGCAGGTATTCACGACGAATATCTTCGAGTTTCATATCAAATCCTTCTAAAGAGCTATCAGCTATCAGCTATCAGCTATCAGCTATCAGCTATCAGCTATCAGCTATCAGCTA